>NZ_FMUF01000003.1:0-236004 GCF_900100985.1 Nitrosospira sp. Nsp1
CCATTTCTCTGCTCCATATCAAAGTCCCGCAGGGACCATCAAAAGGTAGCAGATTTTCCACTTATGGATTTGTTCAAATTCTTGGGGCCACTTCTAAGCGGGATCAGATTAAAGTCGACGTTAATTTTTATTGCCTACTTGGGATACCTTTTGTTTTTAATATAACGCATATGCTTTTATTTCCCACGACCCACTATCGTTTCCTTGTTTTTTCCATTTCTTTAATTCTCGTTTGGAGCTTGAATCTTTTAGGGAAACCGGATAGACACGAGAAAATAGACAGGCTCATGGCGAATTCCAGTTTAGGGCAATAACGTTTCTGAAAAAGCGTCGCTACGGAAAGAAGTAGCTCGATCGATTTCAAACTCGAGCAGCTACAGATAACCGCTTTCCTTCTGGTGCCGAAACGCCAGAATATAGACCTTATCTTTAGCTGGGTCATGATGGTACAGCGCCACATAACCGGAATTTCCGAATTCCATGGTCAACTCGCGCCGCCCCACATATCCCGGGACCGGCCTGCCTACGTCGGGCATCTCTTCCAGTAGCATGATTTTTTGAGTAATAGTCCCGGCCGCACGCTGGGCAGCTTCGGGACTTTTATTTGTCAGAAATATACGACAAGACTCCAGGCCACGCGCCGCCCTTCTGGTGATAATTACTTGTGGCATTCGGGTATTTCCGTCTCCTCATCGGTTCCCCAAGTGCGCAGCCACGCGCTTGCTTCCTGTCCGGTTATATGTAAACCAGTTTCTTGAAACTCTATCCATGACTCCGTGGCCTCCTGCTGAATACTCTCTATCGCCTCTTCCCTGTCCACATATTGCTGGATAGCCTCTTTCATTATCCAGTTTGCCGACCGCCTCCGTGCATTCGCTAAATCCCGAACGCGGTTTTTCAGCTTTTCATCAATCTTGATCGATGTTGCCATATCAGGTATCTCCTATGACTATCTTTAACTATATCACAAGCTCCTTATCGAGTTAAAGGTGAGCCAGCACAGTTACTACATAACTATTTGAGTTCTTATTCCTAGCTTATTTTTATGAATGATAACGTCCTTTATCATTCATAAAAAATAGAGGGATCAAACTACATCTCACAAGGGCTAGCCCTAGTGAGAGATCAACAGGTGTTTGCCATCTCCCTGCAGAAAGGGCGCTATCGTCAGATCCGCCGGATTATTGCCGGGGGAATATCGTATTATCAATTCAGATGATCTGGACGTCAGAACGCCGAATCTTAGCGCTAAAATGCGGCAGTCACATCGACCAGTTCTATATCGGCAGCCACCAATCTTTTATCGAAGAATTTGG
The DNA here is from genome assembly GCF_900100985.1 of Nitrosospira sp. Nsp1. NCBI lineage: Bacteria > Pseudomonadati > Pseudomonadota > Betaproteobacteria > Nitrosomonadales > Nitrosomonadaceae > Nitrosospira > Nitrosospira sp. Nsp1. Next base: position 1,317 of record NZ_FMUF01000003.1, read on the forward strand.
AAGCATTGACAGCAAAGCGCACAGGATCGTCAGTTGCCAGTATTTTAATTTGACCCCCTGTTCCCGTAATCCCCGAAAGCTGCCTGGCAGCCGCTTTACCGCTGTTGATGAGAGTGACAGATGGTCCAAGAATGTCCCGGAAGAGAACTTCAAAAACAGGAAAATGAGTGCACCCCATAATCAACGTGTCTGGAGCCTCGGCTGTGTCGAATATGGGATCAAGATACTGGCGGATTGTAGCTGTGGCAATCGGACCTGAAGACCAGCCCTCCTCCGCAAGAGCAACCAGCATCTGACAGGCTTGGGACGATACTTTTATGTGAGGATTGATTTTTTTCAGTTTCTTTTCATATATTCCGCTCTGGATCGTGCCGAAGGTAGCGATAACGCCGATATGCTGATTCCTTGTTGCCTGAACCGCCGCTGCCGCAGCCGGCTCAATCATGCCGATCACCGGCAGCGGAGCCGCCAGCGCGCGTACTACATCCAACGCATGAGTCGAAGCGGTATTACAGGCGATCACGATGGCTTTTGGATTATAGTTCAGCAGAATTCTGCACAAGCTTTGGCTATAACGCTGCACGGTTTCAGGACTTTTGGTTCCATAAGGAAGGCGAGCCGTATCCCCCAAATAGACATAAGATTCTTGCGGGTAACGCTTTTTCAGCGCCTGAAGAACGCTTAATCCTCCGATACCGGAATCGAATACAGCTACGGGCGAAAATATTTCTGACACTATAGAAATCAGCTCCTGGCTTCTGCCAATCCTCGATAGCAACCTGCCATGGCTGCGGCGCGAGGGGTACTCCTAGCAGCCTGTCGGACTTAAAGAAAATCGGCTGCAAAAGCGTCTGGCTGGTTCATATTTCGCTGCTTTTTCGACCAATAGAATAACTATTGGCCTTCAAAACCCGCAAAATCTGCCCTCACCCAGTCACTTTTTCGCTGCGATTCTTTAAGGCCGACAGGCTGCTAGAGGCAAGGTTAAGAAAATACTCACATTCGTTGAGTTTGTCGTCTGTGTCTGGAATGGCAGATATATCAACTTGCGCGAGCAAACCGCCGGGATCAGTCATTCCCACATTGAAGATGTGCCGGTCGCGCATGCGCGTTAATATTTAGCTGCGCTACTTGGATGGTCGTAAGGATTTCTTCGTAAACGATACAATAATTCAGAGACCGCCGATTCTAACCCTGAATGCGATTCCTTGAGTGCCGTGGCATACTCGACCAACGCTTTATGGCGAGCATTTGCATGTGATTCGTGTACAGGATTACGCGTTTCCTGGAATAGGAAGCAATCACGCTCCCACTGTTGCAAAAGATCATTATTCAAACGTATTGAATCAATCATACTTCGTGCTTTTGTATATGTCGCTATTATTTGCTTTCTTAACATGTGATTTTTGATTTTCCCAATGGATAGCGCGTAGGTATTGTAAATAGTGAAATACTCTTGGGTCAGTGGCCAGTATATAAGCATTGGTTCATCATCAGGTAAGGCTACGATACTGGCACACGCTCCTGCTTGATAAACCCCCCAAAGAGTTTCGATTTCATCACGGAGGCTTGAAGTAGCCCGAGAACTCTCCATGTAGTGATGTCATACGTATAAATCGGGATCGGGATGGCAAGAGTTTTCGGGTTGTCGCGGTTAGGACGTTGTCCAGTATCGGATCTCCTGAGCTTTGGATTGCAACTCATCTTTTAGCCATTGGTCATCGTCGTCGAGAGAACTCCAGGGTATCTTCCCCTGCGCGAGCATCTCACGGATATACAATCGGAAGCGGTAATGCTGATATACCGACATGACATGAGTCGCATAGGCTATAGCGAGCTTCTTATGGCCACGCACGATTACCAGATTTTCATCGTTTTTCTTGTTCCCCGGACGCATCATCGCTATTTGTATAAACTGCAACCTTCATGTCTGCCCTCTATTTTGATCTCATCGGCTATCTTGATGATTCCTCACAAGCCGTTCTCCGCAGTTCTCTCCATTGCGACGAACCACGATCACCGTGAACCGGTTGCCCGGTTTTAATCGAAGCCGAGATCGTGCTCAAGGCTAAGCGTGCAATCCTGGTCCAGATGCCGGCCCGTTCAGAACTTCACTGTCCAACCCGGATTTCGTGCCTGCTCCTTGGTGTAGGCCACCCCATCCACGCGCAAACCATCGCCGTTCAATATCGTGATGATTCCACCCTTGTTGGGCAGAACAACAGGCGGTTCAAGTTGCACACGCAATGTCTCCCCAGCCGTAATGGACCCTTTTAGCGCCATCCTGTTTTTGTCGCGATCCGCAATGTTCCAGCCATCAAGCGAGATTGTCTGATTGGTGGTGTTCAAGAGCGTTACAAATTCGATCTCGGGCGACCGGCTGCTATTGACGAGCGCTGCGACAATTCGGATCGCCCCGTCCGGCATCTCCGCGGTGGGTTGTCCCCCTGGAACGAACGGACGAGACACCACGTTCTCGTCTGATGGGGGACCACTGGTTTCGGTATGAATCTGATGCCCGGTCTTGTCATCGGTATGCCAGGTCTGGGACTGGAACTTCAAAAACACGCCGACCCATTGACTGGTCCGGGGAAAATGAAATAACAAGGCACCGTCCTGGTATACCCCGTCATCGCCCTTGAAACGCCCTGCGTTGCCCTGATTCATATGGATATCATGAACGCCATTGCCGGGAATAAAGCCGAATATCTTGTCGGTTTTGTTGTTTTCAGGGCCCCACCGCTGACCAAAAGCATAAACAAGCGCATCCTCGTCCGCCATTGCACGCTGTACGAACTGATCGATTTTCTCGTTCAAATCGTTATCCGGACCAGGTGCGCTGAGAGGGAGCACACGCATATCGCGCGGATCAAACAGGTTGCCGCGTATAAAGTCGAGTGCGACCCCACCCGGCCTGGATTGAAGAGGAAGCCAGCCGAGAGGCTTGTCGATCAACTCCGCCAGGAGCGGATGGTCGAACCTTGAATCCACAAGAAATTCCAGCTCGGACGGGGCGAGTTGCGAGGTAACGTTCACCGCGATGCGATAATGGGTTGTATCGTCCACGATATGGATCTGGTAATGCGGATTGGCGCCCGAGGCGAGTTGGCGGTTCACCGGCCGGCCCTTCAGTACTCCATATGCGTTTAGTGGCATGCTTTCCCCCTTTTTAAAAATTCGCGTCGCTACGCAAAGAATTGCTGTGCTCTGCTATCAACATAGATCATGTTGCCTCGATGTCAATCCTGATGATGGAAACGAATCGCCTCAAAAAACCAACTGAAGCGGTATCCCGGGAAGATGCTGGACGAGTTCCGCTCGGTATGGGGTTATCGGCATAAGTACGCCATCCCGGCCCGGGCTATCGGGTCGCAAGCCCGCATTCAAAACGGATGATCAGCGCCCGCCCTATCCGGGCAAACCAGCTGTCTTCATCCTTGGGAATATTTATCTGATTACTGCCGCTTCTGTGAAAGGGCCACTGCTCAGCTTGAATATTTCGTATTCCATGCTATTCGTTAGATGTAACGTTAGATGTAACGACTGATCCGGAGAAGAAGATCATGGCTACCAACGAGAACGAAAGCGCCGCGACGCCCGGCATGGAACAAGCTCAGCCCGGGCTCGGCTATCGCCGCCGCGTAATTGTCAAATTCAAGGATCACGTCCAGCTCCCCCGCGAAGATACCGCGCGAATGGTGGAATCGCTCGGTGTCGGCCCGTGGAATGCGCTGGCGGCACAGTTTGAAGGCATCACACTTGAACCTCTCCTATCGTTTGAACCCGATCGGTTCGCCGCGTTGGGGGAACGCGCCAGAGCATTGAATTCAGCCTTTCGCGCGCCCAATCTGGACGCCTATTTCGCGGTCAACCTGCCGCTCGGCATGAATGCCGAAGAACTGGTGAATCGTCTTTCCCAGTGGGAGTCCGTGGCCATGGCTTATGTCGAGCCACCGCCTGTCGAGCCGCCATTCGTCAATGCTGCGGATGACCCGCGCAGCGCTAATCAAGGCTATCTCGACCCTGCGCCCGACGGCATCGATGCGGAGTATGCCTGGAATTTTCCTGGCGGCGATGGCGCTGGGCAGGCACTGGTCGATATGGAGTGGGGTTGGACTTTTGATCATGAAGATCTCGCCGCGCACGGTATCACGCTGATCTCGGGCCTGAATCACTCCTATTATTTTCACGGCAGCGGCGTGCTCGGGGAAATCGCCGCGGTAGACAATGCCGTGGGTTGTGTGGGCATCACGCCCGCGCTGGCATCTGTCCGCTGCGTGGGCCAGCATTTGCCGGGAGGTGGTTATAGCACGGCCCAACCGATACTCGATGCGATTGGCGTCATGCGCTTTGGCGACGTGTTGCTGCTTGAAGCACAGACGAATCTGTTCGGTTACAGCCTGGTTCCCGTCGAGATCGAACCGGCCGTTTTCGACGTGATCCTCCTCGCGACCTCGCTTGGCATCGTGGTGGTCGAGGCGGCCGGCAACGGCGGCGTCGACCTCGATACGGTGGTGAATCCCGGCGGGCAGCAGATATTCAACCGCGCCAGCACGGATTTTCTGGATTCAGGCGCCATCATGGTGGGTGCGGCAAGTTCCACCGCGCCACACGTGCGCCTCGGCTTTTCATGCCACGGCAGCCGTATCGACTGCTATGGATGGGGCGAGAACGTGGACACCCTTTCTTCCGATGCCACCAATACGGCGACAAACCTCTATACGACCGGCTTCAACGGCACATCCAGCGCTACCCCCATCGTCACGGGTGCAGCACTCGCGGTGCAGGGCTTAGTGGAAGCGGCCTCGGACGACCGCCTTGCCCCGTGGCAACTGCGCATGATTCTGTCCGATGCCGCATATGGAACCTTGTCTGCGAATCCGGCTGTGGACCGCATCGGGGTAATGCCCAATCTACGCGCGATCATTGATGGAACAGTACTCAACCTCGCTCCCGACATCTATCTGCGGGATTTCATCGGCGACAACGGCGATCCTCACCTGGGCGCGATCTCGTCCAGTCCGGATATCATTCTGCGGCAGACCGCTGTCGCCGATCCCCAAGCTGCTTTCGGCGCCGGCAGCGGGACCGAGAACGACATGACGCTGGGTTATGAAGCGGAAGCGGGGCAGGATAATTTCGTTTACGTGCGTGTGCGCAACCGGGGCGGCTCGGCTGCGGCGAATGTGGCGGCTACTGTCTATTGGGCACCGCCTTCCACGCTTCTCGCGCCGGACCTCTGGACGCTGCTGGGATCGACCACCCTGGCAAACGTACCGACCGGCGACCTGCTGACGGTTTCGAATGGCATTACCTGGCCATCCGCAGCCATACCCGCAACCGGGCATTATTGCTTCGTCGGCATTCTCGACGCGCCTCGCGACCCGGGCCCCGTACCCGCCGATTTTCTGGATTGGGACAATTTCACCACCTTCATCCGCAACAATAATAACGTGACCTGGCGCAACTTCAACGTGGTCAATAATGTGCCGCCCCCTCGATCGGAACCGCGGGACTATGTCGCCTTGCCCTTTATCGCGGCAGGTGCACCGGATAAAGCACGGCGCATGCATCTTGAAATCGTGCCGCGGCTTCCCGCCGGGGCCGAGATCGTACTCGAGCTATCGCCGGAATTCGCTGAAAGACTGCGCGTGCGCCCGCATTCCATGCCATTCGCGCCGCTCGACTCAAAGGATCGCCCGCGCGTGGTTCATGTCCCTCTCAACCATTGCAGCCGCCTGAGGCTTCCTGAGATTGTCTTCCGCGCAAAGGCGCGAATTCCTTTGCGGCTACTGGTAAAAATACCGGAAGCAATGCGCAAGCATGAGTTTGAGCTTTTTGCGCAGCAGATTCATGAAGGAGAAGAAGTTGGGCGAGTGACCTGGCGGCTGGTACCGCAAAGGCAGCCGCAATAGCGACCATCCGGAGTATCGGGATAGCGGCTCAACGGAATGGTTTCCTTTTTTCATTTAAGCTGAGTGAAAGACTAAGCAACGAACGACGATACCGGCTCCAACCTTTAAATAGCAGAATGTGTGCCAACGTACAGACCCCAGCTTCCAGTCCTTCTATCGTTTGGCGTTTGGGACTGCGCACTATTTCCCGGAGAACATGAAATGGACAACCATAAAATCGTAAGCGTGCTGAACGACTTGATTGAAATCTCGCGCGACGGCGCAAATGGCTTCAGGACCTGCGCGGAGGATACGCATGACGCCGCGCTGCAGTCGTATTTTGAAAACCGGGCGCAGAGTTGCGCGCAGGCCGTCAACAAGTTGAGTACCGAGGTCAGGCGGTATGGCGGTGACCCCGATACCGGCGGGACGGTAACAGGCACATTGCATCGCGCTTGGGTTGACCTCAAAACGTCTTTGACCAGCAATGATAATCTGGCGGTGCTTGAAGAATGCGAACGCGGTGAAGCGGCTGCCGTGGTGGCCTATGAGAATGCGCTAAGGGAAGAATTACCGGGCAATCTGCGTGCCCTCCTCGACCAGCAATACGAGGGCGCAAAACGTAACCATGACAGAGTGCGCCAACTGCGCGACACCGCCAGGCATGGCAACGCCAGCCCGCTCTGAAATCATTGCGGCATTGAAGAGATTGATCGGCTTTGGTCTACATAGATAAGCTTGTCGATATCGTACCCAAGCTTATACGCTTCGCTTATAAATCGGGTTAACACTTCATCCGAAGCGCGTGGAGTACGTGAAAGCAGCCATAGATAGTTCTTGTCCGGCCCTGTGACAAAGGAATACTGGTAGTCGGTATCCAGATTAAAGACTACGTACGAACCGTAGAATGGCCCAAAAAAAGATACTTTCAAATAGCCTGTATCGGGGCTTCCCACAGGATAAGCCTTCCCTTCGGCAGTGCGCCATTCATCTTTCACGGCGTCGTATCCCCGGTTTACCACCTTGATACCGCCATCATCACGCAAGCTGTAAGTCGCGGTAATATCGCTCAGGCCTTTTTCGGAAGAATGCTCCAGGCGTGCAATCTCATACCATTTACCCAGATACTTCTGCGTATCGAAGTTGGTGACCGGTGCAACATCCTGTGGGAGCCTCACTTGAGGGACTCCGGCACACCCGGTCAATGCGACCATGGTCATCAGGGAGAATGAAAAGAGTAATGTGCGCATCCCGAACCCCTCCAAGCTACTTTGATATCCGATGCAACGTCAATGCAGGACCACCCTTTGTTTCAAGCGTTGCGGTATTGCCGTCGGCATTCAGTTTGAACGACGTCGTCTCGGCGCCGGAAAAACCTGCGCAACCGTTGTTATCATAGGTGAATCCTTTAATCGCCAAGCCCTTGCTGCCGGCATCATAAGTATATGAGGCAAATTCGATACCCGGCTCACCACAACTTTCATGGCCGGCGCGTTCCGGATCCCCGATAGGATCAACCATCATGAATTTTCCGTTGGAAAAGAAAAAGTAGGTTTGTATCTTGATGGCAGCCGGGTCAGGTACCCAAGCCCCGATAATGCCTTTTGGATCATTCTCCATTTTGGAATACCGGATCTCCTTGACCTCGGTCTTGATGGGTTCCTTCGAAGAGCTTACCTCGAGCGTGCCGGCAATATGGAAGAGCTCGCCGAAGAGGCTGGCTTGCTTCCTTTCCCTTTGCACCGTCATGATATCCGAGGTAATCAGTTCGGAGCCATCGCTGCGCACGCGCCAGGCCGGCCTTGGGTTTGATAAGCCGGCATGAAGATTGGTATCTATTGTGGGTTTGCCGACAAACTTGAATCCTCTTGTATCAAACTCGGATACCCTCGCTGCTCCGTATTCCACCCCGGCTTTGCTCATCAGTTTGCCGCCGCACACGCGGTTGGTATCGCATGAATCATCCGGCGTGGCTTCTCCGTTCAGATATTCGCCGCCGTTACCAGCCGAAATACGGATGACAGAAGCTGTCGCGTCATCGTGTCTGACCCAGATATGGGTGCTGAGCAGGGGTATCCCCTGCGAAAGGAAGTGGGCATTGGCCTGTTCCGCCGTCTTCACCACACCTGCCACACCGCCCGCCTCTCTTGCTTTCTGCAATTCGGCCGACGCGGTAAACGCAGCAGGTTCGCTATCCAGATTAATCGAGGCAGTGACAGCCGCGGCGGCCGCAGCCGGGATGGTAATGCCATTTACGGCATTGCCATCCGCGTCCAGCGATTGCAACAGGATAAGCAGGTTTTGCAACCTTTTATCACTGTCACCGGCCAACTCCATAGGGGTAACGATAGCCGCGCCTTTCGGTTTCCCGAGAATCAGGCTGCCCAGCTTGAATTCAATCGTATCCCCGTGGCTGTATTTGTAGATCCCGCTTTCATCTGTATTGCCGGTGGCACCGGAAGACGCCAGGTAGGCCACGCCGCTCACGGCGGCATCCAGCAATCTCCCCGTAGCCGGGCCTTTTTCGGCAGTTGCAGCGCTGTTGCCGCCGCTGCCATTGCTTGCGGTGGGTCCGCTGCCATCACCACCACACGCGACAAGTCCCAGGGCAATTGTTAGTGGCAGCAAGCGGCCCCATGAAATTATTCTTTTCTTGTGATTAGGTTTCATCCAGATGATCCGTTCCACGTTTTAATCGACGCATTATGATATCAAACTATAGCGCGACAATAACGAAAAACATGATCGCCACTCCGCTCAGGGAATAAAGAACTACGCCGACGCCGTACCGGACGGGTCCGCGCACAGGGGAGCGAAAATTAACCCTTAAATGGCTGCCGCCGATTCCGATTAATCTGGATTCGCCTGATAACCTGGGTACAACAAACCGGCCGGTTGGCTGATGGGTGGTCACTGAATGCTTGGCAACCCGCTCACATACTGTCAGCGGGCCGGGATCCAAGCATTTAGCACACCGGGTCTTTGGTCCCGGCCATTCGGTTACGATCCTTTTTGCAATAGCTGAGTGGCGGCCTAGTCAATCAGACCAAGCCGATCCGAAGCATGTTTTCGCATATCAGGCTGTGAAAAAAAGGATGCGCTATAACCCGAAAGCGCTAGTGGACGCTTAAAACTTTTGATCGACGCTAAATTCGGACTTCTGACTTCTTACGTCGCGCCATGAATCCGATCAAGCTCAATCCGGCAAGCAGCATGGCATAGGATGAGGGCTCTGGGATAACGGCAATGGCGGCTATCTGCCCCAGGTTATTGATGTCGTTGGCTCCGATTAAAATCACCCCAGCGGGCAGATCAACCAGCGAATTGAGGTCCATCATGCCTACGCCATTGGGGCCGGTGATAAAGGCGCTACCGCCTGAGTCTCCCACCACCTGACCAGCATCGTTGATGCCATAAGCAAAGCTAAAGCTGGAACCACCGCCTAAAGTGCCAAGATCCCTCATGCCGGCCCCATCAGGGCCGGTGATGAAAGCATGGGTAGCGCCTCCAGTCGTGTTAGAAAAACCCACCACCTGCCCGGCGTCGTTGATGCCACGGGCATAACTTTGGGGGCCTCCTAAAGTGCCAAGGTCCCTCATGCCGGCCCCATCAGGGCCGGTGATGAAAGCATGGTAAGCGCCTCCAGCCGTGTTAGAAAAACCCACCACCTGCCCGGCGTCGTTGATGCCATAAGCAAAGCTTTCACCGCCCAAAGTGCCAAGGTCCCTCATACCCATCCCGTTGGGGCCAGTGATGAAAGCATGGTAAGGGGCCACATCCCCGGAAGACCAACCCACCACCTGCCCGGCATCGTTGATGCCCTCAGCATAGCTGTTATCACCGCCCAAAGTGCCAAGGTCCCTTATACCAATTCCGTTGGGGCCGGTGATGAAGGCATGGGGGAAGCCCTCAGCTGTGTGAGAGTTTCCCACCACCTGCCCCGCGGCGTTGATGCCCGACGCATAACTTTGGAACCCGCCTAATGTGCCAAGGTCCCTTATACCCATCTCGTTGGGGCCGGTGATGAAAGCACGACCTGCTGACCCTACCACTACCTGCCCCGCGTCGTTGATGCCCACAGCAAAGCTTTCATCGCGCAAAGTAAGGTTGGTTACGGTCTTGCTGTTGAGGTCCACAAGGTATGAACGTAATTGGGCATTTGCATGATTAACAAGACCGAGACCGGTGATTAGAGCAGCGGCCAGGATGAGACTACGGACTTTGAAGCAATGGCTGAGTGTCATGGTATCCTCCGGCAAGGTGGTATGTGGCAATCCATTGCTTCAAAGTAGATGATGGAATTCAAGCTGTCAAAGGCAAATTTCGTCATCTCTCTTGGCGGAGCGTGCACTGCCTTCAGCTACTACTACGTCGTGCTCTCCGATCATGCGAGCGATGCCGCATCCATGCAAATTATTTGAATTCCAGCTATCGGAATCGTATGTTCATTCATCCTCGAGTTCGATAAGCTCGCCGCCTTCATCGACTTCAATCTCAAATTTCTTTCCGCCTGGATCGGGTTTTCTCGCGTGCACTTCATAAATCGTGACCGATTTACCGCCTATTGTCCTCGTCTTCTTTTTGATTTCTTCAATTTTTCCCTCGCCCATATTTTGGGAGATCGTTTTTTGTGCTGCGGCCGGCACCTGAGACCATTTGATTTCGACCGCTTCTCCAGCAAAACTTGAGGTCGCGCAAGCCATGACGAGCGTCAAAATAACGGGGGCGAGTGTTTTAGTCTTCATCACGATTCTCCTGTTTACTTTAACAAATGTTATCAGCAGGAGAAAAGAATAGACTTTGAATAAAAGAATAATCTGTACGATAACGCACGTATTCCTCCGCTACGGCGAATAGATACCCGCCACTTCGGAAGGAGCTAATGGACCATTCCTCGCAGATCAGGGTGCATTGAAATAAAACGTGGCGTTGTCAGAGGTATTTGGTGGAAATACCTGTAAGAACTATCAGGTTGTTGAGCCTGAGCAAGAGCCTATAATCGTTTCGGTCCAAACGTGTCGTGCGAGCGCGCTCGGTCTTGGAGTTGGAGCATGTCCATCTAACACGGTTGAGCATTCTTTAGCTGCAAATGCCTGACCACCAGACACAACCGATTTCCTTTAAGCCCGACAGGCTGCCAGTCCTTTTCGCGATCATGCTCTCCGGTACAACAACAGCATAACCGTTTCGCGACCAGGTTAAATAAAACCATACCCGCTCAACTCATGATTACTAATTAATATATGAATACCATCGTTGAAAAACTCCGGGAGGCTTACTGTTTGGATGGAGTAGCCCAGCCCACAATACTTTGTAATTGTTCGGAAAATCAGGAAGAGTACGATCAACAGCGCCAGATCTTCAACCGCAGGTTTCAGTTTATGCCGGCTGCAATTGTGCTGTGTGTTACTACCGAACAGGTAAGTGTGGTGGTCAGGTTTACCCGTAAACATGCCCTGACTTTACGCGTGCGCTCGGGCGGGCACGACCATGAAGGGGAATGCTCCGGTACCGATACCATTCTGCTCGATCTCTCGAAAATGAATGAGGTAGAAATTGATCCTGCGCGCGGAATTACCCATATACAACCGGGAACATCATTTCAGAATCTCACCACGAAACTGGCTGACGACGATGTCATGATTCCACATGGAACCTGCGGCACGGTGTGCATAGCGGGCTATACCATGGGCGGAGGTTGGGGCCCCTGGACCCGTAAGCACGGTATGTGCTGCGAAAGTGTGGTCGGCGCCACCCTGGTGCTTGGCGATGGCACCATACGTAAATTGAGCATGGACGGGAATCTAGACGAAAGAGAACTGCTTTGGGCCATTAAAGGTGGTGGTGGCTTCAGCTATGGCATTGTTACCGAACTCGTGATCAAAACCTTCGAGCTACCTTTCGAGATGATCAAGTTTCAGATCGAGTGGAATGAATACTGCTATATACCAAAAAACAAAGTATTTGCTATACGCGACTCAAGCCCCATTCCCACCCTTACCGTGTTGCAAGCCTGGGAAGCGGTGATTGCCTCCACCGATCCGGCAGCCAGCCAGTTGGTAGGAACCAATCTGAAAATTTCTGCCAGGCATCATGCCCGCGAAGAGGGTCCCTTTAATCCTGACACCATAAGCCACAACTGTATGATGTATGGCTACTGGGAGGGAGATGAAAACAGCCTGCGGGAGTTTATACGTCAACGTTTTGAATTCACCGGCAGATACACCCTCACCATTCGTGATGAGGATAAGGCCGGACGCAAATACAAGCACTTACGCTATGGCGATCACCTGATGAGCTCTTGGGATCGGTATTCGTTTCACAACATGAACCGGCTGAAGCAAGGGCTGGAAGGAACGCCTTTTCCTCCTGATGAGGATCAGCCAGGGCCCCATAAAATCACCTCACGCCTGGTAGATGCCCAGGGCCTTGGCAAGGAAGGACATTACAAGCTGCTGGAGAGCCTCACCTCTCCGCTCGTACTACCCGGCAACGAAGGCTTGGGACTGTATACGTATATTACTCTGGGCGCCATCACCGGCAACTATTATCAGCATGTCATTACCCCGGAGCAGAAAACAAAAAGCGCCTTTCCTTACAAGGATAAGCTATTCACGATACAGTACCAAACCTGGTGGAACGAAACTGAAGAACAAAAGGAGGAAGGCCAGAACAATCACGTGTACACGCGCATAAACCGCGCGCTTGACTGGATGGATGTTTGCCGCGAGTACGATATTCCCAATACCTCAGGTGCCTTCATCAGTTTCAAAGACAGCTCGGTGCCTACCAGAACCTACTTCGATAAAAGTTACGAAGACCTGGTAAAGATAAAGCAAGCCCACGTGAAAGATCCTGATAATCAATTTCGTTCTCGCAAGACAATTATATGATGGGCTTACGTGATGTACCCCCCGTAAACCATGCCGGTTGGGATCTATGGCCTGTTAACACAATCCAGGTGCTTCGACGATCAAGGTGAAATGGATGAAAACAGTGAACTGATCAAGTTGCTCGAAGCGCGAGAAGATACGGTCAAAAACGGTGCATTTCAGCGAAACGTTTGATGTTCTCTGGCTTTAGCGTATAGTTTTGGATGAGCTTGTTGGAACTGCCAACTGAGCGTTCCATAGCATTGCGGGGTGCCGAACGACAGTGGGCTTCGGTATATATAAATCTCGACAAACTGCCGTCTATTCATTACCTGACCATGAAGCATAGCCATCCCGCCCAAGTCCTGTTGTTGATATGCACGATTCTGTTTGCCGGTTGCGCGGCCGTGCGTCCGCACGACCAGAGCTTTGACGCAACGGATCCCCATGAGCATATTAATCGCAAGTCTTATGATTTCACCGATATGGTCGACCGGAACGTTCTGAAGCCGGTCGCGGATGCCTATGTCGACCATGTGCCCAAGCCTGTGCGGCGCTCCGTTGGAAATTTTTATGACAATCTCGGATATCCGGAAACAATCCTGAACGATTTTTTACAGGGCAAGGTACGGCAGGGGTTCCGGGACACCTTGCGTCTGGGTATCAATTCGACCATCGGAATAGCCGGACTCTTTGATGTGGCCTCGCCTATGGGTTTGCCGCTACATAACGAAGACTTTGGACAAACGCTGGCTGTGTGGGGTGTCGACTCAAACACTTATCTTTTTATTCCTTTATTCGGACCCAGCAGCTATCGTGACGCCACGAGCATTCCCGTGAGCGTATTGACCAATATGCTCTTTTATGTGGGTACCTTCCTGGGTCCTTATGCGATTGGCAATGCCATCGCGATACCGCTCTCCATTCTCGGCATCATCGACCTGCGCGCAAGACTATCCGGCCCCATGTCGCTTCGCGACCAGGCCGCGCTGGATCCTTACTTGTTTGTGCGCGATGCTTACTTGCAGCAGCGCAAGCATGTGATATACGACGGCAACCCCCCACCCGAGAGTTACGATCGGTTGGAAGAAGAACCTGCCGACAAGCCGTCGAACTGAAGCATGAACAAGGCTCGGGTCACGATGTGATCAACTCGCTTTCCATCGTGGTAGTGAATTCATTCCATTCAGATCATAGTGAATGAATCGCCAAAACATCGGTCGGCAATAGTTCGCTGGCTATATCGATGAGATGGCGGTGATGCGTGAACAACATCACCTGCCCGCCCTCGGCAAAACGTGCCAGCGCGCTGAATACATTTGCGGCGCGATGATCATCGGAAGTAATCAATACATCATCAAGAATCAATGGCATTTGCCGCTGTTCGTTACGTTGCAGTTCCAGCGCAGCCAGGCGTAGGGCGAGATAAAGCTGATCCGCGGTACCCTCGCTCATGGCCGATACGCCGATATGCCTGCCATCGTCGCGCTCGGCCTGCAACGCCGGCTGCTCAGCCGAGTCATCCACGATCAAACGGCGATAGCGGCCACTCGTAACCAGCCGAAAATACTCGGAGGCCAATGTCACCATGGGGGCTTGCGCCTTGTCGCGAAAGCGCCTTAACGCCTCATGCAGGAGCGATTCAGCTAGCTTCAGTTGTGCCCAGGGCTTTACTCCAGCGCAATAACGTGCAATAGCCGACTCCATCCGCTCCCTGGCTTCGGCAGCATGATCGGAGGTATCGATCTCATCCAGTGAACGCCGTGCCATTTGCTCGGCATCTGCCGCTGCATTCACCTGCTCTTCAAGCTGTTTGATGGATACACGGCATTGCTCCCGCTCAATGTCTGTCTCCGCGGTATCCAGCCCCGACAAGGCTTCACGTAATTTAGGAAGTTCCGAGGTCGACGCTTCACGCAACTGCCCAATCAGCGATTCAGCCTTTTCCTGTAACAACCGTTTTTTGGCCGACTGTTCCTCGACATGGCTCAGGCTATTCACGTCCGCCTCACCTGCGATATGGCACAGCGCAAGAAGCGCCGCTTCACTCACGGACTGCTCCGCTTCAGCTTCGCGTTTCTTGCGTTGAGCAGCCTCGACGTGGCGGTCGAGTCCATCATTTTTTATTTTCGCTGAACGGGATTTCGTTAGCCTGTCTTGCAAACGATCAACGAAATCGTTCACGTGGCTGCACTCAGGTTCGCCCAGCAATGCCGCAAGCCGGTTTGCCTGATCGAACAAGGCATTCTGGATCGCAACGAGATCATGGATGCGCGACAACCGGCCATCCTGCGTAACCTTCGCCTTTTGCAAAGCATCGAGCTCATCCAGCCTGGCCTTGATAGCCTCAGGCGAACTGTCTCCAGCAAGGAACAGCCGTGTATGCCAGCCAGCCAGTTTGTCCATATACACGGATAGTGCATCGCCGCACTCCTTGATATCCTGATTTGCCGCATTCAGGTCGTTTTCAAGGCTCTTTATCGTATTCCGGCGAGCCGCCTCGTCCGCAGCCGCCTTGGTCATGGTTTGAACCCAATCCGAAGCCCGCGCAATCATTGTGCCGAGGTTATGTACATCAGCCTGGACAGCTTCACCCACGGCGGACAGCGCTATGCCAAGGGTCGATGCAGCCTGTTCCGCTTCAGCGAGAAGGCGGAACTGCTCATCCGATACCTTGGCTTGCTGCCGGATCAACTCCAGAACTGTGCCGCGCAGATTCAGCCATTCTCGCAGCGCTGCCGGCTGATGGGCAGGCAAGCTCGCGGCGGAGAGCCTGGCGAACCAAGCCAACTGAGCCTGCTCTTGCGCCAGTGCATTGGTTTGCTTCAAGAAGATAATTTCTTTTAATCGTGCTTCCATTTCAGCGACACGTGTCTCGCACTCAGCCACTTTCGTGGCCCGCTCGGCGCCTTCGCGCAACAGATCCGCCTGGCGGTCCGCCTCGCTCTGCGAATTCTCGAATGCTTCAGGCAACGGGCGGTCCGGATCAAATTGGGCGGCAAGCGATTCAGGATTTTCACTACGCTGAATAAATACCTTGCGTATCAAATCCCAACCATGATCGCGATGCACCCGGGCCGCGCGCAAAGTTTGTGCGGTGACCACTTCACCCGCCGCCGCAAGTTCATGTTGACGCTGTTGTTGAGCTTTCAGGTCGCGCTTAAGATCTCTTTCCTCCTTGTGCAGGCTATTGATTTCAGTTTCCAGCCTATTGAATTCCTTTTCCGCCGAGGTTATTTCCGTCGCTAACAATAGCTGGCTGCCTTGCAGTTGTTCTACAGTAGAGAGCCCAAGGTCAGTCAACCCCTGTCGCACCCGCCGCGCGTGATCCTCTATTTCGCCTTGCAGCTTTTCGTGGCGCTTTGTGAAATCACCCATTGCCCGGGCCGTATGTACTGCTTCTTCAACTGCTCGTTTCAAAACCGCATCCATCATTGGCCGGTTGCCTTCCGGCTGCTGTTGCAGTTTTTTCTGAATATCCGTAACCCGCTCGTGGCGCGAACTCAAACGTACTTCCATGTCATTGCATCGAGCAAGATGCTCATTCAACATCACCCGGTTGGCCAGAGAGGGAATGGCTGCCAACACATCATCAATGGCACGATCTCCCGCAATTTTGACTGTCATCGCGGCCAGCGCGAGCTGGCCGCTATCGGCTTCAGCCTGGGTTTTCCGTAATTCAACATGCGTATAACTCGCCGCATCCCGGTCTTTGATCAGGCGCTCAACCGCGGCGGCATGCCTCAACAATGCTGGCTCGATCATGAGTTGCGCCTTCTCCTGGCCATATTCCACCAGTTCGACATCCACCTGGGAAATAGTCTTTCGTGCTGTTTGCAGCGACTGTTCGGCGGCCAGGCGATTTTCTCTTGCATCGGCAGGTAATAACGGAACCTCCATCAAGCCGTTCAGCGCCGCCAGAGTGTCATCATATTGCTTCAGCAGGGGTTGAACTGCCCGCAGTTCAGTCAGCTCATTTTCCCTGCGCCGCAGTTTAAACAATTGGTCCCTCAGTTCAGCGAGCTTTGTCTTGGCATCCGCATGGGCGCGCTGGCGGTCTTTCCATTCAGCCGGTCTGGTCAACGCCTGACGAAAGGCGCGCTTGTATTCATCGATCTGGAGACTGGCTTCGTTGAGGGTGGCCAGCTTGGAGCGTGGGATAAAATAGCGGCGACTATCCTCCTGTAGCGAAGCCAATAGCGCCGTTACACCTCGCGTTCCGGCGCTGGCTTCGAACAATGCCGAGCCAAGCTCGCCATCCGCGCTCAACAGCAATTTGCCGCCTTCGCGCAGACGTTCATGATCGATCCCGAACATAACCTCAAACTGCTTCCGATCCAGCCCTCCGGTCAGCGCATGCTCAACGGCGGAAGCGACGGCGGTACTGTCGATCGGTTTACCGTTTCCTGGATCGGCATAGAGCAGCGTTTGCTTGTTTCCTTTGCGGCGCGCCAGGGCAACGCGTTCACCAGCGGTATTCGCGAATACGCCTCCGAGCAGTATACGGCTGTATTCATGAATGAAATCATCCGTGCTACGCGGATGGATGCCAAAGCGCAGATCGCCCATCGCGCGTAATGCCGACGACTTGCCAGCCTCGTTCGGGCCATAGATCAGGTGGAAATTGGCGGGTGTCGCCGCGAAATCCAGTTCACGATCCGTGAACGGGCCAAAGGCGGACAAAAACAGCTTCTCTATTCTCATCGGACGCCACGTCCATCGGCACGCTCCATGTTCAGGCGCGCCAGCAACGTTGCCTCGGCATCCGCCAGCAGGCTTCGCAGCGAGGCCGGATCATCCAACCGGGGAAGACCGTCGCTTGCCGCATCGGCCTGTACTTCTGCTGGTAGCCTGGCGAGGACATCTCCCAGCGCCTGCTTCGACCAGTCCGCCAGCATGGCGTCGTCCGCAGCCAGCTCATCCACCAGGCGGATCAGCTCTGCAATCGCGTCCTGCCCTTCCGTGGCCTGGGTACGATCAATCGGCGAGCTGATGGCGAGGCGCACTTGCTCGATCCAGACTTCGCAATCGCCGATATCCTGTGCCGCAGCTTGTACCGCGGCGGCCAACGTCCCCGGCTGCTTCGCTTCCAGCTCGTATAGATGGGTTTGTCCGATCAGATTGACCCTGACAGCATGCAGGAGAGTGGTTGCACCGGCTATGGCGGCTGCCAGTGCTTTTCGCGCCTGCCCGGCCACTTGCGCCACATCGTCCACCCCATCGAGTGGCACGGTCACCTGATGCCAGCGCACGACATCAAGTTCAATAAAGCTTGCTTCTACCCTGCCGGCATTTACGGTGACCAGCTCGCAGCCCTTGGGGCCGGTTTCGTTGGCATGACGCCCTTGCAGATTTCCGGGAAACACGATGCGAGGAGTGCTCTCGGACACGACCTGCCGGGCATGGACATGGCCCAATGCCCAGTAGTCGTAGCCCTTGGCCATGAGCACGCCAGGACTGGTCGGGGCATAAGTATCGTGGCCGGCAGCACCGGTCAGGCTCGTATGCAACATGCCGATATTGAATAGGCCATGCACAGGCTCCGGGTAAAGCGGCACCAGGTCGTCCGGTACTTCGCGATCCGGAAAGCTGCGCCCATGGATGGCCACCGCCAGTTCATCGAGCCGTACAGTTTCGGATTTCTTACTGGAAAACACCGTTACATTTTCCGGCAGCGGCAACTGGCGGCTGATGACACCTTGCGCATCATGATTACCTTGCACAATAAACACGCGAATATTGGCGCGCCCCAGCCGCACCATCTGTTCGCGGAAAAACAGGCCAGTATGAAAATCCGACCAATCGCTATCGTAGAGATCCCCCGCCAGCAGCACAAAATTTACCTGCTCATCCAGCGCAAGATCCACCAACCGCACCAGCGCCCGGCGGGTGGCGTTGCGCAAGCGGTCAACAGGCGCACCTTCATAGCGGCTTAAGCCGCGTAGCGGGCTATCGATATGCAAATCAGCGGCATGGATAAAACGCATCTGTAAATTCCCCCTGTTCTGATCGTTACGACCCGGCAGTGCTTGCTCACGTTCCCTGCCGGTAATCACAAGTTATTCGGTCGACTCGACAGCCATATTCAAGCACATCCGTAGACAAGCTTTGCAGGATATCTTTTTTTTCGGCAAACGAACTGTCAATTCCAATATATGGATATACTCACCAAGGGGTCGATCCTACCTACCGCACGATAATTTTCATCCACCATTCAAAATCTTCTTCAGCTGTAGCTCTGCAAAACCGGCATTGTGAGCTAGACTATGCAAGCCATTCAGCCGATCGGCCGGTTTTTCCATTCACGGAAAAGGGCTTCGAGGGTAGAATTCAGAATGTAAAGTCCACCTGGAATCTGCAAGTTTCCGGTTTATGTGACTTTGCGCTGAATAAATTATTTCCACCGCCTTTTTTGGCCATTCAATTTAATATTTCAAGGAGAATAACGATGCGCATATCTTACGTCCTGGCAGCTTCACTGGTTCTTGGCTGCTATGTCCCGGTTTCATTTGCCGCCGACGCCTCCGGCGCTTCCGTCGAGATTTCATCACCTCCCGATGGCGCCAAAATCAGTCCGAAGGGGGATGTCAATATTGACTATGCGGTGTCGCTGGGGAAAAAAGGTGATCATACGCATCTTTACCTGGACAGCGACGAAGCTGTGACGTTACGCGGATTAAAAGGCACTCACGCACTGGGAACGCTTTCGCCGGGCAAGCACGAGATATGCATCAAGGTGGTCAACAAGGCGCACACCCCGATCGGTGCGCAGAAATGCATCAATGTCAGCATTGAGCCGACCACCTAATTGTGTTTGAAAACCTGGACTACGCCATTGTGCAACTCGTGCACAATTTTGGCGCCGCTGCTGTGGTAGGCGTTGCGATTTTTGCGCTGTACCCGGCAGCGCAGCCCGTCCCGATCCAGCGCAGGTTTGCCTGGCTGGTCGGAATAGGCTGGGCAGCCCAGGCATTAAGCGGCATGGGGTTCAGCGCAGTCAGCTATTACTTCTATGAAAAGCTGCCCGACTTGCACGGAGTAGCCTTCGCTGCGCTGCTGATCAAAATCATGTGCGCAGCGGGCGGCATCGGCATTGCCGTGATGTATCTGCGCCGAGCTGCCGACTGGACCGTGGAACAACGCCGCGCCGCCTGGAAACTACTCATTGCGCTAGGCGTAACGGCACTGACCGCAGCCGCTTTTTTACGCTGGTTTGCCTGATTTACGACCCTTCCATTACTTTCTTCGGACTCAACAACGGCATTGCTCGGCACATACCCAATTCCTGATCGTCCCGAATAAGCAGCTCTGCTGAACAGAAACACTGAAATCCGAATGGGAGGCGCATATTGAGGTCTCCCGCTACCAGCCTGGGAAAATCATCGGGTCGACCTCTTATGGAACGGCACAACCCGCGATCGACATGCATCTATTCCGGCAACAGCGCATTCAACTCGGTGAATAGTTTCTCAAACCGGGTAAGTGTGACTTTTAGATCCGCGCCAAATAATTTCTTGATGATTTCGGATTGGTGCTCGGTGAAATAGACGGCGGGTGCATAACGGTCGAACTTTGGAATGACGCCCGGGACAACATCCTGATGCGTACGGAAATGTTCTTCCGCGTACACGACAATGCGCGTCCCCACACCAGCGGGAGGGGCAGGCAGAGCCTGCCTCCCCTTGAGGCCGTAACACGCATTTACGATCTCCACATAAAGCCCGGCACCAAGCATATCTTCCACATCCGCCTCCTGCTGGCCTGTCGAAGCGCCCATCGTAAAAATATGTGTGTCACGTAAAGTATTCCATCGGCGCAGGTCTTCGACCCTCTCATGATCCGACGCAAAATCTGTCAGCACCGCGACGTGCAACCGATTACCGCCAAAAAAACTCATGAAAGCGCTGACTTTCTCGATACCGCCGGCCGGACAGATAGTCCAGCGCGGGTCGAGCGGTATGCGCTTGTGAGAACGCAATACCTCCGACATTGCCCGCAAAAAGAGAAGATCGGACGGTCTCGTCACCAGCAATGTATGTTCACCGACGAACAGCGATTGGGTCATCTCGTAACCCAACGCACTCTGCAGCGGAAATAGCGTATCCGGGTCGGTGCTGAGCACATCGCTGCCGACTTTGGTACCTTGAACTTCCGGCCGCCCATCCTCATGATAAACGACCATATCCTCAACAGTGCGCACCGACAGAAGGTTGTCGGACGGCACCATGAATGGCGAATGCGTCGTGTAGATGACTTGATGGTCGGGCGCAAGACGCTCCCGGAAGTAACGGAGAAGGTCGGCCTGCGCCTTGCCATGCAAGCTCAGCCCCGGCTCGTCCAGCAACAATACCATCCTTTTCTGGTGTTGCTTCTTCATCTGTGAGAACAGCACAAGAAAGGAGAAAAACCAGACAAAACCCGTGCTGCGATCATCGAATGGAACCGTCACGTCATGAAGCTCATTCAGAATACGAGTCCGGAAGATGCGGCCGCTATTGAAGGGAGGCGGATCGCCCCGCAGGGCGTGGTCCAGCCGGAAAATCACCTTGAGGAATTTGTTCTGGCTCCAGTAGCGGAACATCTCAGCGGAAATCTTGTTGGAGGCGCTTTCGAAACGTGAAACCATGCTTTCGAAATCCTGGATGGAGGCAACTTGTGCAACCGTTGTGGAGGCCATTTTGCAGAGTGCAATGAACACCTGGTCAGCCGCTTCCAGCGTGTCGCTTGATTCCCTCTGCTGAATCTGCTCAAGGCTGACCTGACCTTGCATCCGTTGATACTGGGAGAACAACATGAATCCCGGCAGATTCAGCAGCTTTACAATTGCCTGGGAAGCCGAGGTGTCAGGAAAATCGCAGTCAATTTTCTGAATGCATTGCCATCTGCCCGGAGACGATTCATGAAGCGATTCCGTTTTTGTCTTCAGTTCCGCCATTGTTTGAACTGAACCGATATGCGCTTTCTCGTCATCATGGAGATCGCTGGTATCAATGAGATGCTGAACAACGGCCGCTTCATCGAACCTGACTATCCAGTGGATTACGTTGCCATAGTCCTTTTTTACCACGACTTCGTCGCTCTGCAGTGCTCCCGCGCCGAATGCATTTGCGATAGCCTGTTTTTCGGCGGATTCGATCGTCCACCATGTCGTGATTACATCCGCATCTTTGCCGCCGTGGCGTTCTTCGTAGTCCGACAAGTGGCGTCGCGGGTAGTCTATTTGCCACTGGAAATCCGCATCCCGGAAGATAGGATTGAGTCGATAGAGTGCCGTCAACAGCGTTGTCTTGCCCGATTCATTCTTTCCGACCAGGCAGGTTATATGCTCATCGAGGCTGAACTCCCCGGAATCCTCGATACTTCGAAAATTCTGAATTCGCGCACGCATCAATTTCATGTAAGCTCCTCTACTCTAGCGATAATTGTAGACACATACGCGCGGTTAGTCAGCAATGGATTTATGGTGGCATATTCGCACACGGACTCGGCAACCGAGAGATCAAAGTAATTTACGTGAGCCCTGAGAAACGGATTTGGCTGCTATCCGTGAAATTTCAGATTGCCTGAAACGAAGGCACAGCAGGTGAATCAATCAAACTGATGAATATCGTAATAGGGAATACCTGCTTGACAGCTCTTCAGTGAATCAACGGCATTACAGCCTATGAACAGGTTTCAAAAATACGAAAAATACGTTGAGCACGGCCGACATGGCCTTTAGCGAGATCGAACTCAAACGCTGCGAAAAAGCGCTTGCACAGTTCCTGGAGCACCGGCGACCACCGGTTCATATTCGTGATCAGCTTGATTTCTCTTACCGCATCACCGGCCACAGCGTAGAAATTTTCGAGGTTCGACCTGATTGGCACAACCCGGCGCTGAAGAGGGAATTACCGGTGGCCAAGGCTACATACGTACGAACGCGGAATCATTGGAAGCTGTTCTGGATGCGTCAAGATCTCAAGTGGCACAGCTACGCGCCAAATTCTGTATTCAAGACGCTTGCGGCTCTACTTGACGTCGTTGATAGCGATGAGTACGGTTGTTTTTTTGGCTGATATCGGATAACCATGCAGCCATCACCCGCTGGCGCCCTTATTCAAAAGGCCCCTTTATTCGAAAGGAAAACCACAATGTCACAAGACACAGTTCAGAGTGCTGTTCCGGCAACCCAATTGATGCAAATGATCTTTGGTTTCATGACTTCACAAGCGATTTCAGTTGCGGCAAAGCTCGGTATAGCTGATTTGCTCAAAGATGATGCAAGAAGTGCGGACGAATTGGCACAGGCGACCGGAATGCAGGCACGGCCACTCTATCGCATCATGCGCGCGCTGGCGAGCGTCGGTATCTTTGCGGAAGACGATACCGGACGTTTTCGAATGACGCCGCTGGCTGAACCTTTGCGCGGCGATGCACCCGACAGTCTGCGTGATTTTGCAATTTTTTTGGGGGCGGACTGGCACTGGAGCGCATGGGGCGACCTTTCCGGCAGCGCCCAGGGTGGACAGCCGGCGTTCGAGAGGATACACGGCCAAGCCTACTTTGATTATCTGGGCGTCAATCCAGGGCCTGCCCAGGTTTTCAACGATGCGATGACGAGTCTCAGTACGGCGGCAAGCGCGGCGGTCGTCAATGCATATGACTTCGCCGGAATCAACCAACTGGTCGATGTAGGGGGCGGGCATGGTTTGCTGCTTGCCTCGATTCTGCAGCAATATCCGCAGATGAGCGGGGTACTTTTCGATGCACCTTCCGTCGTCGAGGGGGCGAAGGATGTTATCGACGGGCATGGAGTGGGGGAACGCTGCGATGCGGTCGGCGGCGATTTCTTTACATCGGTACCGGCTGGCGATGCCTGCATCATAAAGCACATTATCCACAATTGGGACGATGAACGCGCGGCGACGATCCTCAAGAATTGCCATCGGTCGATGGCTGAAAACGGTAAATTACTGGTGGTCGAGATGGTAATTCCGGAAGGCAATGCACCCTCACTTGGCAAGCTCCTCGATCTCGAAATGCTGGTACTCTTCCTGCATGCCCATGAACGGACAGAAGCCGAGTACCGCACCTTGTTTGAACGGGCAGGCTTCAGACTGACCAGAATCCTGCCCACGAAATCGGCATACAGCGTAATAGAGGGTGTACGCATCTAGCATAGCGCGGCGCCGCGTTAAGTACAAAGCAGAATGAATAGATCCACTCGGATACCATTGTTTACCATCGCTTCAATCGTCATTTTTTAATAGTGTCTGCTCGGATTACCTTATCTATTATTTTCAAGGGAATTACATCATGCTAAAGAAACTGCTTGTTCATGCCGCGCTCGCTCTAACCGGGCTGGCCCTGGCGTTCCCCGCGGCCGCGCATTACATCTGGATCGAACAGGACAAGTCGCATCACGCACGGCTTTATTTCGGTGAATACCAGGAACAGGAAAGAGAGATGAGCCCCGGCAGGCTTGATGAGATAAAGGGGCCACGGGCTTGGGTGCTCGATGCGAGCGGGAAGCGGAACGAAATTAAAGTAGTACGAAAGGAGACCCACTTCGATCTTGGCGTGATTTCGGATCGTAGCTCGCCAATCCTCGCCGAGGAGCTTGCCTATGAAGTCAAGGATTGGACCAAGCACGGTATCGGTATCGTGAAACCGATGTTTTACACACGCCTCAGCCCGCTGCTGGAGCGCTCAGCCGCCAAACCGGAACTCGTGCTGGATATACTGCCGGAGAATGGATCACCTAAAGCATTCACCGTTTATTTCCGGAATACACCGCTGGCAAAAGCCAAAGTCATGGTCTACGCACCCAATTTCTGGATGCAGGAACATCCGACTGACGAAAACGGCAAGGTCAACATAACAACGCCCTGGCCTGGCCAGTATGTCCTGGAAGTCATCTACGTGGAAAAGCAGCCAGGAGAATTTCAAGGGAATAAATTTGAAGCATTTCGTCATCGTGCGACACTGACGTTCGATATCCCGGCAGGGCCTTATGAAAATAAGGCAAGTATAGGCAGATGACGTGACATGCCTGGCCTTACAACAAGAGAGCGAGTTTGCACGCACGTATATGAGCGCTCTCTGATGACGCGTTTTACAGGTGTGTTCGCCCTCGAGATTCCTGACATCCTTGCGAATAGTTGCTATATTCCGGTCTTTAGCGCAACGGAAACAGCCGACCGGGTTTTCGCTGCTTCCCAGGACAGTTGCATGATTTGCATTCATAAGGAATATTACCGATGGGAATGACAATGAAGTTCGATTCAATCATGGGTCGGGAGCTCATGGGCCTGGAGCGCGTCATTAAAATATTTCTTGCCGCGGCGGTCCTGAGCGTTAGCTATTTGGCCGGTGCTTCGGATGCACAGGCCGGGGAAACATACGATGGGGTGACTCTCACGCCTGTCACGGCGGAAGTGCTTCCGAACGATCCTGGTCAGACACTGACAGCAGTCATCGTCAACTTAGCGCCTGACGCCAGAAGCGCCAGCCATCGCCATGCAGGCATCGTTTTTGTCTATGTGCTTGAAGGAATCGTTCGTTCACAGCTCGACAGTGGCGAGTTGATAGAGTATCGCGCCGGCCAAAGCTGGAGCGAACCGCACGGGACCGTGCATTCATTCATGGAGAATCCCAGCAGGACGCTACCCGCGCGCCTACTCGCCACGATCATCGCTCCGACGGGCGCACAACTGACCACCTACGACAAATAGCCCAGTCGCAATTGCCAGTGTCGATCCGCTTGTGCGGGCTATCCGGCATTGTCCGGCGTACCGCGCCGATTCTCCACACCAAACTCCGCCGCGAGATCGCTGAGGATTGACCGGTATACAAGGTTCATGTATTCGACCGCGTCGGTATTTATCGACTTCCAGGATGCGGACCACTCCGCAAACGTCGTGTTATCGGCCGTAACGGGTAGCAGGTGCAGATTTCCTACGTAATCGTGAATCTCTTTCGATGAGACTGGAGATGGCCCCTCATCCATGGAATACATAATGCGTTTTTCGATCGAGTCATAGGCGATCAGGGTATCCAGAAACACGCCGTTCAATAGCCGCCTCGCACCCACGCAATATCCATTACCCTCGCCAACCTTCTCGCACGAACCAACGAGGGATGGCGCCCAGGAAAAGTCGTGGAAGTCGCGTATTCTCGACCATACTTGCTCTATCGGAGCAGGAACGATAATTGAATTGTAGATTTTTGGCATGTTCTTCCTGTTTTTTTGCGCTGGCCGACGCCAGAATTAGCCGCATACCTGAATCTCGCTGTTCCGCAAGTCTACGAGGTGGACACGAACCTGGGTCAGCGATTCGCATTCAAGAAGTGATTTTCCCCCGCTCGATCAAGGTAGCATGGGCAGGATGCTGATCCAGATTACGAACTCCCACGCAAATCGTTTACTAGCAGCCTGTCGGGCTTGAAGAATCGTGACGAAAAAGTGACTGGTGAGGGCAGATTTTGCGGATTTTGAAGGCCAATAGTTATTCTATTGGCCGAAAAAGCGGCGAAATATGAACCGCCCAGACGCTTTTGCAGCCGATTTCCTTTAAGTCCGACAGGCTGCTAGACAGCGGCGGCAAACTTCACAAGCATGGGTGTGTGTCACTTCATTTCCATAGAAAAAAAACCCGTCATTAAGACGGGGCTGTTCGAAGCACGGCTAAACCAGGTTAAACCTTGCCTTGTGACGCACAGTGAAACCAAGTAGGCACAGGCCAGCCAGCATCAAGGCATAAGATGATGGCTCCGGAATAGCAGCCGCCATGGTCGGTTCGGCGAAGACGAAATCATCGGTGACGGCAAGATCAGTACCAGCAGCAAGATTTTCCCCACCAAACGACTGGAAGCTGGTACCGTCGAAGTTGAACGGGGTATTGGTTCCGACGGTCAAATTGACGTCAGTCACAACAGGACTATCGAACAGCACGCCGAGGAACTGGGGCTCGCCGCTTGTACCGGTGGGCACTGCGAATGTGCCAAGGCTGACCTCGTGCCCGCTGGCGTCATGACCGAAGTATTCAATGTTGCTGCTTCCTGCTTTTTCCACATCGATAAAAATTGCACCGAAACCGCGTGTGCCTGCCGCCGTCGCCGTGCCGGGAATGGTGAAGCTTTGACCGATGAAGCGATCGTCGAACTGGTACGGGGTCTCATCCTGCATGACGAAGGTATTGTTGGGGCTAAAAGCAGGAAATTGTCTGGCGGTGCCGGGGTTAACGCTGGCAAAACCGTCACCGCTCACTGCATAGGGGTCTTCGAATAATGCCCCCTGGGCCCGAAAACGGTCGACGGGGATGATGACCGTATGGCCGAGGTCGACCACTTGCGTATTCGGATTCGCGTCGGTGCCATCAAGCCTGACACCATCCCAGCTGATTTCCCGGCGGCCACTCGCTTCGGGTCCAGCATTATTCCTGACCCCACCAATGGCTGCGCGGAAAGCATCGAGGGCAGTGGTGGCGTCAGCGCCCGACCCGCTATAGATAGTGGGTGGTGCGGATAACGCGGACGGAATGTAAAGGCTGGCAGTAGCAGCCATTACTCCGGCAATAATCTTGATTGAGCGCATAATAAATCTCCTTTTCATTCTCTTAAGAAGTCGTTTATAAAAAAATCCACAAAGAAAGCACCGAACTTTTTCAGAGCTTTTTACAGGTATAGCACTCCATACTCTGAAAGCAAGAGACGTTGCCACATGGTTTGGAAAAAACCTTTCTGGATACTGAAAACGCCGAGATTGAAGCTGAATTCGCCGTGAGACATGCCAGTGCTGCAAAACAGACGTGAGGTTATCTGAACGCCGGAAGCGGAACACGATCGCAACTACACACGGAATTACATCGGTGGCGTATCTCAAAGCATCTGGTTTCGCGGCATGTCCCGATCCAATCCAGCGCTGATTCTCCTGCATGGAGGACCGGGCGCTAGCGAATCGGCGCTCTTTCGCCACTATAATTCGGCCCTTGAGCAGCATTTCCTGGTCGTCTATTGGGAACAGCGTGGAACTGGGCGCTCGTTCCACCTCGACATTCCGCCGCCGTCCATGACCATCGCTCAATTCGTACGCGACCTCGACGAGGTGGTGGAAATGGTCAGGCAGCGTTTTGAAAAAGATAAGGTCGTGTTGCTCGGCCATTCGTGGGGCACGGTACTCGGAACGATCTACGCCTCTCTGCACCCGGAAAAAATCTCCGCATATTTTGGTATCGCGCAGATTGCCGATGTGCCGCAGGGCCGCCGCCTATCCTACGCGTTCGCAGTTGCCGAGGCCAGGAAGCGGAAAAACTCCAAAGCAATCTCCGAATTAAGAATCGTCGGCCCGCCCCCGTATGCTTCAGTGGATGACATGTTGACAACCGGCAAGTGGGTCGAGCGGTTCGGCGGCGTGTTCCACGCTGATCTTTCAACAGAAAAACTCATCTGGTCCGCCTTGGGCACCGATGAAGCCAATCTGATCGACCTCGTCAGGTTTGGGCAAGGCAACCGCTTTTCCCTGATACAGCTTGAGGACAAAATTTCCCAGCTCAATCCGAGCGAGCGCTACCTATCCTTTGATATGCCGGTATTCTTTCTGCTGGGACGTTATGATCGGCATGTTCCCGCTATCCTAGCCGAACAATATTTCGCCAGGATCAAGGCGCCCTTCAAGTGTCTCGTGTGGTTCGAATACTCGGCGCACAATCCTCCGTTCGAAGAACCGGCGAAGTTCAACCAGGTATTGATCGAGCAGGTATTGCCCTTATCTGAACCGACTTGCCATCGATAGTATTGATGGGTTGCGCTGCACTCCGCCCACTCTACCCAAGTTACATACGCGTCAAGCGGGGAATGGTGCATAGGCATATATTGCAATAATGATCCATTAGGCTACATTACGTTATTGCGCTTTCAAACCAGCGCCGGTGTAGATTCAATATACGTGTCAACACAGGCAATCGGCCGAATCCAGTTGCACGGGTCAACAGGTACTTTTTCAATAAAGGAAAAATCATGCCCTATCATGATCAGAGCAAACGCGACAAATCCGAAGGTGCCCCGTCCGTAGGCAAGGCCGAAAGTCTTATGGCTACTCCTGTTTTGCGCCAGGGCGCCGCTTCGTCCGCTCGCAGCAGTGCTGGCCAAGGCGCCATCCAGACCCAATGTCAGAGCGAGCACGACCGCGAAGTCCCGGAAGTGGACCTGCTATCCCCGTTGACCATCCGCAATGTTACTTTCCGCAACCGGATCGCAATGTCACCCATGTGCATGTATTCGGCAAAGGATGGTTTTGCCAATGATTTCCATCTGGTTCATCTTGGCAGCCGGGCGATAGGTGGCATGGGGCTTGTGATGGTGGAGGCTACGGCAGTTACCGCCGAAGGGCGTATTTCGCCGGGTGATATGGGAATCTGGAAAGATGATCATATCGAACCTTTGGCCCGGATCGCAAGGTTCGTTGAGGCACAAGGCGCGGTTTCCGGTATACAGCTCGCTCATGCCGGGCGCAAGGCCAGTTGCGACGCTCCATGGACCGGCGGAAACAGCCTGAAAACGGGTGCCGAAGGTGGCTGGCCGGTTATCGGCCCCAGCTCCCTGCCCTTCGATGCAGGAGACCCGGTTCCGGCAGCCATGTCTGATGCGGATATCGAGCATTGCATCGACGCCTGGGAATCGGCGGCGCGACGTGCGCTCGGGGCGGGCTTCAAAGTGATCGAGCTGCACGCTGCTCACGGTTACCTGATGCATGAATTTCTGTCGCCTATCAGCAACCACCGTACGGATGAATATGGCGGCAGTCTGGAAAACCGCATGCGGCTGTTGCTGCGGGTTGCGGGACGGCTGCGCGAAGTTATCCCTCAGGAGCTGCCTTTCTTCGTACGCATCTCGGCAACCGACTGGGTTGATGGAGGCTGGGATATCGAGCAATCCGTCGTTCTTTGCAGAGAACTCAAGGCGCTGGGAGCGGATCTGATTGATGTCTCCTCCGGTGGAACGACGCCCGATGCGAAGATTCCTGTCGCGAGAGGTTACCAGGTTCCGTTTGCCGGCCGCATCCGCGACGAAGCGGAAATCCGGACCGGCGGCGTGGGCCTGATTACCGACTCGCAATACGCGGATGAAATCATTACCAGCGGCCAAGCGGATCTCGTCTTTATTGGACGGGAATTGCTGCGGGAACCGTACTGGGCCATCAAAGCGCAACACACCATGGGGGTGGAACCTGCCTGGCCGATCCCCTACGGCTATGCTGTCAAGCGGCGAGCGAAATAAGCAGAGCGGATACAAATCAGGAGCCATCAATAAAGTTGGGCTCAATTGGAAGAGATGACCCAATCATCCTGACCCAGGGCAGGCAAAAAGGATTCCCGGCAATAAAACCCGTTAATCATCCGGAGGAAACAGCATGGACGAAAATACAAAACCACGATTGGTCGGCATCAACCATATCGCACTCGAAGTCGGAAATATCGATGAAGCGCTGGCCTTCTATGGCCGCATCTTCAACTTCGAATTGCGCGGCCGCGGCCAGAGGTCGGCTTTCATCGACATGGGTGATCAGTTCATCGCATTAAGCGAAGGTCGAACGCAAGGTGCGGACGATGAAAGGCATTTCGGTCTCGTGGTCGATGATCGATCCCGGGTGCGTGAACTGGCAAAAGCGGCGGGCGCAAAAATTCTGGAAGGCGGCTTTCTGGATTTTCTCGACCCGTGGGGCAATCGCATCCAGGTGGTCGAATACCGCGATCTGCAATTCACGAAGACACCGGCGGTACTGAAGTTCATGGGGCTGAACCTGAATAAAAGCGAAGAGGCAAAAGTGGAACTGCGCAAAAAAGGAATCGAACCGTAAGAGCCGGGCAACCTGCCTTACTGGCTGTGCAATGCGCCAGTAAGGCAGGTGGATAATCTTCATCACGAAAAAGCAGACTTGACGATTGCTGCCGCGTTGGCTAATGTGAAAGGGCGTGTCAGGCAGCATAGGACGGCGCCGTGGCATCGCATGGCTCCAGTATTGAAATCGGAATCGACTCCCGGCAACCTCTAACTCGGGAACCAATTCGCCGGCGGCAACCTTAACTTGTATCTTCCGCCATTTCATCGACATACCGGAATCAGATTTAGCTGAACAAGTAACGAAGTTTTGCATGAATCAATTCTTGAGGTGAAATTAAACGTAGAGAAGCGAACCAAAGGAGGCATCCGATGGCGAGTACAGACGAGGCAAAAAAGGAAACGGCGCTGGCGTATACGAGAAACCTGTTGGCCACACCGTTAGCCGGAATTGCCACATTTCTATATGTCATGTGGCAATTGGTGGTGGAGCAGCAACTTTTCTTGCGCACATTTCTTATCGAGCGAATAGGCAAGCGCGGGGTGGCGAAACTACCCCTGGGATACGGCAATGTGCTGGCGCTGAAGAGCATCATGTTGTGTCAGCACCTTTCCGCTAATCCTGATATGTTGCGGGACGTCCGTCGGCGTACGGAGCAGCGGATACTACGGCGATTGCAGAACCACGGGGTACCGCGTGGGCAAGTCCTGGCGATTTCCGAGTATGGACCTGGGGAGATCGACCCGCACCGATTTTACCGTGAGCACGTCAAGCGATCCATTCCCTGCGTGCTGCGCGGATTTGTGGAAAATGCCTCCGCAGACTGGACACTCGCAAGGCTTGCGGAACGATTTCCAAACACCGTGGTGCAGGCTTTGGACAAGGGTACCAAGAAGATGGTCAATACGTCCCTGCGCCAGATCGCCGAGGATCGCCGCCACAATTTCATCCCGCAACAACTGCTGCTCGACCAAAACCCAACTTTTTACGAATATTTTGGCATCCCACGGTCGCATGGATATTTTCCTGTCATGGGCCGGCCATCGAAACCCGTTCTGAGTTTTCTGATTCTCGGCCTGGGAGCGGGGTTGAATGCCAACTACCACTGCGAGGAAGGTCCGAATTGGTATATGGCCGTATCGGGGTCCAAACATTGGACATTGATCGAGTCGGAATACTCCTGGCTGTTGTACCCGGCAGCGCGTGGGAACGGCATGCGACGGTTTGCGGAATTCAGCGCCGATGAGCATGGCGAACCGAGTGATCGTGATGCCTATGCGCTGACGGAATATGCGCCGCGCTATGAATTCGACCTGCACCCGGGCGATGTTTTGTTTTTTCCGCCATGGATGTGGCACAAGACAATCAATCTGGATGAAGAGGGTCTGGGCATTACCTGCCGATATACCGCGCCAACGGAGATCTCCAACCGGTATTTCCGCGGCCTGCAATTGCTTTCGGGGGGTTTCTGGAAAAGCTGCATTGAAGTCATCAGCTGCAGCATACGCGGCAATATCGCCGATCTGGCCGCCGACACAGCCCATAATGAGCAGGAATCCACGTTATACTGAAAAACCCGCCTCCAGATATGAATAGGGCGGCTTTGGTTACAGCTCCTGGTGAATCGAAATTATTTCCGAGTCGTTCTGTCGCGAAGAATATTTCCGCAAGCTGAAGGTGTTCGGACAGGTTGTCGTATCGGGTAAAGAGCACTCGCGCGACGGTCTTACAGATTCCGGCATATACCGATGGAAGCGAACTTTTGGGTTTTTCGTTTGCGCTTGTGCGTCCGTTCACCGTATCGAATCGGGTGGCCCGTCTTCCACAAGGCTACCGTCAGATTAATCGAATCTCTACAACAAATTAATCAGGCCCGATCCGATCGATTATGCTGACAATCCGTAGTTATGCGTCGTGGGGAAACTGGACGCTGAGGCACCCTTTTACGGTACTGTCAATAGTGATTGTGCTCGGTATTCTGGCCGGCTACTACACCGTCGACCAGATACGCATCGATACCGATACCAGCAAGCTGATCGCGCCCGACGCGCCTTTTCAGCAATACCGCCGCCTTCATGAGCAGGCTTTTTCCCAGGACTTGAGCACACTGTTGCTGGTAGTCGAGTCGGATACGCCTGAACTGACCAAATCCGCCAGTAGAAAACTGCTGGGCCTACTCCGCAACAATACGGATCGCTTCAATTCCGCTTACATTCCCGATGACAGCGAATTTTTCCGCCAGAACGGCCTGCTTTACCTGGACACTGACGAGTTGCAGGCGCTGTCCAACAACCTGTCGATCGCCCAGCCGTTTATCGGCAGAATTGCCCAGAAACCCGATCTGACTGGTTTTTTTTCTATTTTTGAGGATGCCCTGAAGGCCACAGATAAGGAGGCAATAGACAAGACCCAGGTTGTACCTATCGATTTAGCCTCGCTGGCCGACAAGATCGCATCTGTTTTGCATAAAACGATCAATGGGGAAAAAGCTTTACTCTCCTGGGAATCATTGATCGCCGAGAAGAGAAGACATTCCAACAAGACGTTCATTATTGTCTCGCCCAAGCTCGATCACTCGCATATCCGTCCCGCCG
Organism: Nitrosospira sp. Nsp1; assembly: GCF_900100985.1. Taxonomy (NCBI): domain Bacteria; kingdom Pseudomonadati; phylum Pseudomonadota; class Betaproteobacteria; order Nitrosomonadales; family Nitrosomonadaceae; genus Nitrosospira; species Nitrosospira sp. Nsp1. Next base: position 34,498 of record NZ_FMUF01000003.1, read on the forward strand.
AAAGTGCGATCGAGGCTATCCGCAAAGCCGCTGCGGATATTCAGGATCCCGGTCTGCCGGCTGTCAAGGTTTTGGTGACGGGCGAAGTCGGCCTTGAAGATGATGAGCTTGCAGGCATCAGCACCGGCACCTTTACCGCCAGCGTTTTCTCCGTTGTCGTGGTGTTATTTATTTTACTGGTTGCTTACCGATCTATCTTGCTTACGGTAGCCACGTTGCTGACGCTGACCTTGGGCATGGTTTTCTGCGGCGCATTCGCAACCATCGCCGTCACAGAATTAAACCTGATTTCAATCGCCTTTGCAGTATCCAATATCGGCTTGGGCGTGGAATATGCGATTCATTTCTGCTTACGCTATCGGGATAATTTGAACGATCATGCCGATAAAGAGCGGGCGCTACACGATACCATCATGACTGTGGGGCCGTCGCTGCTGCTGGCCGCCGGCACGACATCCATCGGGCTATATGCTTTTATGCCGACTGATTACAAAGGCGTCGCCGAGCTTGGCTTGCTGGCAGGAACCAGTCTGTTTATTTGCCTGCTGATCACGTTGGTTACCTTACCTGCGCTGTTAAAAATCCTGCCGATACCGAGGAAGTTCAGGTCGAAGGAAAATGGGCCTCAGATCTCAAACCTGTCAAGGAACCTGGCGGCCATACCGATCCGTTATGCCAAATCGATCTCCGTTGCCACCTTCATCGTGGCCCTGATTTCCATCGTGTTGGCGCTTAATGTGAAAACCGATTTTAATCCAATCGACCTTCGCGACCCCAATACCGAATCGGTTATCGCGTTCAAACAATTAATGGAAGACGAGGAAACCACGCCACTGACCTTGGATGTCCTGGTCAAAGATGGAAATAGCACCAGAATGCTGCAACAAAGGCTGTCGACATTGGCTTCGGTTGGTAAAACTATCAGTCTTTTTGACCTTCAGCCCACGGACCAGGATGAAAAACTGACCTTGATTGAAGACCTGGGGCTGATACTTGGCCCGCAAGTGCAGCATTTCCCACCGCTAAAAACCGATGTCGACCCAGCGCCCGGCATCATCCATCTGATAGCAACCATTGACAACGTGCTGCCTCAAAAAACCAATGTTCAGGATCGCGCGTCGCTGGCACGCCTTAAAAAGGAATTACAGGAAATTTTGATCCAGCTTGATGAACAGCAACAATCCAGCCGGACTATTTTCATTGAAAAAATCCAGACTGCGCTACTCGGCACCCTACCGCAGGTCATGAAAGAACTATCAGCCAGCCTGGAACCCGGAAAAATCAGCCTGAACGATCTGCCTCCCGACATCCGGGATCGATGGCTCAGCAGGGACGGTTTGTACCGTATCCAGATTTTTCCAAAAAAAGACCTGAATGATCTGGCCAATCTGAAAGAATTTATTACCGAAGTGCAATCGGTCGCACCGGAAACAACCGGCCTGCCCATTATATATTGGGAATCCATGAAGGTAGTGGTCGACGCCTTCCAGGAGGCTATCGTGATTGCCCTGATTGCCATCACGCTGGTTTTACTCGCTATCCGGCGCAGTGTCATCGATACAATCCTGATCATGGCGACGCTCATACTGGCCGGGCTCTTTACCTTGGCAAGCGCGGTTCTCACCAACACTGCCATCAACTTTGCCAACATCATCGCCCTGCCGCTGTTATTGGGGCTGGGGGTTGATAACGGCATTCACATGCTCGTCAGGCTACGCCATTCCCTTTTTGATTCTGAAGATCAGAATATCTATCAGTCCAGCACCGCCAGAGCCATATTTTATGGGGCTCTGACTACTTCCTCCAGCTTTGGAGGATTGGCTTTCTCGCCGCATGCCGGTATCTCCAGCATGGGCTTGATCATTACCATAGGCATATTCTGGATCATGGTCTGCACATTTATTATCCTTCCTGCGCTTAGTAAGCTGATATTAAGGAAGGTAACCAGCGACGATGTACTGGATAAAACAGTCGCACCCTAGCCCTGCTCCCCTGGAAGGCCGCCGCCAGCAGGCTTACCCACAGACTCAGCCTCTTCACATGATCCTGAATCCGATAGTTGACCGCTCATTTGCCACCTCATTTGTCAACTAAGCGCTATCACTGAAAAGATGATAGTGGGTTACCGCACAGAACAGAAACGCCAGCAGTGCCACGCTTCATATCAGGATGTGTCAAAAAATATAATGAAAAACGATTCGAAATCCGCAACCGCCTGGGGTGAAGGAAAAGAAGAAGTGAGGACATCGGCATCGGCGGGCGACTAGCGTCGCGATGTCATTGCAGGCAGGCCAAGCCATAAGAACGTAAAGCCCATGGTTGCACTATCTTCCGTGGGTGCCGGATGCGAAGAAATGTCGCCTCACTCCATACAACGTCTGCTCAGAATTTTATCGAGATGGAGGAATCCATGATTTGTCGCCTGATTATATTTGCTGTTTTATTCACGGTACGCACAGTAGCGGCTACGGAAATTAATGGCTGCACCATCACGTCAGCTACGCTTTGTACGGAAATGGATCTTAGCGGCACGAATCTGCGTAATGCCGATCTCGCTCGAGCAGCGCTTCGCCAGTCCGATTTTACCGGCGCCGACATGCGGAGCGCGAATTTGTTCAACGCCGACATGGTGCTGGTCAATCTCAACAGTGCAAATCTCGGTGGAGCCATGCTGAATGAGGCGAATATGAGAAACGCTACCCTGATAGACACCCGGCTCACTGGAGCGCGATTGAATGGCGCCAGTCTTAAAAGTGCCGATTTGACGGGAGCGGACTTTACCAGCGCAGAGCTTAAAGGCGCCAATTTGAATGGCGCAAATCTCACCAGGGCAAAATTTGGCAATGCCGAACTTCAACGGGCGGATTTATCAGGTTCCGTGATGAACGGAGCAGATTTCCGCGGCGCCAACATGGCCGGGGTAAACCTGAACAATGCAACGTTGCAGGGCGCCGATCTCAGGGGAGCCACTCTCAACGATGTCGACTTTTCCAATGCGGACACGAGTGGCTGTAACGGATGCCCGCGTGTGAAGAAAACCAGCCAATGACATACCGGCGTCATGAGTGAAACAGGGTGAGCAATCATTACATCCTTCTCTAAGTAGAAAGTCATGAATAACCTGATCAAAAATCCTCGCAATCTCGCGGTGGCAGCTTGACTCGGTAGTGCATACAACCGGGTAGCCAAAACTGAGCGCGATCACCCTGCCAGCAGCTCGCGCGTTTGTGTATTATTCCGACATCTTCAGATGGTATCAACCCTATCTCTTCAGCTTCGCAAACGCTGCAGCCATCGCTGTATTTGCTAGGGGTTCCCGCTTCTGTTCGTTTTTCTGCCCATTTTTGTGCGTATCTTTCTGCTGAGCCCGGGCTGAATTGTCTTTCGGGTTGCCTCTTTGTTCCCGCATGCCGTCGCGGCTGGCTGGTTGTGCCGCGTTATCCGTCAGGCGCATCGTCAGCGCAATCCGCTTGCGCTTTTCATCGATCTCCACCACCTTGACCTTGACAACCTGCCCTACCTTGACCACGGTATGCGGGTCTTTCACGAACTTGTCGGCAAGTGCGGAAATATGCACCAGCCCATCCTGATGCACGCCAACGTCGACGAACGCTCCGAACGCAGCGACATTGGTCACCACACCCTCCAGGATCATATCCGGGCGCAGGTCCTTCATTTCGTTCACGCCCTCTTTGAATGTCGCGGTAGTAAACTCCGGACGGGGGTCGCGGCCCGGCTTTTCGAGCTCACCCAGAATATCGCTGATCGTGGGTATGCCGTATTTCTCGTCGGTATACTTCGCCGGATTCAATGATTTCAGCAGGTCGCCATTACCGATGAGCGACTTGATATCCTGCTTGAGGTCGGCAATGATCTTTTCCACGAGCGGATATGCCTCGGGATGCACGGCGGAGGCATCCAGCGGATTGTCGCCGTTCATGATGCGGAGAAAACCTGCCGCCTGTTCAAAGGTTTTGTCACCCAGGCGCGGTACGTTGCGCAAAGCCCCGCGCGTGGTGAACACGCCTTTCATGTCGCGATACGCGACAATGCTTTGCGCCACGGTACTGTTAAGCCCGGAGACGCGTTCCAGAAGAAGCGATGAGGCCGTGTTGACATCCACGCCAACCGCGTTGACGCAGTCTTCGACCACTGCATCGAGCGAGCGCGCCAGTTGGGTTTGTGCGACATCGTGCTGATATTGGCCGACGCCGATGGATTTGGGATCGACCTTCACCAGTTCGGCCAACGGGTCCTGCAAACGGCGTGCAATGGAAACCGCACCGCGCAGCGATACATCCATGTCGGGCAATTCGCGCGAGGCGAATTCCGAAGCGGAATAGACCGACGCACCTGCTTCCGATACGACGATGGAGGTGAGCTTGAGTTCCGGTCGCAGCTTGATCAGGTCTTTTGCCAGCTTATCGGTTTCACGCGATGCCGTCCCATTGCCAATGGAAATCAGCGATACCTGATATTTTTCAGCCAGCTTTTCCAGAACATGAAGCGAGCCTTCCCAATCGTTCCGGGGCTGGTGCGGATAAATAACGGCGGTATCCATGACCTTACCGGTCGCATCCACTACCGCAACTTTTACTCCGGTACGTACGCCGGGGTCAAGGCCCATCGTGACACGCGGCCCGGCAGGGGCGGCCAGTAGCAGTGCTTTCAGATTACGCGCAAAGACATCGATCGCCTCGGCTTCAGCGCGCTTGCGCAGCGCGCCCATCAGTTCGGTTTCAAGATGGAGGAAACTTTTTACCCGCCAGGTCCAGCGTACCGTATCGCTCAGCCATGCGTCAGCCGCGCGATTCTGGTTCCTGATACCAAACTGCATGGCAATGCGGGCTTCACAGGGATTATGCGGCGCATCCCATTTCGGCCTTTCCGCTTCGGAATCCAGCCGCAAGGCAACGTGCAGGATTTCTTCGCGGCGACCCCGGAACATAGCCAGAGCACGATGCGAAGGGACGGTGTTGATCGCTTCGGAATAGTCGAAATAATCGGCGTACTTGGCGCCCGCCTCCTCCTTTCCCTTGACGATTCGGGACTCGACCATGCCATGCGCCAGCAGATATTCCCGCAGCCACTGGAGCAGCACCGCGTCTTCGGCAAACCGCTCCATGAGGATTTGCCGCGCGCCCTCGAGTGCTGCCTTGGTATCTTCCACACCGGGATTGTCGCCTTGCTCCGTAGCGAAAGCGGGCTTCAGGTATTTTCCGGCCTCTTCCTCGGGTTGCAGCGTCGGGTTGGCCAGCAATGCATCCGCCAGCGGTTCAAGCCCGGCCTCCAGCGCGATTTGCGCCTTGGTGCGGCGCTTCTTCCGGAAAGGCAGGTAAAGATCTTCCAGCCGCGTCTTGTCTTCCGCCTGCATGATTGAAGCCAGCAAGGTGGGCGTCATCTTGCCCTGCTCTTCAATGGACGTGACGATAGCAGTGCGCCTGTCTTCCAGCTCGCGGAGGTAACCCAGCCGCTCTTCCAGTAACCGCAACTGGGTATCGGTCAGCCCGCCCGTGGCTTCCTTGCGATACCGTGAAATAAAGGGAACGGTCGCGCCTTCGTCCAGAAGGGTGATAGCAGCGGCAATCTGCGGTGGCTTGGCGACGAGTTCTAGGGACAGGCGTTGTTCGATGGATGGCAGCATAGCGGCGAAGGATACCACGCCTGTGCCGGATGGAACTACCTGGCTGTCGATTCCCATGCGTCGGTATTATTGTCAGATTCTGTAGTCGTAAGGAAAACAGGGTGGCCGGATTATGCTTGATAACAAAACTGAGAATGGCTCAAGGATATATTGTCGCGATCCCGCTCACATGGGCATCACTTCTGTAGGATAGGTGGAGCAAAGCGCAACCCATCATTTGTTTGTTTGGTGTGTGCATGCTGATGGGTTGCGCCTTGCTCCACCTATCCTACTAAACTGTCGCCGTAGGGAAATAGGCAGTCACAAAGAAATGTCAGGCATAGCCTGACCTACAAACCCGGAGATTTTTCCGGTAATCAACGTTCGGTGTGGCTGGCTCTTATCCAATGATCCTATGGGCGGTTGTCACATTTCCAGCCGCTTCGCTTTCCAATAGGCGGATTTCCAATAGGCGCTGTTCAAATTTGAAATGGCGACGCCTTGCCTGGTCGATGCATGCAGGAATCTGCCGCGTTCCAGATAGACCCCCACGTGCCTGAGCGATTTGCCCGTTTTGAAAAAGACCAGATCGCCCGTACGCAACTCGTCTTTGTCGATATGCACTCCCAGCTCTATCAGCGAATCGGTTGATCTTGGCAGTACAATGCCCAGCTTCGATTTGAACGTTAAATGAACGAACCCCGAGCAGTCTATGCTGTCCCTGCTCAAGCCGCCGATCTGGTGCGGCGTGCCCTTCCATTCCTCATACTGGGCGTAGAGAATCGCTTTCAGCGATTTCGAATCGCTCAGGTTGATGTCCCTGGCTGCGCTCGTATCCATCTGCGGGTATGCCGCCCTTGCCATGCCTCTTTCGGGCACGTGAGTGCAACCCATGAGGGTCATGATTACGAACCAACCGACGAACCAAAGTTTATTTTTCACAAGCGATCTCTCATCTGGAATAAGCTGTCCTTATCCAGCAAACGGAGGGGTAACGGTATTCAATCCGACGTATTTGGGTGCGTTTCGCCAGGAAGTTTACTGCCTGCAACCTTCCGTCGCAATAAATCAGCAGAATCATTATGAGACTGATTTCGCCTTTCAAGCGCATCAGACGAATTCTAATCCAGCATGGCTAGCTCAGCAATAAGAGATGTTCCGAAGGCTGCCAGAGACCAATGGATGGTAGCCAGCCCACAGAATATTCAATTTTCGTAGGATGGGTGGAGCAAAGCGCAACCCATCAAGGCAAAAACGATGGGTTACGGCTTTGCCTCCACCCATCCTACTATTTCTGCTATTTTGTGAAACCCCATCCGGATCGGATTAGCGCAGCGTTATCCGACCATAAAACTGAAGCCGCGACAGACTTGTCGCAAGGAACAAGCCTGATCGCCGCAACGCTACACCTTCTGAAAATCGTATATCGGCCCAAGCGACAAGATATGTGTAAGCTCATCAAGCGCAGTGCGGCTCTCGCGCAACAGCGCGGGATCTCCCAGGTCACCCGGGGAAATGCGCTCGCGATAATGCTTCTCGATCCACGCCTTCAGCTCGCCGTAAAGACTCTGGTCGAGAATGGTGCGGCTATCCCTCGCAACAGCGTCGAATTGCGGTTCGGTAAGGACAACACGTAGCCGCAGGCAAGCCGGGCCGCCGCCGTTTCTCATGCTCTGACGCAAATTCACGTATTCGATACGCGAAATGGGATTAGACGCGTCGCTGGCAATACGCTCAAGAAAAATCCGTGCGGAGTCGGAATTCCGGCATTCGGAAGGCGCCAGAATCATCATTCCTCCACCGGGAAGACTGATCAACTGACTGTTGAACAGGTAAGTGCTTACTGCCTCGGCAAGCGGGAAATCCGATTCGCTGGCTCTTATGAAGTGAACCGGGCAACTGGAAAAATTGAATGCCTCAACCATGGCTTTTTCGGTTTCCCGCCAATCAAGGAATGCGGCTTCGTGATAGAGCAGGACATTGCAATTTGACACCGCGACCACGTCATTGTGAAACGCGCCGGCGTCGATGGCCGCCGGGTTCTGCTGGACAAACAGTTGCCTTTCGGGCTTGATCTTGTGAAGCCTGGATATCGCCTCACACGCGTCCAATGATTGGCGCGCGGGAAACTTCAGTGGTTGTGGCGCATCACGCCTTGTGGATCGGCTGAATACGAAAACCTCCAACCCGGGCTCACCGTGAGCCGAACACAACCGCATATGGTTGGCCGCACCTTCATCTGCGCAATACAGGTTCGGTGGGAGTGGGTCATGATGTTCGAAAAACCGCTCATCGCTGAAGACCCGTTTCAGGACTACCGACGTGGCTGCCGCCTCGATGCTCCGGTGGAATTGAGAGGGCAAATTAGCCGGAGTGATGTGGACCTTGGCGTCTTCCGTGTCCGCGCTCGGGGAAACCGTGGCAGCATTCGCCACCCACATGCTCGACGCCGAGCAGCACGCCCGCAGCAACCCCGGCGCCACCGCTGCGGCCTGGCGGATAACCGAAGCATCATTACCGGAAAAACCCAATTTCCTCAACGGGCCAACCGCCGGGCGATCTTGCGGAGGCAATACGCCTTGCCGTATTCCCAGATCGGCGAGGCGCTTCATTTTCTCCAGCCCTTGAAGCGCCGCTTGCCTTGGGTTGGATTCGGTCAGCGCGTTCTCTGCCGCGGCAATGTTACCTGTAGCCAATCCGCTGTAATTATGCGTTAAGCCCACCAGGCCATCGAAATTGACTTCGTATGTACTCATGCATGCAGACCAGTGGATAAATTATGCGCTATGGGAGATTTATCCCTGCGATGGCTCATGACTATGGGTTTTCACTGGAAAGAGAGTTGCGTTGGCGGCTGCGTTTTCGAGTCGCCGGGCCTTTTTCTCCAATCCGCCAATCACCAGTTTCTGGATGCGCTTATGGGGAAGTGCCTCGCCCGCCGCCCAGCGAGAAACCGTTGACGGCGCAAATTCGAATTCATCTGCGATAGCACGCTGCGAGAACCCCACGATGTCGCCATGCTGAACCAGCCATGAGAATTCCTCGGGGTCGCCCGTCCACTTCGCGCAAATCCGCCGGTACTGCTCTATGGTAACCATGGCCTTATCTCATTTCCATTCAAGCATATCCCTCTCAGCAATATAGTTGAAGAATGCAATTATTTATATTCTGATTCTATTTTAATGTCAAGGAAGTATGTCGATAAAGGCAATTTCTGATAAAAATAAAAAATTAGGCATTTGCCATTTGAAAAAATTTCACCGGATTGGTTCCTGCCTCGCCACCCTACATGGATCAGTTCATGGAGGAACGAAGATGTTATTCAGATGTCCTACGCACCTGAATCCGCACGCTGGGGGATTGCGACGGCGAAATAGCAACAGTAATCATGTGAGACACAGCGGCGCGAGCGGCGCGACTGGAGGGCAATACATTGACGATAATCCATGCGGTTGTCCGCGCGGCGGGCCTTGGTGATGTTGGACACATATTGGCGGAGTATCGCGAAGCAATTAAAAATCTGCCGCCGGAAGAATCGGCTAACCTCCTGTCGCGGCCCTACGACGAATTCAAGGCGGCCGTTGAGAACGGGTTATTTTTTGTTATAGAGAACGCTGTCGGCAATTTCATGGCTGGCGCAGGCGTATTCGATCTTGCAAATCCAACCGAGAAAGAACTGGGAATGTGCTACGTGAAAAAAGAGTGGAGAGGCTTCGGGTTGCAAACGCTTCTTTTACAAGTCAGGGTTTGCGCCGCGACGCTCGGTCAAGTTCCTGAGAAAAACGGGAGTCACAGCACGAACAAAAACTATGCAGCGTTAATTGCTGGCGTCAAACCGGCAAATGCGCACTCGGCCGCAAACACGACGGAACTCGGATTTGAACCGCTCGCCGTACCCTCGGCTGCGCTGTTCGCCGCATGCGCATCCTGCCGAACTCCGCCAGCTTCGAGTTCAGGAAGGAAATGCTGTTGTGATTTCTTCTATCTTTCCGATGACAGGCGAGCTGAAGCCATAGAGAAGAGCTTGCAAATGGAAAACTGGAGCAGGACAAGGAACGGCAATCAACTCATCGTCATATTGAAAATTCGACATTTACAGGATACGAACTTCCGAAATGCGTTGCAGGATATCGTGTATGAGCTACGGCATGAGATAACCGACGAAGGGATGTTGATGGCCGACCATCAACAATAAATACTGTCGGGGCTCGTCGCTTCTATACGATGACCTTGAGGGTTTACACCGTGCGAGCGACGGCCGGAAAAGTGTACTGCGATCGATTAGCAAAGCGCATTGCCCCGTATGGAAGCGGAAGCGCTTCAATCCTTCTGATCACATCGCGTAATCAACGGTGAGCATCTCCAGGAGGTGGCCGCTGGGATCACGGAAATAAACGCCGCGCCCGCCATCATTGTGATTGATGCTCATGTTTTCCGGCTCAAAGGGACCGCTGCCATACTTGATATTTTCGGCTTTGATGCGTCCGAATATCTCGTCGAATTCCTGCTCGCTAACCTTGAATGCATAATGATGAGATTCGAATTTCTCCCTATTGTCAAAATCCAGGGATAACGTGTCGTTCACCTTCACAACAACGAAGTGCGAGAACTCGCCAGCATAGTCGAAACCGAATATTCTCGAATAGAACCTGGCCGACTCGATCTTGTTATGCGAAGGCACAATAGTATGATTAAGCGTGATTGTCATTTGTAAGACCCCCATTCAATAGGCGATACAAAAACCTCACCTTACCCGCATCCGTTACGGGTATCAAGCAAGCCTCAGGGCCTTCTCTCCCGATCCGTCTTGTTGCTGCGCGAAACGGAAAACATCAACCAGATTCCGCCGACCGTCGCGAACAGGTAGCCGAGCAGTCCGAAGAAGGGCAATCCCAACAAGGTGGGACCCCCCGATACAGTCATGACGATGGACGAGCCCACGATAACCGCCGCCACGACGATACCGACCGTGAGCCGGCTAGCGGCGCTGTCCAGCTGGGCGCCCAGATGCTTGAGAGGCAAAACGTCAACCTGGATATCCAGTTTGCCGCGGCGCGCGGTGCGCAGCAGCCGGGAAAGATCTCGAGGCATATCCGCTATCAGGCTAGCTATCTGCGTGGCCGTCCGCATGCCGCGTTTCGCCACTGCTGATGGCGCATAGTGGGCACTTATCGCGTCACGAAGAACGGGCAGCGCTTCGCCGGCAATATCCAGATCCGGATCGAGCTCTCGCCCCATGCCTTCGAGCGTAATGAAGGCCTTGACGAAGAGTGCCAGATCCGGCGGCAGATGAAGCTGATGCCCCCGCAGGATGCCCACCAGATCGGACAGCATGAAGCCAAGCCTGAGCTGTTTCAATGGCACGCCAAGGTATTGATCTACGAACGCCTGAATTTCGGCTGTCAGCGTTTCTTCATTAACCTCCCCGTCCACTGCCCAGTCGAGCAGCACATCGGCGACTTGCGCGGGCTCATGCTGCACCAGACCCAGCAAAAGCTGGATCAATTGGCCCCTTCGATCCTCCGTTAGCCTCCCGGTCATACCGAAGTCGATCAGAGCGATGCGATTGCCCGGCAAATAAAACACGTTGCCTGGATGCGGGTCAGCGTGGAACAACCCATCCAGGACAATCATCTTTACCACTGCAGCAACACCACGCCGGGCAAGAATCTTTCGGTCAAGGCCGGTACGATCGACAGCGGCGAGATCACGGCCGGGTATGCCTTCGATGTAGTCCTGCACGCACACCCGCTCGCCCGTCCATTGCCAATAGACTTTGGGGATAACAATGATGGGAAGCGGGGGATGGAGCCCGGCCAAGGCTTCTGTAGTAGCGTACTCGTCCGGGAGACCGTCATCGCGCGGGTGAGCAGGCCCGGTGTAGTCCACGAAATTGGAGGCGATGCGCTCGGCGCTACGACATTCAGCCGCGAAATCAAGCTCCGCCCGGAGGGATTGGGTGAATTGCCGGACGATCTCCTGCCCGCGAAAATGGCGCAACTCGGAGTTCCCCGTTTCGATCAATTCGGCCAGCCTCGAGAGCCAGCGCAGGTCAGCCTCGATGACCGCCCGGATGCCGGGTCGGCGCACCTTCACTATCACCTCGCTGCCATCTTCCAGGCGGGCACGGTGCACTTGCGCAATCGAGCCCGTTGCCAGAGGCTGTGGATCGAACGCGACAAACACCTCCTCGGGCGCGGCGCCAAGGTCTTCGGTAAGCTGCCGATGGATCTCCGAATAAGGAGAGGCGGGCGAGCTGTCCTGCAACTTGCTGAATTCAGCGATCCACTCGGGATCAAAGAGATCGACACGCGTCGCGAGAATCTGGCCCAGCTTGACGAAAGTGGGTCCCATCTCCTCCAGCGCCCGGCGCACGCGAGCATGGGGTTCGAGCTGAGCCAATTCACCCGCTTCATTCCAGCGCAATACGCGGCCAGTGCGCTCCAGCGCATTGGCAAGCCCCATTCGCCGCACCATATCCCCGAAGCCGTAACGGATGAGTATAGATGCGATCTCGTGCAAACGCCCGAGATCCCGTGCCGCCATTATTGCCTGCCAAAAAAGCATCAGCGATCCTTCCAATACATTTGTTTCATATATTTACCATAGTCTCATAAAGGTTATTTCATTTTGCTCAGTATTGGTAGTCTCAGGACTGGTAGTACCCACAGGATGAGCAGAGCAAAGCGCGGCCTATCATTTCATCCGCTTATTCTATCCCTTGAATTGAATTAGCCGCCAAGCCGAATGGTAAATAATCGTACCTATATTTCTTCTGGTGTTGCCCAGCATCTTGATGGGATGCGCTCCAATCCATCCGCCCTGCATCAGCCATGCCGGCGCATTCATCCATCATATACTGATATGTTGTATTAATATTATTCAGCAAACATTTTCGCGGTACGGCAAAAACACAAATCATTCCTCTTTACTGACCTAGTCTCGCAACAGCCTGGCGACATTATCGTACAGCCAGGCCGTGAGTGCCTGAGCGTTGGCGCCATGATGTATCTCGCGATGACAATTGGGACAGAGCGCAACCGCATTTGACACCGTATCCGCTCCACCCTCCGCCAGTTGCCGAACATAATGCAATTCCAGGTAAGGCAAACCGTCGGCACCATTAAACGGAGCGGGTTGCTCACAGCATTCGCAAACTTCCCCTGCTTGCCGTAAAACCCAGGCCTTGACCGCGGTATCCCGCTGAAATTGCGTGATCGCTATACGTCTGGCCTTCGGGCTGGGATTACCATTCGGCTTGGCAAGAGTTTTTTGCCGGACTCCTTCTCGCACAGCGATCTCGAAGGCAGCGACGGCCACCAATTTTTGACCGTCGAGTTGGGTAAATAATTTTTCGATCTGGTCCGCAACGTCAGCATCGACATTTTTTGCAGGCTTGAGGCCCGTCAACCAGCTGCGCCCCATGAGCGAGAGGATGTATGAAATGTTCTGCATCCGGTGTTCGAATGCCTTTTCACTTCGGCCGAACCTCTGCGCCAGCTTCCTGTAGTACTGTTTCTTTGCGATAGGCTGGCCTGCACGCTCTTTGCGCTGCATCTCGACATAGAATTCAACTGCCGCCTTCAGTTCTTCGTTGCTCCAACCGTCACTCATGCACGTACGTATTGAACATAATATTATCTTTGCTGGTTTACAGGCCGGCGCTTCAGCGCTTCTTGCTGCGCTACCGCAAATGTACACTGACCAGGCAGGTATCGGTAAATTCCCCGGTTTTAAAAATCACGGCCCAGGAGAGCGATGCCGATGCTATGCCAGTGCTCGGGCGTCACTATGCCGGTGCTTGGACGATCAATCGTATCAATCGACCACCGATATCTTACACAACTTGGCACACATGAGAACGCCCCGCGGTCCCTCGATACCCATCACTTGCTTATCCTGTGTCTAATACTGGCCTCGCATTCCGCCACAAATACTTTCCGGGTCGCCATTCATTTACCGATGTGTCTGTGCAAATTACCTCTGCAAAAAGTGCGGCACCGCACAGAACCGGGCAGCTCCATATTCGCAAAATTAGTGTGAATTTCTATCTTATTTTCGATACCCGGATAAAAAAGAATAGGCAGCGGTTTTAGCAGAAAGAGGGAGATTTCTAGCTGATGCTATTATTCTCTAACTTGAATGGAGCTACCATGAAACGTTATCGGATATTTAATTTAACTGTCAGATTCATAGCGGCGCTTGGCTTGACTGTTGGCTTGACTATTGGTTTAGGTGGCGCTGTTCATGCACAGGACGGGGCATCTGGACAGGATGCTTCAGCTCCACCCGGAAAATCCGCTGCCGGAGCGAAAAAATATTTGCCCTGTGGCGGACCCAGCGTAATTCAATGCCCTCAGGGCCTGTCGTGCGTTGATGATCCCGCGGATAAGTGCGACCCCACCAGAGACGGCCTTGAGTGTCCCGGAAAATGTGTGGCCGGTTCCGGGGAAAAGAGCAAATTCAAACAGCCTTGCGGTGGACCCAGCCGGATTAACTGCATCGGCGGCATGGTTTGCGTAGATGACCCCGCCGACAACTGCGATCCCACCAGAGATGGTCTTGACTGCAAGGGGATGTGTGTGACCAAACCCTGACAGCCTGTCGGACTTAAAGGAAATCGGCTGCAAAAGCGTCTGGGCGGTTCATATTTCGCCGCTTTTTCGACCAATAGAATAACTATTGGCCTTCAAAATCCGCAAAATCTGACCTCACCCCAGTCACTTTTTCGCTACGATTCTTCAAGCCCGACAGGCTGCTAGCAAATCCACCCGGTATTGGTTGCGGCATGTTGATGAAGCAGAGGGATGAGATCAACTGGTATGAGTGGTCTCATCCGTCCTCGAAGCGTTTTGTTGATCGCAACGAGAAATTGTTGCGGAAGGCTGGTAGTTCAACCAGCCAGCAAACCAGTAGTACAAAGGGAAAACTTGAATGCACCCACTTTAACCATATACAGGAGCCAAGCAAAATGGCCACAAAATGTATCACCTATGTACGAACTAAAGAAAGCGATATCGAACGTAAACCTGGTGTTGTCGTAAGCTGTTCAGAGGACTCGAAGGATCCATATTACTTTGAAGCCAAGCTTACCGGATTTCCAGAATCAAAAGTCTACTGGGCAAGCGAAATAGGGCCAAGCGTAGGGATAGCGCCAATAAGCGGCTGAGTGCTGGTAAAGTCCCCAGCAATTATCAGGCTGTTCTATTTTATGCGCTCTACAGTGGTAGCTTGCGCCCGAATATCATCGGGACCACTTGAATCCAGCCTGACTCGGCGCGTCACATCGTATCGTATCGCTTGAAAAACAAGCTACGAAGATTAGGATTTTCTTGGCGTCCCCAAGGGGATTCGAACCCCTGTACTCACCGTGAAAGGGTGATGTCCTAGGCCACTAGACGATGGGGACTGAAGGACTTTAAACAAATTGCAGTCAGTTTGCGATATTGCCGGAAACTGGTGGAGGTAAGCGGGATCGAACCGCTGACCTCTTGCATGCCATGCAAGCGCTCTCCCAGCTGAGCTATACCCCCGACAAAATGAACGCGAATTATACTGAGCCGCACAATTCCAGTCAATGTAAAGCGGCAGTATAGTGCAAAGCAGATCAACGATATACTGCATTTTGCCGCCCGCGCCGGATCAGGCAGGAAAACTTGCCAGCTGGTTATCCATGCGCTTGAGCGTTTCTTCTCTGCCCAGTATTTCGAGCACTGCGTTTATTGAAGGCGTCTGCGCGACACCTGCCACCATTACGCGCAGCGGCATGGCTACCTTGGGCATTTTCACGCCATGGCCCTTGGCGGCGGTCTTGATAGCGTCATTGATTGCAGCGCTTTCCCATTCGATAACAGCCAATTTCTGCCTCAGGTCGAGAATGACCGGTTTTACCTCGGCAGTAAAATGTTGCGCCT
Organism: Nitrosospira sp. Nsp1; assembly: GCF_900100985.1. Lineage (NCBI taxonomy): Bacteria > Pseudomonadati > Pseudomonadota > Betaproteobacteria > Nitrosomonadales > Nitrosomonadaceae > Nitrosospira > Nitrosospira sp. Nsp1. The sequence continues at coordinate 50,035 of NZ_FMUF01000003.1, forward strand.
TGAGTTCCTCGGCGGGTTCCAGCGGGCGAAAGAAATAGACTGCCGCATCAGCCAACTCCGCCACGGTATTGACACGTTCCTTGAGTAGATTCACCACGCTTGGGAGATTTGGCATACCCTGCCCTGCGGTGTTGCAACCATCCGCTTCAAGAAAAGGCCGAGCCAGTTCCGCCAGCCGCGTATTGTCGGCGGTTTTCAGATACTGCTGATTGAGCCACTGTAATTTTTCCGGATTGAACTTGGCCGGAGAACGGTTGATCGCCGAAAAATCGAACCATTCAACCAGTTGTTCGCGGCTGAATATTTCCTCGTCACCATGCGACCAGCCCAGTCGCGCCAGATAATTTATCAGCGCCTCGGGCAGATAACCATCTTCGCGGTACTGCATCACTGAAACCGCGCCATGGCGCTTGGACAACCGCTCGCCGTCCGACCCCAATATCATCGGCATATGGGCATATTGCGGCAATGGCGCGCCCAAGGCTTTCAAGATGTTGATCTGGCGCGGCGTATTATTGACGTGATCATCGCCACGGATCACATGGGTGATATTCATATCGAGATCGTCGATCATCACGCCAAAATTGTAAGTCGGCACACCGTCGGCGCGCAATAGCACCAGATCGTCCAGTTCACTGTTGGCAACAGTAATCTGACCCTTGACCAGGTCATTGAAGGTCACCTCACCTTCCAGTGGATTCTTCAGTCGCACCACCGGCTTCACCCCGGCAGGCGGCGTTTGCCTTGAATCGCGCCAGCGTCCGTCGTACCGAGGTTTCAGCCCCGCCGCACGCTGCTGCTCGCGCATCGCATCCAATTCCTCCCTGCTGCAATAGCAGTGGTATGCCTTCCCCGCACGCAATAACTGTTCCGCCACTTCATGATAGCGAGCCAAACGCTGCATCTGGTAAAACGGTCCTTCGTCATAATCGAGCCCCAGCCAGGCCATGCCGTCAAGTATCGCCTGAGTGGATTGTGCGGTAGAGCGTTCGAGATCGGTATCCTCTATCCGCAAAATGAATTTGCCGCCATGCCTGCGGGCATAAGCCCAGGAAAACAACGCGGTGCGCGCACCGCCAATATGGAGATAACCGGTGGGGCTGGGAGCGAAACGGGTACGGATCATGAGGGGATGGACTCTGACGAGGTGAAAGCCGGCTATTTTACGTGAAATACTAAGTCAGCCGTGACTTACGTCGATCGCCGTGAGATTGCGTGGCTTATAACAACCGCGAGCGCGTTGACCAAAAGCGCGGGTTCATGCTCTAATTGCGCCTCCCCAACCGGTTATCTGTCGGTTAACCAATGGGCGGTTAACTCAGCGGTAGAGTGCCACCTTCACACGGTGGAAGCCACTGGTTCGATCCCAGTACCGCCCACCAAATGATAGTCCGAAGAAATCCAAAGTAAATGTGTAGTTAAGCATAAAGTGGCCAAATGGCCAGCTTATGCTTTATTTCACGTTGAGCCACATTATGCTTTATTGGGTTGGCGTGCCAATCTAAAAAGTGTAAGAAGCCTCAGCAAAAAGCAATGAGCGCTTGGGAATCAAATCCGTAACCGTCCACGAGAATGGGTCAACTCCATTTCTGAAAGAAAGTATGAGTGAAGAAAAATATTCAATTGCGCCAATCTTATTAATCGCATTTTCCCTATCAACTCCAACCCGATGGTTGAAGCGGAATAACTGAAAAATACTTCTTCTGCCAGGCGCAGGCAGAGGAGCCAACTATCACCCCGTTTAGAATTGTTTCTTTCTGGGCATAGCTGTTACGCTATGCCATTTCATGGGTAGGAGCAGGCGGGTGCAAGAGGCTATTGATGTATTTATTCAGCGTTGGGGAAATGCAGGAGGCACCGAGCGTGCAAACCACCAATTGTTCCTCACTGAGCTGTTGACCGGAAGAGCACGACTGCTATGACCAACTTGGACATGGGAGCAAACCAGACGCAACGGGCTGTAGAGTTAACTAGCAATATCATCAGTGTCTGTGACTTGCTCGCGGACCCAGCACTGGAAATTCCCCACTACCAACGCCCGTACAAGTGGACCAGCAAGAATATCAACCAACTGTTCTCCGATATTGCCATCCATAAGGACAAGTCAGCCTACCGCTTGGGCACCATAGTATTTCACCAAGATGGAGAGAGAAAAAACATCGTCGATGGCCAGCAACGTACCATCAGCCTGCTGCTAACTGCGCGTGCGCTGATCCGACGGAGCAAAGAAAAAAAGCTCGACCGCAATGACCTGCAAAAGCGATTGAGCGAGCTTGAACAGACTATGGTGAACCCCAGTTTTACCAGCGAGATCTCACAAAAAAATATCCACAACAATTACCGCGAGGTGGACCGCATTGTTTCCCGTGCGGACTTTACCGAGGCGCATATCGACTTTTTCTTGAACAAGTGCCAGGTCGTGGCCGTGATGATTAACGATGTATCGGAGGCGTTCCAGTTCTTCGACTCACAGAATGCGCGTGGCCGGGACCTAGAACCCCATGATCTGCTGAAGGCTTACCACCTGCGTGAGTTCAGTCCGCGTGACGCCTCCTTAAAGGCGGCCACGGTGGCGCGTTGGGAAAGCAGTAATACCATGGAACTGGCCACGTTGTTCTCGCAGTACCTGTACCGCATCCGTAACTGGTCGAAAGGAGCTTCGGCCCGCTATTTCAGCAAGGACGATAGCGACTTATTCAAGGGCGTGAACATCGACACAGTAGCCAGCTACCCCTATGTGGCACAGCTGCGCATCGCTCATCATTTTGTCGATAACTACAACGGGCAGTACGAGCGCAAGATAGACTCGCATGAGCTTGGTTTTCCCTTCCATTTGGATCAAATCATTATCAATGGTCGGCGTTTTTTTGAGCTGATTGCGCACTATCAAACAAAAGTGGCGAGGTTCAGTGCTGAGTCCGGGTATGGGCATGAGTTGGTCGGCGCGGAGGGTCAGAACGGCTATGCGTCAATCATCATGGAAACCCTTAACAGCTACCCGGCGAGAACCCGCACAGGGGATTGTTATATACGGGCGATGTTCGATTGCCTGTTGATCTATTACATCGACAAGTTCGGCGACGCGGATATCTTTCGGGCCATCGAGAAGATTTTCATCTGGGCCTATAGTCTGCGTCTGAAGATGCAGGTGGTGCAGCTGGCCAGCATGGATAATCACGTGCTTGAGAACAATCTGTTCAGGTTGATCAAGGAAGCTACACGTCCTGCTGACTTTATTAACTGCAGCCTGCCGGTATTGAGCGGCAAGAAGTCAACCAAGACCAGTGAGATCGAGGCTCTGTTCAAGGAGATGAAATATTATGAATAGTGAAATCAACCAGCTTTCCATCAAGGAACTGCTCCGCGGTGACGTTGAGTACGTGATCCCGATGTATCAGCGTAATTACGCTTGGGAGGAGGGTGAAATAACGCAGCTGATCCAGGACGTGATCGATTACCTGCCGAAAAATGGCGATAAAGCACGCAATTATTACATTGGCACTCTGGTGGTGTATGAGCGCCAAGATAGCAAAACACCGGTATTTGAAACCATAGACGGCCAACAGCGGCTGACGACCCTGTCGCTGCTGACGTCGTATCTGAAGAATGCCCGGTTGGTTGATCTCGTCTGGTATTCGACTTTAAGCATTCACTTTGACAGCCGCGAGCATTCGCGCGCGACCTTTGCGGCCATTTTCGAGGGGAAATTTAATAACGACCCTGCCGAGGTGTTGGCTGAGAAGCAGATCAACATCGGCATCCTCAATGGCTACCGCCTCATCAAGAAAGTCTTGCCGCAGAAGCTGAAAGAGAACGGGGTTTCGCCTCAGCAATTCGCCGACTACCTATTTAACGATGTGCAAATCATGCGGGTGAAGGTGCCAGCAGATACGGACCTGAACCAATACTTCGAGATTATGAATAACCGTGGTGAGCAGCTGGAGAAACACGAGGTGCTCAAGGCGCGGATGATGGAGCAGTTGCAGGGCTGCAAGCAGAGCCAGATGTGCCTGCATGCGGTATGGGAGGCCTGCGCCAACATGGAGCGCTATGTGCAAATGGGCTTCACGCTCGAGCAGCGCGGCAGCATATTTGGTGAAAAGGATTGGGGGCAGTTTAGGGTTGAAGACTTTGATGATCTTCGGGCTGCGCTACACAGTACTCAAGAGATGCTTGCCACGGAGGGCAGCTCGTTGACCCTTGATCAGATCATTGCCAAGGCACCGATTGGTGTGGAGCAAGATCAGTATCAGTCGAGTGAGGACGCACCAGAACGTTTCAACACGGTTATCGACTTCCCGAACTTCCTGTTGCACGTACTGCGTGTCGATACGCAAGCGGACATCCCTCTGGATGACAAACGCCTGCTTGATACCTTTGAAACCCATGTGCTCAAGCAGCCAGACCCTGTTGCGGCAGTTGCGGCAGTGAAGCGTTTTACCTTTAGCCTCCTGCGCTGCAAATACCTGTTCGACCAGTATGTGATCAAGCGTGAGTTCATTAAGGGCGCTGATGGCTGGAGTCTCAAACGCTTTAAGTGGAATGATGGCGGCGAGCGCAGCCGCGCTGGTCGAGGGAGTTATGTGAATACCTTCGGCGAAGAGGACGGCAGCGAAGGCATCAACCGGCGTATCCTGATGCTGCTGTCGGCGTTTCATGTTTCCATGCCAACGCTGGTTTACAAGCACTGGCTGAATGCAGCACTGCATCATCTGTTTCAGGCCAAGCAGGTTGAGGCTCAGGCCTATCTGCAGCATATGGAGTCGGTAGCGAAGGCGTTTGTCTTTGACCGCTTTCTGGCTACAGAGAAAGGCTTGGATTACTTTGCGATGATCTATGAGAACCAGGGCATCTGTCAGACACACGGTGAGAGCATTGCGGCAGACACGTTTGAGCCCCGGTTGACGTTCGGCAAAATCGAAAACAACCTGGTTTTCAACTTTCTTGACTATCTGCTTTGGCTTGAGCACGGGGCAAGCGAACCGGTTAAGTCCTACGAATTTACCTTCCGTAGTTCGGTGGAGCATTACTACCCACAGCGTCCCTTGCCTGGGCATGCCCAGCTCGATGTTGACACGCTTATGTCGTTCGGCAATCTATGCCTGATCAGCCATGACAAGAACTCTCGCTTGAGCAATTTCATGCCTGCGGCGAAGAAAGAGTTTTATCAGAACAACGCCATCGATAGCGTTAAGCAGCATCTGATGATGAAAGCCGAGCCTTGGGATGCCGGCGCCATACTCATGCATTACGAGCAAATGAAAGACGTATTGCTGAATAGCCTCGCCAGTAAACACGAGACCGAGTAACTCTGCAGGATGAACCTGTTGACTCAATAGCGTCGCTCCGAACGCTACTTTAAGAATCGTGTTCTGGCCTTGTCTATGGGTAATGAACGTTATGATGTACTTCGCTAAGGGCGTTACCTTGTCCGTCAGCACCGAGCTGGCCTATTTAGGCCTCAACGTACCCTATTACCCTTATTAAGGGGTAATAAAAAGGGTAACAACAGAGGCGCTTTGTCATTGTTACCAAACTGCTTCCTGCTCTCGGACTAAACTACCACCTACTAAAAGTAGGTGGGTTAGCGCAGCTTGGAAGCAGACGACTAAAGTCGTCTAATCGCACCAAGCTAAACGCGCATAAGTCAAAACATTTAAAGTCAGAGTCACCGGCTAAAGCCGGTGGTTTTAACCAAATTTATTTAACTCTTACCGATACAGCCAAGAGATCGCTTAAATTCATCATTAGAATCGTCGCATTGGCCGGTCAGTTTTTCCACCTTGCTTACTGCATATTCCGACACGCTGATACCCGACTTGCGTCGTTCGCTCTACGTTCAGTCATCTAGCATATCGATAATGTGCTGGATATCAGCGGAGGAAAAGGATTGCACTGCATCGTAATCAATTCAATTGGAGGCTAGTCCACAAACCGTAGAGCGCAAGGATTGCTCCCCGAGAAGTCCAGAAGCTCACATCCAGCACATCGCCGCTGTGTCATGCCCCTATAATCTCGTTCAGCCCCTCAACTATCTGCAAAAGTTGCTCAGGAGACACCTTACCTATTTTCTTTCCGACACGTTCCACCGCAAGTGTCCTGATCTGGCTGATCTTGGCCCACGAGCGCTTTCCGACCTCAGTGTTGTGTAGCTCAAAGGTCAATGGAAATCCGGCTCGCTGAGCCTGGGTGGTAAGCGCCATAGCAATAACGGTACCTGAACGTTCATTGAAAACATCCTGACTCAGAACAAGAACGGGCCTTAGCCCTGCCTGTTCCCGGCCTCGCACCGGATTTAGATCAGCCCAGCGGATCTCGCCTCTTAATATTCTGGCCATGCCGCCAGATCCTCGGACAAACCTTCCTCAGCAAGCATCCGCTCGAAGGCTGGGTCTAGCTTGGCGCACTCCGTCGCCAGGCGATTCTTCTCAAGGCGTTCAAGTTTTTCCTCAACTGCTTCCTGGATAACGCGGCTCCGGTTCGGAAAAACGTGCAACCCAACGAGGCGGTCGACCTTTTCCAGGGTTTCTTCTTCAAGGGTAATCGCTATTTTTGCTTTACTCATGGCATCACTCTTTAGTATGACCGTGTATCATACCCAGAATGCCCTAAATTGACTAGCGGTTGCATGATGAGCCCCATGGACATCCGTCTGTATTAGTTGTGCTGCATTCCACCCCATCCTTGGCTATTCTATCTTGCCATGTTCGCCAAGCGCATCAGTATTGCCAGTGGTAAGTCATCCAGCCCGTTTGGAAACCAGGGTTTTTACAAAAATAGGTACTACTGAACGTTTTTTCAGGGAAAATTCATATTCTGTCGACATAGTTAACCGGCGCATGATCTGCCAATGGCCTTGGGGGTTCTTCAAAGACCTTTAACGGTGCAAAAAAGGAGTTTTCTTTGGCCTCGGTTTGTGGCTTCATAAGCAATTGTAATAAACCAACATGGCGAAATCCCAATACTTCAGGCGGAAGCAGCGCTGCTGCATCTTTATTGTCAACAACGCGATGGATCGGTAGCGTTTGCAGGGACGTAACAAATGCTTCATTTCCCACCCGTGGTGATCCAAACGTATAAACCGCCCGCGGTTTATGTCGCGATGCCGCTAAGGTGGCAAGCGCTCCGCCTAAACTATGACCGGTATAGAAGATCGGGCAGACAAGCGGGGAGAGCTCCTTCTCAATCTTATCCCACACCGAGTCAAGCGCCTTTTTAAAACCCTTGTGAATCCCTACTTTGTTTCGGTCCCATGGAAGTATTCCACATTCAAAGTCGGTAACATAATCCCTGTTGCTATCGGTACCTCTGAATACCAGAATTGCAAAGGAAGGTGAAACCATGGGTTCAACGAGCATTGCATGAGTATCCATTTCCGGTGAAGCAAAAAAGGCACGCTGTTTCAATCCCGCCTTTTCCAAAAAGCGAGCTCGGGTCGGCTGCGGAGCCGATATTACTTCCTCGATATCTTGTCGATAGATCAATCGGCTGAGCTCCGCAAGCCACAGCGCATTGGTGCGACTGTACTCATGGGCTGCCTCTGGTTCGAATGGTGGGAATTCCCTGCGAGAAAAGAAGTCAGTCGCCCCTCCCGGGTTTAGGAGGTCTTGCCATGTTGTCGTTAACATCGATCAAACCTGGGAATAGAAATTTCTATCGACATTAAGGCGGGGCTGTACCCTCGTCGTCTGATTGTTCCATACAACCTTACATGTTTAAGTCTTGGGTCCCTATGGGGGTAATGGGTTGGATCAGGCAAGATCCCGCGCTTGAGATTTTCATGCAACCCGCGTAATCCCATCTATTTTGTCCCCTGCGCCCAGGTTTCCCGGCATATTGTTGTTGATTTAATTGATACACTGTTGATTTCGAGGCGAGAGGAGGTGGCATGAACATTTATCTCATTTCTCAGTATGAGAATACGGGTTTTAACACCTACAATACCGCTGTTGTCATTGCTGAATCCGAAGAAGCGGCACAGCTTACTCATCCCTCTGGCGAAGAGGAGTGGATTGACGAATCCTGGGCGGATCCGGAAGACATTGAAGTAGAACTATTAGGGGAGGCGGTGGAGGGCTCGCGTGCTGGCGTACTGTGCGCCAGTTTTCACACTGGCTAAAATAACTCTCAGCCCTGTATTAGCCCGGATGTTTCATAAATTGACGCGTGCCCTTGCTGGTCTTTTGTTTCGTATGAAAATTTCGTTCAGTCGGGCGTATGAATAACTACGCCACTCTTTCACAAAATCTCCCTACAAAACAAAATCCTGCGCAATCATCACGCGAATTTATGAAATATCCGGGCTAGTTGTGCTGCCTTCCGCCCCATCCTTGGCTATTCTATCTTACGACTTTCGCCAAGCGCCTCGGTATTTCCGGTAATAAGAGCTTTGGCCAGCCCCATAGTACGCTCTACCGTGCTATCGGGGTCCATCCCAGTATTCCGCTTCCACAATGCTGACCTTGAGCAAGGTCAAGTCCGGATCGTCCAGCCCGTTTGGAAACCAGGACTTTATCTCTGGAGTCCACAAGTCTTTCATTTTCTCGTTGTCATGGACGAATTGCGCGCTGCCGGATATGGAAAGGCAATCCTGCTTATCCGTGCGGACATAGCAAAGGTTGACTTGCCACTGCCGTTGTCCTTCCACAAACTTTAGTGACGATTGCGACGTAAAAAACCAAAGGTTGCCGTCAGCATCGAGTTGCATGGTCGACATGGGGCGACTGCGCAAGGTGCCGTCTCTCTCCATGATGGTCAGCATGGCAAATTTTGTGTCTCCTACCATTTCAGCCACTTTTTTTAATGCGGCATCGTGTTGCTCTTCGATTTGCATCGATGGCTCCTTTTTGGATTGAATGAGTGAGGTTTGATAAATCAGGATTTTATTGTTTTCTTGAACGCTTCAGGATTCCTGAACACTTCAGGTTGCTGTATAGCCACCTGGGCCGCGCACTTTACATCGACGCTGGGGCGGGGCCATGCCAGAAATTCTGTAAGCTTTATATTCCTGCGCTCGGCATATTACTATGCCGTGTCGCACCTCGTGAAGATTCTCACTTCCAACCCGAGGGTATTCCATAAACCTCAGCAGCCATCCGGCGGGTAGAACCCGCCCTACTCTGCTGATTATGAAATGGCCTCATTTTGACGGGGTGGGGCCTCTTAACAAGTATGGCACCCATATCAAGGCAAGGCTCAGGAGCAACATATAAAGAAAAAATAACGAGTGGCTGTGGCATTAGCGAAGCTGATCCAGCATTTTCATGAAATTACGTTTGACTTTGAATATGACACGGAGCTCGGCGAGGTAATCGCTCACGCTCGACGCACCGCTAACACGTATCATGAGCGGTTTGATTTTCTTGAGCAGTTCGATGGCTTCGCCGTAAGAATGATTGTTGGTCTGTTGCACCAGGCGCGCAATCTGGCGTCGATAAACTGTTATGGCGTCTTGGGGATATTCTTTCGCGCGAAGCTCCGCAAGCTTGATCCATAATTTTTCGTGGCAAGTTCCTGATTGGGCTTCCTGCCATGCCGCTTCAACATTCTTTTCCCAGAGTAAAATTTCTACCAGAGGCGATTGATCCGGCGCTTCCACTCCGCCAAAACGAAATTTGCCTCTTTCAGCGAACGCGCGAGCGATTTTATTTCGCAGATATGCCAATGCCTTGTCACGCCAAGTCGGCCAATTATCCAGCTTGGTTGTGACATCGTTCAGTTTTATGTAGTTATCCAAGTGTGGATTTTCTTTGAATTGCATCCATGCAAGATGCGTAGCTTTTTCTCCCGCACCACGACGCAAATATTCCTCGATCAAGAAATCCCGCAAGCGTGAATCGGTTTTTACGGGGAAAGCTGTCAATCCGCGTTGCGCCCATTCGAATGCCATCTCTCCGTTTTTTGCATCCCGATAAATCTCGGCAATTTCGAGAAAATGCCACGCCAGTGAAAGGTCGCGGGATTTTACCGCCACCAGTTCTTCCACGTTGCCGCTTTGCTTCGCCAATGTTTCCATAATTCGCGTGATGCGATAGCGATTCCCATCCCATCGACCAGACTGCGAAGACCCCGGGGATAATGGTTGAATTTTCTTCCATTCCAGCTCGGCCAGCCGACGATACTCCGCCAATCCCTTCTCTCCCAGTACATCAGCATAGCGCGCCGCGGCATCGGTGAAAGTATTCAGCTCATCGCCCAGTTCGTGCCTCAGCAATCGGCCAGCCAGCGCCTCCGGATCGGGACGCGCCACCCGACAGGCCGCCAGGTGAATCTGGCCGATGCTGTCCAGAAGATCGCCCAGCTCGCCGTTGGAATCGTCGCATTCACCGATCAGCTTTTCCACTTTGCTTGCCGCGTATTCCGCCAAGTCAATGGCCTGGGCTGCCCGCCCACCTGAAACCCAGTCTCCCAGCCCATCGATAATTTCCTGAATACCCGCGGCGAAGGAATGCATTTCATGATAATCAATAAATCCGCGTGTAACCGTAGCCCGATTTAACGCATCCTTCCATGCCTTGACTGCCGATTTGGAATTTCCGCGTCCCCGCGCTACCAGCAGGAGCCTTTCACGCAAGCGCTTGTCATGTTTGCAGGCATGCGTAATGATGCCCATCAACGCGTCCACTTCCAGCGTCTCCAGATAATTGCGAATGTCATCCATGGCGGAGTGCTGCTTCTTTCCCGCGCGCTTTGCGAGCAGCGCAAGACCGGTTGCAACGCAATGCTTGCAGAAATCACCATCCTGCCCTACCGGGCAACTGCATTCATACATCAGTTCATCGTCTTCCTGCCATAACCGGACTTCATAATCATATGTGCCTGCAACGCAAGCGATGATGTCGCTGTCATTCTCATCGATCAATTTCACCAAACCTTGTTCGAAATAGGTGGTGCCTCTGACGTGATATACCGCGCCAGCAAGTTTCTTCATATCTCTGGAAATCAGTTCACGCAGCATTTTTAGTTGTCGCTATGGGTATAGGTTCGTCGGGAATCTCTGAAGAAATCTTCCGCAAAGTGCTTGGCTGGCAGCTAAGCTGGTAAAATCGGAAATACATGGTGCATGACGAAGTCGCGGCTCGCAATTCTACGTGGTGCAACTCATCATCTGGTTATGCTAATGCCTTATCAATGCTACATTGCTGATATGCGGTTGTGGTTAATATGTCGTTTGTGTAGTTCTGATGGGTTACGCTACGCTTTACCCATCCTACAAAGCTGCACACCCGTCAAACCGAGAACGGTGCATAGGTATATTGTAAAATAATGAATATATACCGTGGGGGGAGCCACATGAGTATGAGCGTCTCAGGAATTCTCCAATATCTCCTGCTCTTGCTTGGCAGCTTTTTCGCCCTTGCGCTTTCGCTTGCGACTGCATTGGCACAAGACTCCATTAATGTCGAGTTCAAAAACAACGGCCAAACCGTCAGCGCTCTGCCGCTGGATGATCTTCGCACTATCGCGCCGGCTGTCTCGATAAAAGTTTTTGAGGCCCACGAAAAAGCGGAGCGCATTTATCGCGCTTTGCCAGTTCGACCTGTATTTGACAAGGTATTCGGGAAGGGTTGGGAAAACGCGCAGGAGATCATCTTCACGTCCATTGACGGATATCAGCCCAGCATTCCGGTGAAGAAGTTACTCGCACATGACGCCTATTTCGCCTTCGCGCATGAGGATGGCACGCCGTTTACATTGACTAATAGGCTGCAAAATAATGAAATTGTGCAGCTTGGGCCGCTCTACCTGGTGTGGGACAATATCAAGTCAAAAGAATTGCTCGATGCCGGCGCATCGGACATGCCCTACCAGATCAAGCGCATCGAGCTTAAATTCGTGTCGCCTTTTCCAAATATGACCCTTCCGGCAGGATCATCAGCAGCGGCGCAGCGCGGATTCATGCATTTTCGCCAGCACTGCATGGCATGCCACACTATTAATGGTGAAGGCGGAGGTAAGGCGCCGGAACTCAATTACCCGGTAAGCGTGACGGAATACATCAAACCCGAGTATTTGAAGCGCTGGATTATGAGCCCGCAGAGTATCCGGTACAACACAACGATGCCGGGGCTTACCGGCGCGATCCTCCTCGACCGTGAAACGGCCACTGAAGAGCTCATTGCCTATCTCAAGGCGATGAGCAATGCCAAGCGCGTTCCGGCGAATCCGTGAGGTATTTTTTTACTTTAAGTGCGGAAATCCTGCCTCCTCGGTAATTTATGTGCTCACCGGGTAATAAGTCCATCAATTATGAGCGGTTATTACCTCACCGAGCTGTTGGTGGTTGAATCCCTCATCCCATCACCCCTTTCGGCTGTTTACGACTGGGTGCATACTAATGTTGTCTGCGAAGGTGCTTCCTTTCGTAAAAAATTAATAGCAGAGGAGACAGTCATGCAGCTTTTGTTAATAGTAGGTATTGCCGCTGCCATCGCTGCTGTGGCGTTTGCTCTGCAAAACAGTACATCGGTGACAGTCACTCTGGGTTTATGGACCTTTGATAGCTCTCTAGCCATGGTATTGCTGCTGGCAATCGGCATCGGCGCCGTTATTGCGCTATTGGTATCCTGGCCGGGCATAATCAAGAATGTCTGGAAAGGTTCGCAACTACGCCGCCGGGTCAATAAACTGGAAGATGACAAAGCCGCACTGGAGCGGCGTGTCACTCAACTGGAAGGAGAGCTGATGAGAATAAGCCCGGAGCCCATACCGGAAGAGCCCACGCGTTTTCTCGGACTGAAGTCGATATTATTAGGCAGCGAAGTCGAGAAGCCGAAGGAGTAAGGGGGCTCAACCACAATTTTTCATGCATTGATGCGAAACGGGTGTTCCGTGCGCTCGTATTGCAAACGCGCAGCGCGGTGTGCATCATTCTTGAGTAATATAGTTTTCCGTCCGGCGGTCATCATGGTGAAGAAATAGCTTTCTCCCGGTTCTTTGGTGGGAGCTGTAATTTGGCATCGTTATTTGTCTGTTGGATTGGCAGCCATCCGGCGGATAGAACCCGCCCTACTCATCATGCCGTTGATGGAACGCATTAGTAGGTCGGGCTCCGCCCGACATCGTCCTTGATCGTCGGGCGGAGCCCGACCTACCATCAAATATTCATTCGGTACGAGCCTAATTCCTCAATCGCCAAATAGTTTGCCATCAATTTCGCCCTCGGCAATACCCCAATCCGGTGGATAAACACCTTTCGTCACAAAACGATGAAAGGTGGAATAAGGCCAGTCTGCGGCACATTTGGCTAGTCCGTGTTTCACGGGGTTCCAGTGAATGTAGTCCAGGTGGCGGATCAAGTCGTTGTCATTGCGGATGAAGTGTTCCCAATATCGGGGTTGCCAAAATCTTGTCTCAGGGGCCAAGCCCAGATTGTGCCGCGTCGCCCGTTTTATCTTTGCCCATCGTAACGGATAATCAGCATCATCTTCGGGCAAGCTCCAAATGCAATGCAAATGGTCGGGGAGCAATACCCACGCTTTAATGCGAAATGGATGCTCCGTGCGCACTGCTTGTATTGCCGCATGTAGCGCAATGCGTGCAACCTCTTGAGTAAATATGGGTTCTCGCCCAGCGGCCACCACGGTAAAGAAATATGTTCCTCCGGGCTCTTGATGGCGGCGGTAGTTTGGCATGGTTGTTTGTCTGTCTGTTAGATCGGCAATGGTTCGGCGGGTAGAACCCGCCCTACCAACGCGCTGGTAGGGCGGGCTCCGCCCGACATCGTTTTGTTACCGCAAATCCGATCTATCTGCTTGCTGAAAAAAATATTGTACAGTGATTGATATTGCACGTGAACTGACTGGCGACTAGGCTATCAAAGGGATATCCTTTATCTCGTATTTAACCCATCAGCACCGATTGCCAGCTAAAGTGCTTTACCCCTTCCTTCACAGATCAAGAACATTGGGGACTGCATAATGTCCGACTCCGATACCTCTGCCGAGGATGAACCGCTATTCATACAACCCCTCTTGAAAGCAAAAAAAGGCCGGGGTGCGGTTTCCAATTTGCAGGGACGTTATGAGCTGCTGAAGCGCGAAGCTATCGATGATGGCTGGTCTCAGGGTGATGCTGGAGGGTGCTCGGGAGCCGATGCTGGAGCGGATTGCCCGGCGGATGGCAGCATCGATGTCGATGCGGAGGCCGATTCCGTCTCAACCTGGAAGACGCAGGTGATCGAGGAGCGAGCCAAAACGATCTTGAGCCGCAATCAATCCCCCGATGTTCCATTCAGCATTTCGCTCAACCCTTATCGAGGCTGCGAGCACGGCTGTATTTATTGCTTCGCGCGTCCCACACACAGCTATCTCGGCTTGTCACCTGGGCTGGATTTCGAGAGCAAGATCTTCGCCAAGGTCAATGCGCCTGAGTTGCTGAGGCGTGAACTGGCCAAAGCGTCTTATGTACCAGAACCGATCGCGCTCGGCGTCAATACCGATGCCTACCAGCCCTGCGAGCGCGAGCTGCGGCTGACGAGGCGCGTGCTGGAGGTGCTGCATGAGTGTGAACATCCGGTGGCACTGATCACGAAATCATCGCTAATTGAACGCGACATTGATTTACTGGCGGAAATGGCATCCCGCCGACAAGCAATGGCAGCGGTAACGATCACCACGCTCGACCCGGCTGTTGCCCGTACCTTGGAACCAAGGGCAGCGGCGCCCGCTCGCCGCTTGCGTACCATTCGTACGTTGACCGATGCCGGGATTCCGGTAGGGGTCAGCGTCGCGCCGATAATTCCCTTCGTTACCGAACCTGATCTGGAGCGCATACTGGCTGCCGCGGCGGAAGCCGGCGCCATCAATGCGGGTTATGTCATGCTGCGCCTGCCGTGGGAGGTGAGTCCGCTATTCCGGCAATGGCTTGAAGCCCACTTTCCCGACCGTGCGACCCGTGTGATGAACCGGGTGCGGGATATGCGCGGCGGGAAGGATTATGACGCCAGTTTTGGCACGCGCATGCATGGGGAAGGTATCTGGGCTGACGTGATTCGCCAGCGCTTCGAAAAAACGGTTGCGCGCTTGGGCATGGGTGTCCGTTCAGGCCGCTTCAAGGGGTTGGATAGCTCCCGTTTTCATCCACCTTCGGTTGCCTCGGCAGTTGCGCCACCGGCAAAGGCTACTGCCAAGATTGTCTCTTCAGCCGTAAAAAGCGGCAAATCGGGCGGCCAGCGTGAGCTTTTTTAGGAAACTATCCCAGGCCCAGCTTCTTGAGCTGCCTATTCGCTTTTTGATGGGTTGCGCTTCGCTTCACCCACCCTACCCTAAGCTACCTAAGCTAGCCGTCCTTATAGATTATCTATTCCACGGACGGTTGTGCCGGCTCGGCGGATTCCAGCCTTATCCACAAGCATTTACCTTTGCTTTCGCGCTCGATGCTTTCCAATTGCTGTGCGTGGGCTTCCAGCTCTTCCGGGGTAGGTGGTAGCACCGCCAATTGAAGCTCGCTCAGGCTGATGGCAAAATCCAGCGCGGAGGGGTCTTCCAGATCCATCAGCAGGCTGTCTTGCCCGCGGGTCATGGCGAGGTAGACCTCTGCCAGCAATTCCGCATCCAGCAGCGCGCCATGCAGCGAGCGCCTGGTGTTATCGACGGCGTAGCGTTCGCATAGTGCATCCAGGTTGTTTCTTTTGCCGGGATACAGCTCTTTTGCCATCTTCAAGGTGTCCGTAACCGAATGGCAATACTTACCCAGAAGTTGCAACTTGGCCAGACCCAATTCATGATCGATGAATGCAACGTCGAAAGAGGCATTGTGCATGATCAGCTCGGCACCATCGATGAACTCGAGCAATTCATGGACCACGTCACAAAATTTCGGCTTGTCCTGGAGAAATTCCGTCGTCAATCCGTGTACCTGTAAAGCGCCCGGCTCGCTATCGCGTTCGGGATTCAGGTAATAGTGGAAGCGGCGGCCCGTCAGCCTCCGGCTCAGCATTTCCAACGCCCCGATTTCAATAATACGGTGGCCGAGCCTCGGCTCCAGGCCGGTGGTTTCAGTGTCGATAAAAATCTGGCGCATAGAGTGTTAAATCTGTGCCTAGACCGCAAAAAGCGTTAAAAACAACCTATTCATTGAAATTTCCGTTAACTTCGCACTTCTCCGCAGTGCCGGACGAGCCCGCTGGATTTTCAAGCACACACTGCACCCCCCGATTGGCAAGCTGATCCGCCTGTTCGTTGCCCTCATGGCCGGAGTGGCCGCGCACCCATAACCATTCGATGTCATGGCGTTGTGTAAGTAGATCGAGCTCTTTCCATAGATCGTCATTTTTTACCGGTTTCTTGCTCGCGGTACGCCAATTGCGCTTTTTCCAGGAGTGTATCCATTCGCTGATACCCTTCTGCACATATTGGGAATCGGTATGCAAACGCACGTTACATCTCTGTTTCAGTGCTTCCAGCGAGCGAATCACCGCAAGCAGTTCCATCCGGTTGTTGGTCGTCAGTTTTTCACCGCCGAACAGTTCACGCCTATGCCCGTTGTACTCTAGCAACGCACCCCAACCGCCGACACCCGGGTTACCCTTGCAGGCGCCATCGGTAAATATGTCGACCACACCTGCGCGGTCCGGCTTCACTCCCTGCCTTGCGCTGACGTCTTGTTGCGCGCGGCCCTGCGTGGTTCGCTCTCTGTAGTGCCTTTGATCTTCTGCGCAACCGGGGCCATGCTTCTTCTTCTTGCACGCACTTCTTTCCACTCGGGCTTGATAACACGCATACCATGGACGCGCTTGACGGCATTCAGAAAATATACGCCTCCGGAAAATCGCCACCAGCGGCTACCCGCAGCCTCCATGAAATAAAAGCGCGTCAGCCATTTTTCCTGGCTGAACGGTGGCGCATAACAGCATAACCGGTCTTCGGTGATCTCGAAATCCAGCAGCGTCAACCAATCCTTGAGCCGTGGCAACGCAATAAAATTGCCGCGCCACGGAAAATTGTCCCGAGGCGTTCCGAAGAGTCCGCGCACGCCCCACAGACTGCGGGGATTGAAACCACAGACAATGACCTGCCCTTCAGGCATCAATACCCGGTGCACCTCACGCAAGATCTGATGGGGATTGGAGCTGAATTCGAGCACATGGGGAATCACCACCAGATCGATGCTGTTCGTTTCAATCGGCAAAAAATCAGGTGCTGCCAGCACTTCAGCGCCCCCTCCCGTT
Source organism: Nitrosospira sp. Nsp1 (assembly GCF_900100985.1). Lineage (NCBI taxonomy): Bacteria > Pseudomonadati > Pseudomonadota > Betaproteobacteria > Nitrosomonadales > Nitrosomonadaceae > Nitrosospira > Nitrosospira sp. Nsp1. The sequence continues at coordinate 67,205 of NZ_FMUF01000003.1, forward strand.
GCCGCGCAAAACTGAAGCGGTATACGATTAGTGCGCAAAAAGTCATATTGCGGAAATCCGATTTGCATGGCATTGTATCCGAACACATTTGCCACGGCCTTGTCGAAATAGCTTTGCTCCCGCTCCAACAAATATTGGCCCAGGCAGGTTTCAAACCATTCCTGTGTATTTTTTAGAGGCATAAATAATGTCTAGAACGGCCGAAGCGCAACAGTTAAACGATAAGGGACTCTATCGCAGGTAGACCGGCAGGATTATTGGCTAGCCCATCACCTTATCTTTGAACGCGACGCCGAGCTATCGATTTTCCATACCTGGCTCAACCGCCCGAACTATCATGACTACGCCATATATCGTTCCGATCCGTGCATTCACCGATAATTATATCTGGGTCATTCGCGACCATTGCCACGCTGCCGTGGTCGATCCGGGCGATGCCTCCCCGGTGCTGGATTACTTGAGGCGCGAAAAACTGAAACTCATCGCGATTCTCAATACCCACCACCACAAGGACCATACAGGAGGAAACGCAGCGTTGCTGCAGGAATTTACGGTGCCGGTTTACGGCCCCGAGAAGGAATCAATCCCCACACTGACTCATCGCCTCAAAGAATACACCGAAAAAGAAAAGGAAGAGGGTAACGTCTACCTTTCGGAATTCTCGCTCAGCCTCAAGGTCCTGGACATCCCCGGTCATACTGCCGGACATATTGCGTATTATGGCGCAAACCTGCTGTTTTGTGGAGACACGTTGTTCGGTTGCGGCTGTGGACGCTTATTCGAGGGCACCGCCCGGCAAATGGTCGATTCCCTGGAGAAACTGTCTGATTTGCCCAAAGAAACACTGATCTATTGCGGTCACGAATATACACTCAATAATATTCGCTTCGCCAGGGCGGTCGAACCAAGCAACCAGGCGTTGATCGAACGCGAAGCGGCAGTTGTAAAATTATGTGAGCAAAATCTTCCGACCCTCCCCTGCACCATCGCATTGGAAAAAGCCACCAATCCATTCCTGCGCTGCAACGAACCGGAAGTTATCCGAAATGCCAGCAATTATGCCGGCACACCATTGACCGATCGTATCAGCGTGTTTGCTGCAATCCGGGACTGGAAGAATCATTTTTAGCGCTGGACAGCAAATAATCGGCAGAGTGAGCCTGTATATCCAACCCTCATGCTATCTTGCTGCACTGACGGCGAGCCCGCATGATCAATGAGAATTGTATATACGCTCAATCAGTTGCGCGCATGCGGCCGGGCAGGCGAAGCAATTGGCATAACGAAAATAACGAAAACTCGTAGTGAAACTCCATGCGCCTCCCGGCCTGAAAGCACGATAAGGACAAGAAGCAATAAGCAATGCAATGAACGATCGCGTGATCGCATTGTCTTATTGTTGTGCTTTATTCCCCTGATGGGCAAACAAACATCTCCTGCGATATAAGGCACAGCCATCCGACGCCGTTGTGAAACGCCGAAGCAGTCGCGTGAAGCTGGCACGTTGCGCGAATCGTTCACAGCAGCCATTTGCAACAGTGCCATCGCTAAAGGAGAACAAATCCTATGAAACCCCTTGAACAGTTACTGCAATGCGGCCAATCTATCTGGCTGGATTCGATCAGCCGTGACCTCATCAATAGTGGAGAACTGCAACGGCTGGTAACTGAAGACAAGCTGCGCGGCCTGACCAGCAATCCAACCATTTTTGAGCAAGCCATTACTCGCGGCAATAGTTACGATGATGCGCTGGGCAAACTGCTCAAAGCCAACGATAAACAAACCGACAAAGCACTGTTTGAGGCGGTAGCCATCGAAGATATCCGCATGGCGGCCGATGTGCTGCGGCCCGTGTATGACGAAACGAACGGCGGAGACGGCTATGTCAGCCTTGAAGTCTCGCCGCAGCTCGCTCACGATACCGCAGGCAGCATCGCTGAAGCGCGGCGGCTGTGGCAGGCCGTGCAACGCCCCAATCTGATGATCAAGATTCCTGCCACGCCCGAGGGCATTCCCGCGATCGAGCAGTTGATCAGCGAAGGTATCAATGTCAATGTCACCCTGATGTTTTCGCTGAAGCATTACGAAGTGGTGGCGCGAGCGTATATCGCCGGGCTTGTGCGCCGGACGGCATCCCCTGGCGTAACAAAACCCCTGCCGGTGTCGGTCGCGTCCTTTTTTGTCAGCCGGGTGGATACCGTTGTCGATGCCCTGCTGGAAAAAATGGGTACGCCCGAGGCGCTCAATCTGCGCGGCAAGATTGCCATCGCCAATGCCAAGCTTGCTTATCAGCGCTTTCGCGAAGTATTTTATGGTGAATCGTTTACCGCTCTGCACGGTAAAGGCGCACGCGTGCAGCGGCCATTGTGGGGCAGTACCGGAACCAAGAACCCGGCCTATTCAGATGTACTCTACCTGGAAAAATTGATCGGACCCGATACCATCAACACCGTACCACCCAAAACCCTCCAGGCATTTTGCGATCACGGCCGCGTGCATGCAACGCTTCAAGAGGATATGGCGCAAGCGAAAGCGGATATTGCACAGCTGGCGCATCTGGGAATCGATCTTGATGCCATCACCGAAAAGCTTCAGAATGACGGCGTGGCCGCTTTCGCCAATTCATATGACAAACTGCTTGGCGCGATAAAGGAGAAACGGCAAGATATCCTCGCCGCCTGCAATCACGCGGCCTGAACCACTGCTGTAGGCAGCCTGCATAACTGGGAACTGGGCGGAAACAATGGATATTGGAATGATCGGATTGGGGCGCATGGGCGGCCCCATGTCACAACGGCTACTGCGGGATGGTCATCGCGTAGCCGGTTTCGCCCGTAGCGCGGATACCCGCAAGCAGTTTGAGGAAAAAGGCATAACGGCGGCGGCATCGCTCGAAGACCTGGTGGATAAACTGAAGTCGCCACGCGTCGTATGGCTGATGATTCCCGCCGGTGCGCCGGTAGATGAAACGATAGCCGAGCTGTTACCGCTGCTGGAACCCGATGACATCATTATCGATGGCGGCAATTCGAATTATAAGGATACGCAACGCCGCGCCCAGATGCTGAAGGCAAACCGAATCCACTATGTGGATGTCGGCACCAGCGGCGGCGTATGGGGTCTGGAGAATGGCTACAGCATCATGGTAGGTGGTGATGACAATGTCGTCGCCCAGTTGCGTCCTATTTTCGAGACACTTGCTCCGGCGCCTGATAAAGGTTGGGGGCACGTGGGTCCCAGTGGTGCCGGGCACTTCACCAAGATGATTCACAACGGCATCGAGTATGGCCTGATGCAAGCCTATGGTGAAGGGTTTGCCCTTATGAACCGCAAGACCGAATTCAACTTGGACTTGCACCAGGTGGCGGAGATATGGCGCGAAGGCAGCGTGGTCCGGTCATGGCTGCTCGACCTCACCGCTGCCGCACTTGCAAAAAATCCCGATCTGGATGGCATCGCCGCCTATGTGCCTGACTCCGGCGAGGGGCGCTGGACCGTCGCGGAGGCAATCGATCTCGATGTCGCCGCACCGGTAATCACGCTGGCGTTATTGCAGCGGCTGCAGTCGCGCGATCCCGAGTCGTTCTCCAACAAATTGCTGTCGGCGTTGCGCAACCAGTTCGGCGGACATGATATAAAAAAGGAATAATTGAGCAATTCTCAATGCGGCCCTGCTGTTTGCGCGCTTTCGTTGGCTTACGCTGCGCTACCCCCATAAATAGGTCAGGCTGCGCCTGACATCATTTTTACGATCGTCGGGCGCAGCCCGACCTACCTCACGATATCGGCGCTTCCCTAATACTGGTTTTACCAAAATCAATCCGCCATTGTCTTCAGGATAGCGAATGCATTCTGCTGTCTGCTCGCCGTCGCAGGTTTACGCTGCACTGATCGCCAGTAGGGCGGGCTCTGCCCGCCATCGTTCTTGATCGTCGGGCAGAGCCCGCCCTACTTCTCAATTGTAGAAAGAGGCAGGCTTAGGCGCTCGCGCATTATCAAGCTTGAAGTTGACAGGGATCAATCCTAATAATACTTTTAACATAAGTAAGTTGACAAAGATTTATCCTTCACATATTCTTCACACCATGAGCATGAGAATTAACGCCCGCTTTGCAATGCGCAAGAACAGGAGGTGTGATGATGAATGCGAAACAAATCGTTACTACGTTATCTCTACTCAGCCTTTTTTCCCTGTTGAGCCCTGCTGCATCCGCCGTAGAGGATATTGATATCACCGCCGCTGCCCAGAATGCCACAACTCGAAGCGACCATGAGGCTGTGGCAGCCTATTACGAAGACTCAGCCCGAGAAATACAGGCAAAAGCGCAAGAACAAAAACAATTACTTGAAGAATATGAAAGCAAAAGCTACCTATACGGTAGGCAGACCCAGGACCTGCAATCCCACACTTATGCGTTAGTGCGCAAGTATGAGAAAGAGGCAAAAACCAATATAAAAGAAGCCGCCCTGCATCGGCAAATGGCGGCGAGCGCTGAAGAGAATGGTTACTCTGTGCCTCAATTGGAAAGCTTGAGTATTGCGCACGGGCTTCATCATGCTACCGTTTCTGAAGAATAGCGGTAAAAGTAATTTATTAAAAACGTAGTGTCTGAAATTACAGTAGCTTTAAATCGTATTTTGACTTTCTCATATTTTCATGGGCAGCTTGCTACCGTAAGCTGGCCCATAAACCCTTCCCGCCCCGATAAGCCCCGGAGTTCTCCCTCTTCGATCCGCTTCAATCTGCTTCAGCCCACGCTCGATCCTTAGGCCCTATCTCAGGGATGCTCTACGACAGCAGCATATCTGCGAAGTTGGCGCTTCAAATATCGTAATTGACGAAGCCATACCCATCATGTAGGCTTTGAGTCAAGGAATATCTTGGCGTAAATTTCATCGAAACTTCAGTGCTTATTCCGGTAAAAAACGGATAGTCGAACGCCTCGAAATGAAAACGATAAATACTTTTGCCGCGTTGTCCCTGCTTGGCTTGCTGGCCTCACTGAGTTCGCCCGTAATAGCAACCGTCGATGATTCCGAGATCCCGTCCGGGCAGGATCCCCCCGCCGGAAGCGACCACGAAGCCACAGCGAAATACTATGAAGATGAGGCAAGGAAGCGACACGAAATCGTGGCCAAATACTACGAAGATGAGGCAAGGAAGGCACAGGCAAAAACGAGGGAATTAAAACTGTTGCTTGAGCATTACGAGGAAAAAAGCTATCTCTACGGGAAAAAAGCTCAGGATCTGCAAGCGCATACCTCGGCGCTAGTACGCAAGTATGAACAAGCCGCGAAGGCGGATGCGAAGGAAGCTGCCACTCACCGGCAAATCGCCTTGAAATTTAAAGAAAAAAATCACGCCACCGCGTCCGGTGTGCAGAGATTCAGCATCGTAAATAAATCTCACTAGCGAATTCAACTGAATAACTGAGGCTTTCCCTTTCCCGTTAAGCCGAGCAAGCTCGGCTAGCGTAACGCGCAATGCATTGGTTGTCTCCTGCCCTATTCCGCCCATTGAAATGGCGAGCCTGAAATTACCGGAGACATGATAGTGCCCAATCCGTTTCACAATGATAACCTCGGTAAATTGATCCTCCGCGTTACGGTTGGAATGCTGATACTGTTTCATGGGGTACATAAAATACTCAATCCAGGTTCTCTCGACTTCATCAGCAAGCAACTCGGCAGCAATGGTCTACCTCAGGCATTGGCTTATGGCGTTTATCTGGGTGAGGTTATCGCACCGTTAATGATAATACTGGGAATTTTTTCACGCCTCGGCGGTTTGCTCGTCTTCGGTAATATGGGATTTGCACTTTTTCTGGCACACCGCAGCCAGCTGTTTACTTTGACCACTTCAGGTGGCTGGGCGCTCGAATTGCAGGGTTTTTATTTATTTTCCGGCCTCGCAGTATTGTTCCTGGGCAGCGGCCGAATGGCAATCAGACCGGATTAGTGTGTTAGCATAGCCAGCTCTACTGTTCAGTTTAAGTTATTTACAAGACCAATCAGCACAGGTAACTACAGCCATGAGCATCGTCAATTCGGAAAAATACCGCTGGCATGGATTCGCCGATCTGCCAGCTTTACAGGAAGCAGCGCTGGGCGCCATTCTCGACGGGGCGTCGATGGCGATACAGGAACGAGGACGTTTCAATCTCGTGCTGGCTGGGGGTGAATCACCGCGCGGAATTTATCAGCGGCTGCGATCGGCTGCCACGGACTGGGCTGCCTGGCACATCTATTTTGGCGATGAGCGCTGCATGCCGCCCACGGTAGAAGAGTTGAATCTTCGTATGGCCGGGGAAGCATGGCTCGATCATGTGTCTATTCCCCCGAACCAGATACATGCAATACCGAGCGAGATTCGCGCGGATAAAGCAGCGAATGAATATGCACAGACCCTGCAGGGCGTTGACATGTTCGATCTGACCTTGCTCGGGCTCGGGGAAGATGGCCATACTGCAAGCCTGTTCCCCGGTAACGAGTGGGGAACCGCTTCGGATTCTCCCGATACACTGGCGATTTTCAATTCGCCCAAACGACCACCTCAGCGCGTATCGCTCAGCGCCGCGCGGCTAAGCCGTTCGCGTCAGATAATTTTTCTGGTGAGCGGCGCATCGAAGCATAAAGCAGTGGCAAGGTGGCGCGCTGGAGAGAATATACCCGCGCGAGCAATAATGGGTGAAACGGGTGTCGATGTGCTGGTGGAGTCTGCTTTATTGCAGCCGCTTGCGGGGATAACGCATTAGGTCCGCGCCAGAAGGGAAAGAAAGACAAAAAAAAGGAGTAGAAACTACTCCTTTTTAGGCAAAAACCTGAATCGACAAAGATCTCCGCCACTAGCCATACATTCGTGCTGCTCGACCTTGGTATCGGTAAACGTTTCCATCAAGCCCTTATCCAGGTGGCAGATTTCCAGATCTTTTACCGCCATTTGGTGAAAGACACAGTTATCGGCTTCAATAACTGCCTCGCCACCCGGCAATGTCGCATTTCTCGCATTGTAACCAAGCTGATCCATTACTTCGGCAAGCTTTTGGACCTTTTCCTGTTGCGTGGTCAATTCTGGGTACTGGCTTCGTATCTGCCGGGCTATGCCTGCACCGATACCGTTCAGCCGCTTACGCATGTTTTCCGCGCCTTCTTCACGCTGAACCGAGGCCACCACCAGTTGCGCAAGCCACGAATATTGACGTGGAAAACTTTCCTGGCCGAGCTCGGTGAGAACGTAAAGTTGCTGAGGACGGCCTCCGCCAGATGGACGCGTAACTCCTGCCGCAATTAATCCTGCTGCTTCCAGGGACGCAAGGTGCTGTCGCACGGCATTTCGGGTAATTTCAAGCCCTTTCGAAAGCTCATCCACACTCATGCCGGTTCTGTTCCCACGCAATAGCTTGAGTAGTTGCTTTTGGCGTGCACCCATTTTATTAACCATTTGGTTGTACCTCCTTCCCCCCCGTCTGTATCAGGAAATCGAAAAGCGTGTTATAGCACATCTAGCACTATACGCTATCTTAATACACTTTACACATAAAATAGTTGACAAATTCACACTCATCCCTTTACAATTTTTTCACAAACGATAATTTATTGTAGCCCTTGCTTCGCGTCTTTGGAGCAGTCGCTCGATTCTAAAGGAGCGCGCGGCATGAGAACAAGAAATTTATTCGCAGCCTTATCCCTCAGCTTATTGGCCGCCTGCGCTCAGCTAAGCCCTCACGAAGCCCTTCAGAACACCAATATCAGAAAAGCTTCCCAGAACGCCAGAACACGCAGCGATCATGATGCCTTGACGCAGTATTTCGAAAATACAGCGAGAGAAATGCAGACGAAGGCAAAGGAGCAAAAGAAATTACTTGAGCACTACGAAGATAAAGGATATCTCTATGGTCGGCGAGCCCAGGATTTGAAATCACATACTTATGCTTTGGTTCGTAAATACGAGGCGAATGCGGAAGAGAGTATAAAAAAAGCCGCGATGCATCGGCGAATGGCAACGGAACAGGCACAACGCGAATTTGCCGCCCGTAAAGGGCAAATTGTAGACGCTGCCACGCTAAATCCTAACTCCAATTAGGCGCCGGCCAGGCCTCCACGAAATCGCCATGAAACACGGGGGCTGACAGCCCGGTGCTTCAGTCTCTCCATGCTGGAAATCTCGGCAAGCCCAGGAAGAAATTCATATCGTGGTTGGGCCAAAGCTGCGCGTTTTCGGTGCGGGCAAGCGCCTTCAGCTTACGAATGCTTGCTAGCGCCAGTGCTTCGTTATCCTGCCAACAGTACCCTGGCGCAACCTCCTCCTCCAGGTTTTCCACCAGATCGGCTGCATCCCCACACAGGATGACGGGCGGCCCTTTTTGCAGTTCGATGAATAGCGACATATGCCCGGCCGTATGCCCAGGGCTGGCAACCGCCTGGACGCCGGGGGTCAACATATACTCACCCGTCATTATCTTCCATTGCCCCGCACTCGCCAGCTCACCGGTAAACACGCTGCCATCCTGTCCGGTACGCGCTGCCGCCACTTCTTCAGCCTGAACATGCACCTCGCAGCCGGGCAGGTCGCACAGGCCGCCTGCGTGGTCGAAATGCAAGTGCCCGATAAACACAACATCGATATCGGATGGTGCTAGCCCCAACTGTGCCAGATAGTGAGGGATACGTTGGTCTTCCTCCATCGCAGGCGGTTCGAACGAATGACGCATGGGCTCGAAATATTTTGCGCGAAGTGCTGGGTCGGCAAGCTTGCGATAGTCGCAACCCACATCGTAGAGAATGCGTCCATTGGGCGTTTCAATCAAATAGGCAAGAATCGGCGCATCGATAAATCTGCCATGGCCGCGGTTGCGTGTCGAGATTGTCTTCTCGTAGCGATGCGTGCCTGTCAGCAGCGGCCAAATCTTCGTATCGCGAGGCATATTAAATTCCCATTGTTTCTAGACCTCGCCAATGCAGATTGACGTCCTCAGTTAACTTCAATGGTGTTCAGTCTCAAATGCCGAGTGTTCTGACTGTTCCGGGTGTTCCGGGTGTTCGGCGGTTTCGTCAGTACTTGAATGATTCATCTTGCCGAATATCAGATGAGCGGAAAAATTCAATCCCAAAGGCACCAGCAATGCAACCACCAGCAATGCCACCAGTGCGGTGTTAACGCTTACGTCGATTTCTCCGCGCGCTATTTTCCTGAGAACCCATATAGCCAGACAAAGCAATCCAGTCAGGATTATGACGCTAAAGGTTATCAAACCGCTATCAGCCATGGTTTACTCGATTTTGATCGACAATATTACCGTAATTACTGGTTACGCCCAAAATTACGGTTTAGTGTGCCATGATAGGCTGAATGCAACCAGAAAGCAGCAATGGCAAAGCCGGATAATCCCGAATGCCACGGCCTGATCGAATCGGCCAGAAAACCTATCTTAAACTTGGACTTGAGAGAAGCTTGCGATTGACATCCGTGACTATCCCAATTAGAGTATTAGCTGGGTTCGCGCGGGCGAATTCAGGATAAAACATACGCAGAATTACAATTCTAACGATGAGTAAAGCGCTCATGGTTAATGAGTACTATCCAGATGCTTATCCTTGTTGATCAGGGCGTGGCAAGTTGTAAGTACCGTTAAACAAAAGCGGCTGCTATTTCATTAAAACGTAACGTATAGTAAAGGAAAGTAATTATGAAAAAAACCATAACGATGTTTGCAAGTCTTGCCTTAGGATTGTTATTAGTAGGAACCGCGCAAGCAGCCGAACAAAAATTCAAGGTAGTTATCAATGCTTATGACACTACTATTCCTGAGCTCAACGTGGAAGGTGTGACAGTCAAGAACATCCGCGCGTTTAACGTTATCAATGAGCCCGAAACCCTGACTGTGAAGAAAGGAACCAAAGTAAAGATTACCGTAGAGAACAAATCCCCTATCAGCGAGGGATTTACCATTGACGAATATGGAATTCAAGAAGTACTCAAGGCGGGAGAAACAAAAGAGGTCTCTTTCGTAGCGAACAAGAGCGGTGCGTTTACCATTTGGTGCCAGCTCCATCCCAAGAACATCCATCTATCGGGTTCCTTGAACGTTATAGATTAAAGTCCCGTTACGGAGACTGTGAAGTAGCAGGATCGGCGGCGTAGTAGAAAAAGCGAAAGCAGCGAAGCTAACATCGACAACAACAGATCGAAGTGACGATCTGGTCAATGATAGCTTCGAAGCTGCCGAACGCCGAAGCAGAAGCGGCATGGTAGGCGCGCTCGTAGCTCGTAAGATCAGGATGCAATATTGATAAGGTGCATTTAATCTGCCATACCGCGGCTGTTCATAATAAGCCTGAAACTACTCAGGAAGGTGATGGAGTATTCCTAAGGAGTAAGCATTGCTTACTGGAACAATGAAACCCGCTACGCAGCGGGTTTTTTATTTGTAGTAAGTAGCATCGATTTAACAGGATAAGCTTCTTCAAAAGCTGGATTACTAAGTTTGATAGAAGTGTGTCTTTATCGACTTGGGCGGCCACGCTCAACCGCTTCTGCGTAAACGCCAACCCCTTCCTGTCACGCCCATACTCCAACCCTTCATTATCGCTTGGATCGTATTTTGTATGCCACCGAACAGATAAAACTCGTCAAAAGAGCATAATAAAACCTCAAATCAAAACGAGGAGAATTAAAATGACTCTCGGAACGATTCTTATGATTGTGCTGATACTTGCCCTGGTGGGTGCGATTCCAACATGGGGTTACAGCAGCGGCTGGGGTTATGGACCGAGTGGCGGTATCGGATTCGTGCTGTTAATAGTGCTTATTTTGGTTTTGTTGGGGCACATCTAGCTTGCTAAGCTGAAAGCTATGCGGAATTACGAGAAGAGGCCCGCCAGTAGCGTATAGATGACAGATAGCCCCATGCCGAACCATGCGAGCTAGTAGTATTTGCATGAACTGGTGCGGGGCTATCGCTACCAGGGCGACGAAGGCGATGAAGAAGAGGATGAGCAGGGCCATCGGAAAAGTATATTCCCATACTTTCTGGGTGGAATAACATCAGTTGTTCGAATTTTTCTAATAACTGAAGAATCGCAGCATTAAATACCAATAGGGTCAGACTTAGTCTGACCCTATTGGTTCTCGAACGGGAGTCGCTGGTTTACGAAGTGCGGTCGGCCTGCTTTGCCTGCCACTGCGCGTACAAGCCCTCTTCGTCCGCAGGCTTCAACGGTCGCAGCACCACTTCCTGCTGCAAGGGAGGGCGAGCCATCTGTGCATACACGTCAGCAGTCGACAGCCCATATGGCTCGCCCTCATCGTTGGAATAGGCGTACCACGCCCGATGGATACCGCACAGGTGCATTGCGGCCAGGCACATGGGGCATGGGTGACCGCTGGCGTAGATTTCGCAACCATCAAGATCAGGACGACCCAGCACACGGCTGGCTTTGCGTATCGCCTGCATTTCGGCGTGACAGGTCGGATCCTGGGTACTATGAATCTCATTTACCGCCCGGGCGATCACCTGCCCTTGGTATATCAGCACCGCACCGAAAGGCCGACCCCCGGCCTTAATATTGTCCCGGGCCAGCGCCAGGGCTTCTCGCATGTGCTGCTCACTGCTCATGATTGTGCCTTCTTGTAATCCAAAGTCGAGTGTCGACATACATATCTTACTCTTTCAGTGTGTCCTGGAAAACAAGACCGCCGTACCGACTTCCTCAATCCAAAGAATATAAAAGGTCAAAGTCGATTGATAAGAAGCGTTCCGACCGCTAGACCCATACGATACGTACTCAGATTTTCAAAAGAAATCAATACATTGCCTTTATGTCCATTCCCATATCAGTTGTAGCTCCCTCTCTCACCCCGGATGAACTACAATGTCATGGCGCCGGGGTCCGCCCGGCTCGGTGTTGTAGCTCCCTCTCTCACCCCGGATGAACTACAATATAGCCGCCCTCCGCGCCAAACTCGAAACAGTTGTAGCTCCCTCTCTCACCCCGGATGAACTACAATGCGCCTTGATCTTTGTACTCGGCGGGTTCCGTTGTAGCTCCCTCTCTCACCCCGGATGAACTACAATCACGCCTCGCACCTACCAGGATAACGAGGTGTTGTAGCTCCCTCTCTCACCCCGGATGAACTACAATCGCCTTTCGCGAACGTCCCTTCTGGGTATAGTTGTAGCTCCCTCTCTCACCCCGGATGAACTACAATACCGGCAATACCGGCCAGGCGGTGACCGTGGTTGTAGCTCCCTCTCTCACCCCGGATGAACTACAATGGCCGCTAGTCGCACGAAAGACGTCTACCGGTTGTAGCTCCCTCTCTCACCCCGGATGAACTACAATAATCCCGCCGGCGCGGTCTCTCCGAATACCGTTGTAGCTCCCTCTCTCACCCCGGATGAACTACAATGATGGGGTTGGTTTCTATTCGTCGCTCTGTGTTGTAGCTCCCTCTCTCACCCCGGATGAACTACAATGTACCGACAGTTTTTATCGTGTTGCCATAAGTTGTAGCTCCCTCTCTCACCCCGGATGAACTACAATCTACAACATTATGGACGCCGTCGGACAAGCGTTGTAGCTCCCTCTCTCACCCCGGATGAACTACAATAAGAAGCGCTTCGCGTTCTTATGTCGATCGGTTGTAGCTCCCTCTCTCACCCCGGATGAACTACAATACGCGGCGATCTGGATGCGTTGCGCCGTCGGTTGTAGCTCCCTCTCTCACCCCGGATGAACTACAATTGCGCCCACCGGGTCACCTTGAACGGATGAGTTGTAGCTCCCTCTCTCACCCCGGATGAACTACAATAGTAGGCGGCATTTCCATTGAGCGCACCCGGTTGTAGCTCCCTCTCTCACCCCGGATGAACTACAATCCGAGAACACCGGATCATGCTTGACGCGATGTTGTAGCTCCCTCTCTCACCCCGGATGAACTACAATTGATAGCACAGGCGCTAAACGCTTAGCTTCGTTGTAGCTCCCTCTCTCACCCCGGATGAACTACAATGCAGAGCGATATCGTCACTCATCTCCGCGCGTTGTAGCTCCCTCTCTCACCCCGGATGAACTACAATTGACTTCCGAGAATCCTCGACCGGCGCGGAGTTGTAGCTCCCTCTCTCACCCCGGATGAACTACAATGGGTGAGAAGCCCCGCCCGGAACAGTTGCGGTTGTAGCTCCCTCTCTCACCCCGGATGAACTACAATAGCGCGCAAAAAGCCCACGTACACCATCCGGTTGTAGCTCCCTCTCTCACCCCGGATGAACTACAATTGTTGTCACCGCCGCCACCGCTCAACATGGGTTGTAGCTCCCTCTCTCACCCCGGATGAACTACAATTAATGCGTTTGGGTATTGATTTGTTATGCGGTTGTAGCTCCCTCTCTCACCCCGGATGAACTACAATATCACGTCACAACTCGGCGTGGCACGAGACGTTGTAGCTCCCTCTCTCACCCCGGATGAACTACAATCAGCTCGATGCCGACCCTAGCAACCAGACGGTTGTAGCTCCCTCTCTCACCCCGGATGAACTACAATTTTCCGCGTAACCCTGAACGCTCGGATGCTGTTGTAGCTCCCTCTCTCACCCCGGATGAACTACAATCAGCCGGGATTGTTCCCAGCGAGACATTTAGTTGTAGCTCCCTCTCTCACCCCGGATGAACTACAATAAATGCTCTTCGCGTTCAACGTGCTTGGCAGTTGTAGCTCCCTCTCTCACCCCGGATGAACTACAATAAGACGCTGACCGCTATACCATCGCATCCGGTTGTAGCTCCCTCTCTCACCCCGGATGAACTACAATATGCGTAGCCGAAGTCAGGCGTGTGTACGCGTTGTAGCTCCCTCTCTCACCCCGGATGAACTACAATATCACGTCTCAGTTGGGTGTGGCACGAGATGTTGTAGCTCCCTCTCTCACCCCGGATGAACTACAATCAGCTTCTTTACGCTCGCCGACCCGATAAGGTTGTAGCTCCCTCTCTCACCCCGGATGAACTACAATTCATCTTGGCACTAGCCAGCACCGCTAGTAGTTGTAGCTCCCTCTCTCACCCCGGATGAACTACAATTAGTAAGAGTAGCCTTCCCTCGATCCGTCGGTTGTAGCTCCCTCTCTCACCCCGGATGAACTACAATTTGTATTTTTCCCGATTGTCTCGCGTGAAGGTTGTAGCTCCCTCTCTCACCCCGGATGAACTACAATGTGCCTACGGTTTTTATCGCGCTACCATAAGTTGTAGCTCCCTCTCTCACCCCGGATGAACTACAATGGTTGAAACCGCGTTGACGAATATTAAACAGTTGTAGCTCCCTCTCTCACCCCGGATGAACTACAATTAATTTTTCGCATCCCATCGGTACAGCATGGTTGTAGCTCCCTCTCTCACCCCGGATGAACTACAATCAAATGTGGTTGCTTCAGGCGTGGCGACATGTTGTAGCTCCCTCTCTCACCCCGGATGAACTACAATCCGCCTTGTAGCCGCCCGGTAGCCTAAATGGTTGTAGCTCCCTCTCTCACCCCGGATGAACTACAATACTCAAGCGCGCCACATCTCAGGGTATGTCGTTGTAGCTCCCTCTCTCACCCCGGATGAACTACAATATGCCGCCGTCTTTATCTTCGCGCATGAGCGTTGTAGCTCCCTCTCTCACCCCGGATGAACTACAATGAATGTGTGGATGAACTCTCCCGGCCTCAGGTTGTAGCTCCCTCTCTCACCCCGGATGAACTACAATACATGGGGACGGCGGCGCGTCCTGTACCGGGTTGTAGCTCCCTCTCTCACCCCGGATGAACTACAATCGACAGTTCGGATGCAGGCTGTGGTTACTGGTTGTAGCTCCCTCTCTCACCCCGGATGAACTACAATCCCCTACCACCACGCCCGACACCACCGCATGTTGTAGCTCCCTCTCTCACCCCGGATGAACTACAATGACGTTTGGCTACGATAACAGCGACGATTGGTTGTAGCTCCCTCTCTCACCCCGGATGAACTACAATTGTTTACGAGATCGACATATGCCTTGGCCTGTTGTAGCTCCCTCTCTCACCCCGGATGAACTACAATATTTCAGGTGGTATGTCAGGTACGCCCCGGGTTGTAGCTCCCTCTCTCACCCCGGATGAACTACAATCTGGCGCCGTGCTGAACCGACGAAGCCGCGGTTGTAGCTCCCTCTCTCACCCCGGATGAACTACAATGGCAATCAAGCGCGGCATGATCCGGGCGCGGTTGTAGCTCCCTCTCTCACCCCGGATGAACTACAATTCCCCAGGCCGTCGGTCGTTACGGCGACTCGTTGTAGCTCCCTCTCTCACCCCGGATGAACTACAATCGATAGCCCCGCTTCCTTCCCGCAACAGGCGTTGTAGCTCCCTCTCTCACCCCGGATGAACTACAATTACCCGGTCAAGTCCTGAACGTGCAGCCGCGTTGTAGCTCCCTCTCTCACCCCGGATGAACTACAATATGGAGTCCGGGCTTGTAGTGTTACCCGAAGTTGTAGCTCCCTCTCTCACCCCGGATGAACTACAATGATGATTTCGTAGTAGACCAGCCGGAAACGGTTGTAGCTCCCTCTCTCACCCCGGATGAACTACAATTAAAAGCGTATGCGCTCTCCAAGCGGCAGAGTTGTAGCTCCCTCTCTCACCCCGGATGAACTACAATCTCAGTGCCCGCGAATCATGAGATGCAAGAGTTGTAGCTCCCTCTCTCACCCCGGATGAACTACAATCTCCAGACCGCGCAGCACTCCGCGCCCAAAGTTGTAGCTCCCTCTCTCACCCCGGATGAACTACAATATAGATGCCAACTTTCACACAAGCACAGGGGTTGTAGCTCCCTCTCTCACCCCGGATGAACTACAATATGACCATCCCCGCCTCGGCGCCAGTCGGCGTTGTAGCTCCCTCTCTCACCCCGGATGAACTACAATTTCAGTCGCGATAGTGAAGCTGTCGAAAGTGTTGTAGCTCCCTCTCTCACCCCGGATGAACTACAATAATGATAAGTGGGAAACGCTAGCGCAATGCGTTGTAGCTCCCTCTCTCACCCCGGATGAACTACAATACGGCGGCACGGTTTATCTTAGCACTTTCAGTTGTAGCTCCCTCTCTCACCCCGGATGAACTACAATTGAGCGGACCGGCGCAATTCCTCTTGTGAGGTTGTAGCTCCCTCTCTCACCCCGGATGAACTACAATCCACATTCCTAGAACTATGATCATGCCCGGGTTGTAGCTCCCTCTCTCACCCCGGATGAACTACAATCATGGAAGCACACTGTGGACGGCGTTGAGAGTTGTAGCTCCCTCTCTCACCCCGGATGAACTACAATCTATTATCGCCTCCTATAACACTGTCGCCGGTTGTAGCTCCCTCTCTCACCCCGGATGAACTACAATAGCTCTCACGCAAACGCCCACCAGACCTCAATCTGGCGGGCGTTCTGTTTGAAAAATCGCTCTTCAAAATAGCAGCATTTGGTCGGCCTTCAGTGCTTTTTCTTGAAAAAGCGGCAGGCCGACCAAGAGTTTCATGCTGGCGTATTGCTTTTCGGTGACGGCCAGGCAGCGTACGGAGCCTTCGGGTGGCAGGCTGTTTACTAATCGCTTCATGTGTTTTTCCAGCGCATCGTTGCCATTCAGGATACGACCATACACCGAGAACTGGATCATATCGTACCCATCGTTAATTAGGAAACGGCGGAACAGAGTGTAGGCTTGGCGCTCGGCCTTGGTGACAACGGGTAGATCGAAAAGCACAATCAAGCGCATAAATCGTCGTGTCTCCGTGCTCATGGCTCAGCAATCTAAGTGGTGCTGTTCCTGCCCAATGAGTGTGGGCAATTCCAGCAGTGTTTCGCTGCCGCCGTCATACACTCTTGCAAGGCTTTCTATCGCGTGTTCGATGGCGGAAAGCACGGACATCTTGCCGCGCGGCATGCCTACATCCACATTGAGTAGCCCGACTAGCGCCGTTTTATCTTGTGGATTTAATTCATCGCCAACCAGCGACATGCGCTTCGCTACGAAAAAATCAACTACTGGACGGAATGGTTCGATCACGTCATCAGCAAGATTGAAAGCATTTTGCTCGCTGGCGTGGAACAACCCGATGGAAGGCAGCAGGCCATGTGCCACTAAGCCCCGTGCAATCGTGCCGCGTAACACCGCGTAGCCATAATTAAGTGCAGCATTGGCAAAGCGCGCCTGCTCACGATGAAAGCCTTTGCCGAAGAGTTGCACGAAATAAAACGCAGCGGCCTGCCCTTCCAGATTGCCGACATCGCCGGAGCGCACGCGTCGTGCGTAAGAGTCCAGCTTATCCGAGCCATCGCGCCCAAATGATCGCAGGCAAGCGGATTGATTGCTGATTTTCTTGCGGATGATGGATGCCCATGCCTGCTTGGCGACAGGGCGCGGCAAATCCAGTTGCAGACGCAGCCAGCGCGTGGCGCGCGAGTGCGACAAGAAAGGCAAGAACACGCCGCTGGGATGATGCGTGTCGCCCGTGGCGAAGAGGCTGATGCCGTATTCTCCGCAGGCTGATAGCACCGGATGAGTGAGCATGATTTCGCGGTGGTTGAGCAAGATCACCGCGATGTCCTCGAACGGCACGAAGGCGGTTTGTTCCTGATCGATGGCGAGCCGGAATTGCTCGCGCCGCAGCTTGGCTGGGCGCGAGATGACTACACTACGCCAGGTCACGACGTTTTTCCGGTGGGGCGGGGTAGATGTTGCCAAGGACATCTACATTGAACTTCTCAACATTTAGCGCCGTTTTGACACCGATGCCGCGAATCAACCCATCTTTGCCAACTTGCTGGTTGCGGTCATGTGTCCACAAATTGACATTTCCTGATCCGCGATCACAGCCTGCGTAGTAGCCAACAAACTGGCATTGCTTTTGCGCTACGCGAATTAGGTCATTGGGGTAGATTGAAAAACAAAAACTGAAACTGTCGTCGAGCAGCGGCCACTCGTCTTCATCCTTATGCGCCACAATCACCCGATTCGGCAGCACCTTCGCCACCGTGTGATGCACATACACAGGCACGAGATGAAACTTGTTCGCCTTAGTGAAAACATCCACCCGAACCATGCTGTCGTTCTTGGCGATACCACCGCGAATAGGAATGCCGGAAAGTTTGTCGATCACCATTGTTACGCCGCGCACAATGGGGCCCGTTGGGTTGCAATCGCTGTCGGGTTTGCGTAGTGGATTGTTGGATGGGAATGCCTTGTCGCCTTTGCCACCATGTTGTTCTAAGCGAGCGCGAATGGCGGCATAGAGCTTTTCGTTGCGGTGCGGATCGATTAATTTGTCGAGGTCTTTCAAAGTCAGGCTGGAGAGTGGAACCTTTTGCGTGACCCCGCCTTGTGCTTCTAGGCTTTCCGGCTGCGCGTAGATGGTGTCTTTGTGTGCGGCACCGCTGTTGCGACGTTGGGGCGCGCGTGAAACGAACAACGGACGCAACGACCGTAATGCGTCTTCCGAGTAGGTGCCGAAGCGTTGCATTTCTTCACG
The DNA here is from genome assembly GCF_900100985.1 of Nitrosospira sp. Nsp1. Classification (NCBI taxonomy): domain Bacteria; kingdom Pseudomonadati; phylum Pseudomonadota; class Betaproteobacteria; order Nitrosomonadales; family Nitrosomonadaceae; genus Nitrosospira; species Nitrosospira sp. Nsp1. Next base: position 85,759 of record NZ_FMUF01000003.1, read on the forward strand.
CAACCGATCAAGGTCATCTAGTTTCAGGCGTGCCTCGAGTTCATCGCGGAAATGTGGCCACGGATTGGGGAAGTGTTTTTTTATCTGGTCAAACATGTTTGGATTGATGATCTCCCCCGTGTCTACATCCACAAAGCCTGCTCTTACCTGTTCCAATTCTTTGCGGCGCGAGTAATCGGACAAATGTTTCACCATGCCATGGCTGCACGCAGCGACCACGACAGCATCCAGCGCGTGGTGGCGGTCGCTGTCACCGCGTACTTTTATCAAACCCCAGCGCACACGCAGGAAAGAAGTCATTTGCCCGCTGAGTACCACGCAACGTTTGGTTTCGCTGTCTTCATGCAGTTGCAGATATTGCTCGACGTAGTTCTTGAAGAATTTGCAGATGTAGCGAGTGTCGTTGAGGTTACGCTCGCGAAATTCCTTGGCTTCCTTATCGCCGAAATCCTTGCGCAATAAGCGGCTGCGCTTGGCGAGGCGATAGGCTTTGTTGCCTTCAACGAAGGCGACGAACTGCCGCCAACGTTCTCCATTTTCGCCTCCAGGGAATAAGCTTAGGTATTCGTAGGCAGTACGGTTGCCCTTGTCGCGATTTTCTTTTGCGAGTACCAGCACTCGGTTATTCTTGCTGTCGTCGAAGCTACGCGAATAGGGCAAAGCGTGGTCGATTTCGACGTAACCCTGTTCAAACAAGCGATGAATATCCACCGGTTCTATGGAGTAAGCACACTTGCCTTGTTGTTCGCGATATAGCTGGTACTTCTCGAAATCTTTTCCTTTGACTGCGCCCACGATGTTGAAATCCTGTGCAAACAGCACCTTATCTTTTTCGTTGCGGTCGCGGAATTCTTCCTGTGCTGTTTTCACTTTTTTGCGCTCATCGAATGGACGTGATAAATCCCGTGCCATTTCGATATGCACTTCATACGGTGAGCCATACTCCTTGATTAGCGCGTTCACGACCTTACGCGCCTGATTGAGTGCGCGTAGCACCACGGGGTTGCGAGGGATGTCCATGTCATCGCAAAACACCATACGCCCGGTTTTATCGCGCCCTTTGTAGAACGGCGGTAGGTACTTGTGTTCACCCGCACCAACCTTGTGTAACTGGCTGTGGTGGCCATATTCCTGGATGTTGGCGACGGCCTCGTCATAACGCTGACCTTGTTCCATGAGTGGCACGATTTGGTTGAGTGCCTTGAGTGAGAGGTTGCTGAACTTGTCGAAGCGTATATCAAGTAACGCATCCACCATACGCTCTGCATTAGGCAAGGATAATTTGCGTAGCTCAGTTTCTACTTCGGTATCGTCTTTGTAGACGCTCAATACCCAAGCAATCTGATCGAGCAGTTGCGGTCTGCCTTCCAGCGCATCCGTGGAAATCTTCTGCCATTCGTCTTCCAGACTCGCATCTTTGAGTGTCTTACGCAATTCTTGCCAAGCGGAAATCTTTACCAGTGCTGCGGTTTCGGGATCTTTTATTTTCTCATCGGCTTTTTGTCCGCTGGCATACGACAGTCCGGTATAACGGAATGACTCGGGTAAATAGCCCGCTTTGATTAGCGCGGCGCGTAGTTGCTTGTAGGTCAAATCGCCTGCTTGCTGGTATGGCAAAGAGAGGGCGACACGACGCTCCGCTTCATTCAACGAACGGGTCGTGCCATCCACCAAAATGCGCAGGTTGTTGAGACGGGTGAGCCAGACGTGGCGTTCGGCAGTGAAGCTGGCCTTGGGTGCGCGGTATTCGGTTTTCTCGAAGGTGCAATGCCCCAGCATTCTCAACAAATCGCTGCCAGCGAGCGCGGGATTCTGCATCCAGAACAAACCGCTCTTGCGGTCGCCATTGCCAAGAATGGCAGCTTCAAGTTTTTCGGTGGCAAAGGTGTTGCCGAGTTTGCGCTGATGCTCAAACTGTGCCTTCAACTCGTCGCCGAGTAAGATGCGGGATAGTGCTTTGCTATAGTCGCCTTGCTTGTTGCGCTGTGCCTCTGGAAATTCGGCCAGCACCATTTCGGCAGCGGTTCGGTAATTCTTTTCCTGCATAAGTTTTTTTGTGCCAGCCAGTCCTTGCTTGACCTTGCCACCTTCGCTTTTGCTGTCGCCTTCCGCCGCTTTTTCTTCAGCGCGACTGATCCAATGGAAGCCGCGATGCTTGCATAGGTGATAAATGACGCGCGCCCATTCTTCGGCGTTGAGTTGGCGATCAAGCGCATCGACTCGTAATTGCCAAGCTGACTTGAGGACGGAGGTGTTCTTTTCGATTTTAAGTTTGAATAGGTTGGCAACCGCAATCAACCCTTCACGCTTAAGCAAACGTGCCAGCTTGGTGAGCCGCCATGCTCTACGTCGCAGACGTCGGCGAAGCAGCCGTGCTGTGCGGCGTGTAAGGTTAAGGGATTCACCCTCTTTGGCTGTTTCAGCTTTGTCGAAACAACGCACGCCCAAGTCTATGATACGGCTCTCGCTGAGCACCGCCCATCCGACGGATGCAATGCCGATGTCCAATCCGAAAGTCAGTGCGCCAGGATTATCTTGCTTGCTTGTCATTACTTTCTCCGTGATAATGGGATCGTTGTAGTAGTTCATCCGGGGTGAGAGCCGTTGCTACAATAAAGAATCGCAAGATTCTGTATCCGAAAGCCCAGTGGAGAACCTGCTGGGCTTTCTCTATTTCCGAAAGCATTTCTGTATTAAAACTATAGAAACCAAACATCGCACATGCGCAGCCGCAGGCAATGGCACGTGCGTTACGAATGAGAAAAATGGAGGCTCGCAATTGTTACACGTCATTGCCCCGATGAACTCAACGGCGGCTTTCTGGAAACGCAACCTTCTGGCACATAGTAGGAGTTGTACGCTCGAACCCTCGGAATTTTTCTGATGCTGGTAGAAACAGGAAAAATCAATTTTAGCTAATATAGAAAGCGAGATCCTACGCAACTTTTAACTTTTGTGACGTTTGTTTAAACGCACCCTGTTACCCTACTTTTCTTATAATCCAAGTAGTCAGGCCAAGATCGACGGCATATTCGGCAATCACCTCTGGCCTAATTAGGGTGACATTTTTTTCAATAAACACTTATCAATGTCTGGTGTGGTAAACAATGAAGACTCGTGCGTCGCCAGTCACTCCAATCAGTCCGGCCGTAATCTTTCCCGTTGTGTTTTGATCTAGACTCGATTTTACTTGCACGAGTGCCCGCTCACCTGTCAGCGGAAGCCCCAGCTCAAGGTTAGTGGCGTGCTGCGTTCCGCTTGTGGCGCTCACACGCCGCCAACCACCTTGTATCATTACCAGTTCAACGAGAAGCTCGAAATCTTTCTGACAATCGGCAGGCTCCTTTGGGTCCACATGGGCGTACATCTGTGCCAGGGATGGTGCTGGATCGGAACACATCCGCCAACTTAAACATTAGTGCTTATTGCTGAGTAAACCAATTGGACTTAGGTACACCTATCGCTGAGTGTGGGTATTGGTGTTAGGACCCAATGGAACGTAAAACCCGGTTAAGGTACCTTGGTGGCGAGCAGAAGACGCGACACGGTAGCGGGAGAACGAATAGTCTGGCAGCCTCCGCCGCGTTCTTCTGTCCAGACCTGACCAGACGCATGATCTCCTGCTGCTGGTGTGTCTTGAGTTTTGGGCGTCGTCCACCGACGTCTTTCCTTGTGCGCGGTCTCCAGGCCATTGCAAGTGCGCTCGCGCAACATGGCCCGCTCGAATTCGGCAAAGGTACCTCCATTCACACATGTCTGAATAGCAGCCGTAAGCGGTTCGATAGCAGCCTTCAGGAGCTTCATTCCTGGAGATAGGTTATCCTCCCCACATTGAGCGAGAGCTTCTCTGTATTTCCTGATACCAAGTCCGAGGGATTCTTCTTCAAGTTCTTTCTGTTTTTCAACCTTATCTGTCATGATTACTTTTCCTTTAGCAGAAGTTTTAGGCGAAAAGAAAGGCACCCTCCCGCGATGAGAAGGGTGCCTACTGGAGACACTACTGGTGATACTTAACGGTTACTTAAGGGGATACTTTAAGATAACTAAAGATAGATATTTCACTCTGCGAGGTTTTAGAGGGGTTTTAGGTCAATTTTGTGACCTAAAATACTATACACCGCACTTCCAGCCAGTGGGAGTGATAGTATAACTTATTGATAATTATATGAAAGTGGTGGCTCCCCGATCAGGTCTCACTGCGAACCAAAAAAGTAGAGGTTGAGTTTCCTGCTCGGTTCATAAGAAAGGCAGCATAACGGCGTTATGTCGCCGGAATCCTCCCTGTTTCTGACTTGCCATGATACGCGATACTGCGGAGCATGGCCATAGACCGTAGCAAGCCCCTTTCCGAGATCACCTTTTACTGCCGTCCGTGCTATCGCACTTTTAAGGCAGCGCCGGCGCGGGTGGAAGATGCGCCGGATCTAGATCATCATCCGTATCTCTATCATAGCGAATGCCCGCATTGCAGGAGTGAATGCGAGCAGGTTGGATGGGAGCGGGGGCTGCTGAAGGCCTGGGCAAACGCCACGGGGCCGCGAACTCATGAAGGGAAGGCAGCGACAGCTGCTAATCTGGAAGGTCACCCTACCAAGGAAGAATCGCTACGCACGCGGTTCAATGCAATGAAACACGGCTTGGCGGCACGGACGGCTACATATTTCCCGTCCAAGCCTGATGGTTATGCATTCTGCTCGACGTGCGATGTCGATCGCGTTTACTGTGCCTCACAACCGGCCTGCGTCAAAAAAACCGAGTTGTTCATGTTGCATCACGCAGCCTTCGATCAGCGCAATCCCAAGCATTTGATGGGCATTTACTCCGACCTGCAAGCATCTGTCTTTGCATTGGTTCAGCAAATCATTCAGACCATCGTCGCGGATGGCGTAAAGGTTGAAAAACTTGTGTGGAAGCACGACCCAGACGGCACTCCGCAGGTTGTTGAGTATTTTGACGAACAAGGAAACAGGCGACTCCTGCGCGATGATGTCCAGGCGCATCCGCTACTAAAGCAACTTGGCGAATTACTCACACGAAGTGGGTTATCGCTGGCAGATATGGGCATGACTCAGAAACTCATCGAGGCCGAGGACAACGAGATCGGCCGTCTGGCCCACGAAAAAGAGAGCCAGGAAGGTGTGGATGCATTCCGGCAGCGCACGGTCCAGTTACTCGAGTCGATGGCTGAAAAGGTTATGCGAGCCAATAAGCAGACCGATACCGATCCGATACTGGTCGAGTACCAGCAGGAGAGTGGAAAGTGATCGAAATGCGCTGCACCATCCATAATGTTCGATTCGCTTTCGATCACGATTATGCTGATAAGAATGACTTCCTGATCGAATGTCCCGTCTGTTTGAATAGAGATTTATTGCGCGAAAAAAAGGCGCGGGAGCAGGCGGAACAGCATCGTGATCTATTACTTCAAGCAATAGACTTGAAACGGACATTGGTTCCAAATTTATGACTCGCATCAGCGCTAGCGAGAGAGTGCGGGTCGCTTATCGGTCCGAGCAGGAGATATTGCGTTACAAGGATGATCACCTGCTATGGCATAAGCATGTGCATAACGTCGAGCTGGATCCCGTCCAGGTGTTGAAGTGCATGGAGATGGATAAACACCCGAACACCATCGACGTTTCATGCCGGCGCACTGGCAAGACGGCTGTGAAAGAGCTACACGCACTCAAGCACAACGCAACCGCGCCGGCGCAGGAGCTGGGGATCGTGGCACCGCGGCTGCAGCAGGCCCAGGGAAACCTTAACTACCATACCGATGCCATCCGCCGTTCGCCGATGCTGCGCGGGTATATTGCGCACAAAAGCGGACGTGAGCAGCTCTCGGATACCAAATATCAGTTTGTGAATGGCTCCAAAGCTAGCGCCTACGGAATCATGAGCCAGATCGATGGCGATGCGATCAGCTATGCATCGATCGAGGAAATCGACGATATGCCGGCAGACCGGCTGTTGTCGCGTTTTCTGCCGATGCTGGGCGGCGCCAGGCGTATGGGGGCGGATAAAGGTGTTTCGTTCAAGCCCCAGATCCGTGTCACCGGCGTTTTCAAGGGTGCCGACGTGCTGCAGCAGCTGATCGACTCCAAGCAATATCACCTGTTGCCGATCGTGAACGTCTATCTCGGGATAGAGATGGGTATCCTCAACGAAGCATTCATGCGGGAAATGCGGATGCAGCTGCCCGAGGGGGAATTTATCAGGCAATTCTTGTGCAAAAATGTATCCGCGCAGAATCACATTTGGGAAAAATTCATCCGCAAGGCCATGTCGGTCGGGCTCCAGGCGCGGCTGCAAATTGCCGAGCCAATGCCCGGGGCTCGCTACAAGAAGAGAGGTCTATTGTCCTTTGGCTACGATCACAGCGGCCACGGTGAGAGTCTGTCCGCGTCGAAATCGAGCCTGGTGGTATCCGAGCAGATTGGCAACTATGTGACCTTCCCTTTCGTGAAATCGTGGCCGGCCGGTACGGATGATAAAGTGGTGGAAATGGATCTGCTTGGCTTTTGGGAGTACTTCCGGCCAGATTACGCCATGGGTGACGCCTATGGATTGGGTATGCTGACCAGCTTGAACGATCGCCTGTTTACGCGTGGACTGACTGATATCGATCGCCGTACGATCGGCGACGGACAAAGTACCGCTACCACCTGGGCTCAGTGGCCATTCGCCCCGATCCGGTTCGAGGGCATGATCAAGCATGGCATGGCCACCGCTCTGCGTGCCGCATTCCATAACGGGCAAGCTGCAATTCCGTATTTCGATGACAGCCGCGATATCGCCACGGCCAAAGAATCCGCAAACGTAGTCTGGCTCCCCGGAAGTACTGCTACTGCACTCTCGGGCCCGCCTGACTGGGTGGCATTCGTGCGCCAGTTGGGCAACATCAAGTCGGTACCCACAAAAGGCAGCTATGCCAGTTACAAGATGGCGAACGGCAAGCTGGGGGACGATCTTTTTGATGGAGCATGCGCCAGCGTGTGGGCACTGGTAACGCGCGGTGCGGAGGATGTGCCGACCGTGATCGGGTACCGCACCCAATCTCGCGATCAATTGCTGGGAAACCCGCCATTACTGGAGGCGACGGGATGAATGAGTACGCTCGTGCAACGGGCAGAGAATTACGCTCGCCGGAGGCACTCTCTCACCAAAACGAGGAAAAACAGCGGGCATTGCGACCGCTTAGCGAGTTGGAACAGGCGCATGCCGCGGAAAATCGCAGATTGGTCCGCACCCATATGCCGGAACTGATCCCCGAAATCAGGGAACTGGCGGAACTGGGCTTGATCGATGGCTGGCGGAATGTCATGTCGATAGAAATACTCAAAAAAGGTACGTCATGAATCTTTTGTCCAGACTTTTCCCGCGGCTCGTGAAACAGGATACCGCGCTCCCGCAGGAAACTGCCGCCAACACCTCAACCACAAGTGAGAAAGGCCGGCGCCCTACTCCGGAAGACCAGATCAAATACCTCTATCGGTTGATGTGGGTGGATCCCGATCTGCGCCAGGCGATTCTGGATGTACGGGAGATGGATCGGCTCGATGGTCGCGTAAAGCGCATTCACAGCCGTATCGCACGCGACACGATCAAGGGCGGGCTGATCATGCAGCAGGCGCAATCCAGCGATACGCTGGCGCGGCAATGGGACGATTTCCAACGCCGTCTGCAGCTCAATCGGGTTGAGAAACTGAAATCAGACGCGCGCGGGCTGGTAATGGAGGGGAACCTGCCGATACAGTGGGTGCTGGACACAGAATTTAATGTGGTGGCAGGTGTGCGCATGCCCTCGGAAACGATCCTGCCCAATATCACAGAGGCCGGGCGTTTCAAGGATGTAAAAAAAGCTTACATACAGTTTGATGTTATGACCGGTACCGAACTTGCGGCATTCCCGCTGTGGCAATTGTTTCATGCTCGCTTTGACCCGGACAACTTCGACGACCTAGGCAGCCTTGGCCGCCCCTTCCTCGATGCTACGCGTACCACCTGGCGTAAGCTCAATATGACGGAAGAAGACCTGGTGATTCGGCGCCGCACACGGGCGCCCTTGCGCCTGGGGCACGTGCTGAAAGGCGCGTCTCAAGATGACATCGAGAAGTATCGCGCCCAGGTGGAAAAAGACCAGCACGAAATTACGACCGACTATTACATGAACAAGGAAGGCGGCGTATCAGCGGTACAGGGTGATGCCAACCTCGACCATGTCCGCGATATTGTTCATCTGCTTGATACGTTCTTCGCCGGGTCGCCGCTGCCAAAAGGGATGATGGGTTATACGGACGGCATGGCTCGGGATATCCTCGAGGACCTGAAACGCGACTATTACGACGAGGTGGACGTGCTGCAGGACACGCTTTCTTTTGGCTATGAGGCGGGTTTCCGGCTGCATTTACTGCTGAAGGGCATCAATCCCGATGCCGAGGATTTCACCGTCACTTTTGCCGAGAGGCGCACTGAAACCGCGACGCAAACGACTGATCGTGGCCTCAAGCTGAAAGCCTTGGGGCTACCTCAAGGAATGGTCTGGGAAGAACTGGGGTACGATCCAGCTTATGTCGAGCAACGCCGCGAGTGGGAAGCGAAGAATTATGATCCGTATCCAGAAGCAGGCGGCGGGGCAAATCCTGCGAAAGTCAGCATCACCCCAGGCAATGGGCGTAAAGGTGAGAGTGCGACGGATATTAACAATTGAGTGACGATGCCAAGGTTCAAGCCGCAGTCAAACGCGCAACGCTGCACGCACAGCGCGCAATGAATAAGCTCGATGCGGAAACGCTGAAGGAATTGCAGCAGCTCTATCAGCAGGCCGCCGCCGACCTTGGTCAGCGCATTGCCGCCGCTGGCGGGGGCGATGGCAATGTCGCGCTGACACAGCTGCAGGATGTGCTGGCGCAAATAAATGACAGGCTCAGAGCGTTATCCGCCGCGCGCGATGCCCTGCTGAATAACGGACTAGAGAATGCTGCACGTTTCGGCACGCTACCGTTGACTACTGCCGGTACCGGTGTGCAGTCCAAGGCGTTATTGAGCTCGGCCGCAGCAATGCGCGTTTCCGAGGAGTCGCTGCGCTTCGTGCACGCTTTTGTCGCAGCCGATGGTTTGCAACTTTCAGACAGGATATGGCGGCTGGACCGTCATGCCCGGGATACGGTAACCAATGCCATCGAGATGGCGGTGATCCAGGGCCATGGTGCGGTACAGGCGGCACGTGAATTGCTGATGCGCGGTCAGTCAGTGCCGGGTGAGCTTGCGGATAAAATGAACGCGGCCAGTAGCGCTGGCATCAGCAAGGCCGTGTCGGGTGCGCTGACAGGAAGCGGCAGTCCCATGGATAACGCGATGCGGCTGATGCGCACCGAGATCAACCGTGCGCATGGGGAGGCATATATCGCTGGAGTGCTCGATCATCCTCACGCTGCCGGCGTGCGATTCCTGCTCTCCCCAGCCCATCCGGAGCCGGATATCTGCGATCTGCACGCAACGGCAAATCTCTACGGCTTGGGACCGGGTGTTTATCCGGACCGGGAAACGTGTCCATGGCCGGCACATCCGAATACACTCTCTTACGTCGAAGTGGTTTTTAAAGATGAGATCACTGATGCAGACCGAGCCGGGAAGGAAACCCCCCTGGAAGCGCTGGCCAGGCTGACACCCGAACAACGCAAGGGCGTGCTGGGCGTGAAGAAGGCGGAAGCTTTCGAGAAGAAATAATTCAGTAAAAAACGCATCAAGTAGAAAATCTCTTCTATCCACATTTTCGGTGGATAACTCTGTGGATCACGTCCCGACGGCCAATGTCCTCAAGGCTCAAGCGTGACGAGCGTTTTCTGTACGCCGAAACCCTCCCTGTTTATGTCTTGCGTTATGGCTGAGTATCCCGTTCAGTCCACCGCGGGCAGTCTGAAAAAGGCCTGCTCACCCTCCTTCTGATTGCCTGCGGCATGGACTCTATGAGAGGTCAGCATGCCGCCAAAAATTATCCTATTGTCTGAAAACCGCTCCGGCACAGTGCGATTCCTGTCCGGGCTCCATGTGACGCTGGAGGAAGGAAAAACGACGAGCTGGGTGACGGTGACGCGCACTGGCAATTTCCGCGATCCGCGTTATGGCGAGTTCGAGATCAGCCGCCGCATGTTGGGGCAGATTGTCGAGAACTTCGATAAGCGGGTGTACGGACAGGACATTTTCTATGACGTTGCCCACCGGCCCGATAACGGCGCGGCAGGCAAGGTGCTGCAACTGAAGCTGGAAGGCGACAGGTTGCGGGCACAGGTGGAATGGACGCCTTACGGCATAGAGTCCATCAAGGGCAAGGGCTACGCCTACAGCTCGATCGAATACCACGAGAACTTCCAGGACAACGAGAGCGGGAAACAGCATGGCGCCGTAATGATGGGCGCAGGCCTGGTGACGCGTCCGTGCATCAAGCATCTCGATCCTATCCGGTTATCCGAAACCAGCGGGGACGATGTGCCCACGCTGATTCACCCCGAACTGCAGACCACACTATTACAGGAGATTCACACCATGCATAAGAAATTGTCCGACATGTTGAGCCTTGCGCTTGCCGCCATTGTTGTCTTGTCGGAACCGATGCGCGCCCAGCTGCTCAGTGCATTCGAGGTGGCCGTGCAGCCTATGACCGATGAGGTAAAGGCCAAGCAGCTGATGGATGCCTTTGCCAACTCCGGCAAACAGTTGGGCGAGCAGATTGCTGCCGCCGGCGGCAGCGTTAAAGATATCAAGCTGCTCATCGAGGCGCCGAACCTATCCACGGGGTTAACCGCCGATGATGTAAAAAGACTGATGGCTGAAGAGGCCACGCGTCAAGCCGATGAAACCAAGAAATTGAGCGATAAACGCGATGGCAATATCAAGCTGCTCACCGACACGATCAATTCTGTAACCGCCCTGAGCGACGACAGCAAGAAGGAGCTTATCGCGGCTGCGACTGACCTGGTCACGCCGGAGATGAGTCTTGTTCAGGTGAGAAAATTGGCCGATTTTCAGATTGCACACGGCAATAAGCTGGAGGTCGCCAAGAAGCTCACGGGCATGGGCTTTCAACTCCCCGCCGGCAATGTGCACATCAGTGTGGAATCGGGCAACGAAGTGAAAGCCTTGCAGGAGTCTGTCGATAAGCGCCTCGGTCTGGTGAGCCTGTCCCCCACCCGCCGTTTCTCAAACACAGGCGGCCAATTGCAGACCGCAAACAAGGATTTCGCCGAGAAGGTCCTTCATGAATTCGATGTCGCCAATGCCCGGCAGTTACATACCGAACACAAACACCTGGCGGCGGGAGATGGCCTCGTTTCCGACGTGGCCGTGCCGGCGATATTCGAGCGCACCGTTATCCGCGAGGCGCTCTATAACATGATCGGCCTGCAGTTCGTGAATGTGGGCACCCTGCCCTTTTCGGGCTCAGCGTTGATTCCCTACAGCTACCGCGACACGACTGCCGCCGGAATCAACAGCACTCGGGTGTATGAAGGCGGATCCATTCCGCGCGCCGGGGTAAAGCAAACCAGCGAGACTGCCTACCCTATTCCTCAGAAAATCTCCTTCGAGGTGAGCGACGAACTGCGTTATTTGACCAGCAATGGCCAGCTCGACTGGGATGCCGTATCGGAAAATGCGCGCAATGCTTCGCGCATCATCAGTGAAGACGGCGAACGCCTTATCTTCAACGAAATCCTGAACGCCTCCGATCAGTACGCCTCTACCGACGTGGCCAATGAGGCGGTCGGTACCGGGAATGGCAGCAAGAGCATCTGGCCGTTGGCGCAATTCCCGGTTGTGCGCCCGAAGAAGGTTTATGACCTGCAAGGCAACCAGGTCGGCAGCACTATCTACCCGATCACCATCAAGGTCAACAGCGTCACGCTCAATGAGTATGACTTCACCGGGACCCAGGGCGCAGGCACCTACTGGTGGCTGGACTACAACCTGGGCGAGATCCACTTCGTGAACCAGCTCGGCGCCGTAGCGAACGTGACGAGCACGCATGCCATAGTGGCAAGCTATAGCTACACCACCAATGTGTATAAATTCGACACCGATCAGGGATCCGTGGCAACGGATCTGTTCTGGGACAGCTTTCTCTACCGGTACGGTTTGCGCAAGAACGTGATCGAGTCCGACCGCTACCACATGGCGAATTTCGGCTTGATGAGCGGGACCATCCGCACTCAGATCGAGCAGGCGCGCAGCTTCATCGAATCCGGCAAGCGTACCGGCACCGATCTGGACGGCGAAGGTAACCTGGGAAGGGTCAAGGATGTGCCCAATTTCCGCACCACCGCGCCGGGCCTCGCGATGGGCGATCAACGGATCGTCATCGGCGAGCGTGGGCAAACACGTTACCGGATGATGAAACCCTGGGCCATGGGGCAATTACAGGACCAGCGCGATTCGAACGGACGTTTCACGGGCAAGAAGGAAGCGTATGGCGACCAGTTCGTGGTGCTGCATACGCCGACGCAGCTGAAAGCGGCCTATACCTCGATCGCGCTGTTCAGCACCACAGCTCGGGTATCCCGGTAACAGATAACCAATCAGCATAAGCCCGGCAGCTGCCGGGTTTTTCAGTCAAACAACATGTGAGGCGTGATGAAACTACCCGTACATAACAGCACCGGCATGCCGATTTATGTCGGCGCCGCCATGGTCTTGCCGGGCGAGACCCGGCATTTCGACGAGCATGAAGTACCCAGCCATTTGCGGCCGGAAAAAGCCGCCGCGGAAAATGTCGCTCCGGAGCCGGGGAATCCCCTGGTCGAGCTGCTGCAACTGAAAGTCGACGATGTGAAAGCGGCACTGCCCGCTTTGACCGATACCGAGCTCGAGCTGCTAGGCGAGCTTGAGCAGCTCAGCGGCACACCACGCAAGGGTGTGCTGGGTGCGGTAGCGGAAGAAGTCCTGAAACGCGCAGAGGCTAAACCCTGATGCCGGAAATTATGTCCCGCGCGGAGCTGATCGCGGACCTGTCCGAAAGCCTGCATGACGCATCCAGTATTTTCGCGGCTGAGAATGGCGGGGACTTTCGCCGTCATCTTGACGCCGCCGCGCAGGATATGGGCCGCGTGCGCCCCCGCACGCTGCTGGGAATCATCACATTGGTGGCCGACCAGGAAGCCTATGAAGCGCCGGCGGATATCCAGATTTTCAAATCCGCATTGTGGGGGGTCAGCCGCACGGCCCGCCCGTGGGAAAGATCGTGGACCGGACGCCTGCCCGATGTGCGCCTGGCGATGAACGGCAATACACCGGAGATGCATCTGCTGCCGGCACCCACCGCCCCCCAGATCAGCGTGCTGGGGTCTGCATACAAATTTTATTACTTTGCCGCACATAGCGTTTCCGCCGATGCGGCGCAGACAACCATCGTGCATGGCGATCGCGGTCTGCTGCTGCTGCGGGCCCAGGCGGAGGCCATGCGTGAGCTTGCAGTGCGCAACGTAAGTAAACCGGTGTCGATGCGGGACGGGATCTCGGGCGGCACCCGTAACGGCTCACCCACTTATTTGTTCGAAGCTCTCATGAAAGAGTTCGAATCCAGAATCCAGTAAATACGGAGACACGAAAATGTCTGCATGGACTAATTACGCTGAAAACAAGATCATCGATGCGGTGTTCCGCGGACAAGCATTAGGGGCCCCGGCGACCTGGTATATAGGCCTGGTCAAGACAGACCCGGGCGAAGCGGGCGGCGGCACGGAGGTGAGCGGCGGCAGTTATGCACGCGTATCCGTCGCAGCCAGCCTGGCCAACTGGGCAGGGACACAATCCGCGGGCAGTACGGTCGCGAGCAGCGGAGCGGGTGGAACGACGAGCAACAATGTCCTCATCCAGTATCCGGCACCGACAGCGGACTGGGGGCAGGCCACACACCTAGCGCTTTTCGACGCGCTTACAGGCGGCAATGCGTGGGTCTATTCGCCTCTCACTACTCCGAAGACCATCAATAACGGCGACTCCGCACCCAGTTTTGCAATCAGCGCACTCACCTTCCAAGTCGACAACTGATGGAACTATTCCTGAAGAGAAACCACGGAACGACAGGCTATACAGCGGGCCGGCTGTACCAACTCAATCAATTCGAGTGCTATACGCTGGAAGATCAGGAGCGGCCGCACAAGATTCCCGGTGAAACCGCCATCCCGACCGGGAAATATCAGGTCGTAGTGACTTTCTCCAACCGGTTCCAGAAGCCGCTGCCGCTGCTGCTCGCGGTGCCCGGCTTTTCCGGTGTGCGCATCCACTCCGGCAACACAGCGGCGGATACCGAAGGCTGCATTCTGGTCGGGGCAAACGACGGCAATCCAGGTGATGGATGGCTGGGCCGCTCACGCGAAGCATTCACCGCCCTGTTTGCAAAAATTCAGGCGGCAATCGCTGCCGGCGAGAAGGTGTGGATCACGATTACGTGATGGGTATAGATACCAGCAAACATATCCGGCTAGGGAAAGGGCTCACGGCGGAGTTCATGGAAGGCACCGTGATCCTGATCCGCGTCCATGAAGATCCTGACAAAATCCCCGGCGATATCACTGAAACCGTCATCGCGCACCAGCCTGGGGGAGGCGATTTTCAAATTGCGGATACCGACGACGCGCAGGCGCGGTTCCTCGTGCACGAAGATAAATCCGGCAATCGAGAAAAGAAAGCATACACGGGCGGGATGGGAACGTTCGGGCAGCGCCGAGTCATCAGGCAGTTTCTGGAGCAAATCAATATGGGTGGTAGCAAGGTCAATCGTGCAAAGAACCAAGGGGAAATATAACCATGGCTATCCTCGATGAAATTCTAGCGCTTCCGACGGAACTGCGAGCGGAGCAGGACACACAGAAAATTGCAGACGCACTACCGCTGCGGATAACGCGAGAAAAAACCGAGATCGGGAAAGGCACCCTGCTCGAGGTATTGGGGCAGGATCTCGGAAATCTGCTCTGCGATTTTGTAGACGCTGACGCGGAATTCCGGCACGTCAAGCATCTGCTCGCAAACGGCTGGCTGGACATATCGCTGGATTCCGTTCGCGCCGGACTTGATGCGATTGCTGCGGGCAATGTTATGGCGGGCTTCGCCCAGGCGCATGCAGATGCGATCAAGGTACTGGCGGAGCGCTCCAGTCCGGTGGACGAATTCGAGGTGCGTAAGTTGTGCTGGTCCGACGATGGCCAGTGGCTGGTGTAGGAGATCAGAATGGCGCTCACAAAAACACCGCGAACAATCGTGGCAAATCAATCCTTGGCTGCCGCTGCAGCTCCGCTGCGCGGCGCAATCGATCTTAATGGGGCGCAAGGGCCAAGTCGCCTCACCATCAAAATCGTTAACGGCGGGACAGGGCCGACCACACAATGCACGGCGCGGGTGTTGATAGCGCACAAAACTAGTTTGCCCGCATTAGGGGCCGCAGGAACAGACTGGAAAACCCATTTTCCGCCTGTCGGACCTGGTGTTGCCATTAACGCCGTTGGTGAGTGGTCTTACCCAATCGGGCGGCAGATCATGTGCCTGGAGGTCGAATTTATCGCGCCGACCGGTCAGGCTGTGACAGTTGAGGCATTCCTCTCCGAATACACCAGCGGGGCTTAATTGGAGCGACTTAATTATCAGCCGCTGTACCCCGCCCGGTTAGATAGGTCCCATGATATCGGGGCCAGGACGTACTTTGCGCTCATCGCTGACAAGGCTCCAACCGAGCTTTGTACGGGCACTTTGCCCGGCGGAACCGCAGGCAGCGTGACGGTAACCAAACACGGCAACGGTTTTCTGCCGGCGACTTCGCCCGCAACCTGGGCAGTGGCGATTCCGGAACTTGATACGGTGGCATCGGGAGACTTTACCGTCAACTGGTATGGTGTAGTCCGTACAAACGTACAGGGAATATTGCTCAATTCGGTCGGACCTACCTACGGCTGGTTTTTTTATATCGCCGCAGCGGGAGCAAATGCAATTCAGCTGCAGATGTTTCACAAGTGGCGCGGCTTTGCCATCGCATCTAATGTTTCTACGGTCGATAAAGCATTACATGCGCTGGGCGCCCGATTCGATGCGACCTCGGGGGAGGTGCAGTTTTTTGTGGACGGCGCCCGTGCTGGCGCACCGATATGGTGGGGATCGGAAGGTGGCGCCATCGGGCCCTCACAAACCTTCGGTATGTACGACGATTCCGGGGGCGCCGCACCGCAGCAAATGATTACAGTGCAAGCGGTAAATGGCATGCTTAGCGATGAGCAAATGCGTGCCTGGGCGGAGAATCCGTGGATTGCATTCGAGCCCGAAGATGATGATATCAATAGCACAGCGGCGAGCGCCGACGCTGCTGTGCTTGAGGGAAACGCTCAGGCAACAGCTTCTGCAACCGGCACGCTGGCCACGCAGATCCAGCTCGCGGGTACGGCACAATCCCAAGCTGCGGCATCGGCATCGTTGACAGCTCAAATCAGCCTTTCCGCTGATGCCGTGTCGATCTCAACAGCTAATGGTGTGCTGACAGCGCAGATCAAGCTATCGGCGAGCGCGCTGTCACAGGCAATATCTAGCGCCGCCCTTTCCAGCGGGATCAATCTGTCAGCCTCCGCTGTGGCCGAGGCGTCCGCTGATGGAATGCTGGACACGATCATCCAACTGATCGGTACCGCCGTCGCCACCGCATCAGCCAGTGGTGACCTGAGTACGGGGATATCCGGCGCGCTCGAAGCCCATGCCGTTGCTTCGGCTACCGCATCCGGGAATTTGACTGCGCAGATCCTCCTGGGGGCCATCGCTGTTGCCCAGCCAAGCGCTTCCGTCGACCTGACCAGCAGCATCAACCTTGAGGCTACCACGCGGGCCGTCGCGGTAACCAATGCCGCGCTCAGCGTTTCCATCCAATTAACCGCCACCGCTATTGCGCAGGCTATCGCTACCGGTAGCCTGACGGCACAGATCCAGCTTTCAGGATGTGCAGTCGCCCAAGCACTGGCAACGGCGGCACTGGATGCGCAAGTCGAGCTATCGAGTAACCCGCGCTACATGGCGCACGGGCGCAAGCGCAACGGCGTGTCAGCCGCCAGCCGGCGCGGATATACCGCAGGCATCACCATCCACTAAGGGGCAGCATGTTCGCATCCAAAGACCCGGAAGAAAGCATTGTCCTGACATTCGATTTCTCGGCTGTCGCCGCCACGGTCGCGAATCCACAGATCAGCATCGAGGTCATTTCCGGCGCGGATCCCGATGCGCAAGCCATGCGATCTGGCTCTCCGCAGGTTGACGGCAGCAAGGTGCTACAGCTGGTGGTCGGCGGCGTGGATGGGGTGGATTATCACCTGCGCTGTGAAGGCGAATCCGGTGCTGAGAAACTGGTTATTGGCGTGTCGCTTCGGGTCAGGAAGAGGTAAGCGTTGACATTCACCACTGACTTACCTTAATCTACTCCTGCCCGTGAAAACGGGTGGAGCTCTAAACTCCATTAATGCACAGGCGGACCCTCGCCCCACACCCGTTAGTTGTGGATTTTTTTCGCCCAGAGTTCGCTCCTCCATGGTGAAAAAACGATTTCAATGGCCGGGTGTGAGGCTAATACAAGACCCGTAAGGGGAATACGCCCGCTGCACCCTGTGCGCAGTTTAGAGCCCCCGGCCGCCCTTCGGGGCAATTGACTCTAAATCAAGCTACAGGAGAAACACCATGACTGAAGTTACCCCTTTCCACTGGGGCGAGATCGCCCTTTCCGAAGCCGTTTTCATCGACGGTGCGCCGCACGCAACCAAAACCGCCATCGGCGAGTGGCTTGAATATGCCGACCCGAGAGATGCGGTAAACAAAATTCTGGAGCGAAATTCCTACATCGAAGCGCACTCAACCGCCGTCAAGTTGACGGCAGTTGACGGCAAAAAACGCGACACAACTGTATATCACCCCATCGGTTTTCTGCTGATCGTGATGGAGTCCGGCCAGCCGAAAGCACAGGCGATGAAACAGGCGGTCGCGGAATTCGTCTGGCACTTTGCCGGGCCGCGCCGGATGAGTTTCAAGGAACGGACCGAGTTGCTGAAGCTCTCCCGCGTGTTGCTCAACGATCTGGCGAAAACCCGTGATGCATTCGTGCAGGGCGGGTTGGTCACGCACCTGCGCGAAGTGCACCTGGCGCTGGGGCAACCGCTGCCGAATATCGCCATGCTGGGCAAGGATGCCGCCCAGCTTCCGTTGAAGGGGGTGTGACATGCCCATCACCACCCCCCAACGGGCGCTAGACCTGACCTATGCGCCACTGAGACAGGCCACCCATGCAATGGAATCCCTGATGCAGATGCTCTCAGGGGCAAACAATGATCTCAACCCGGAGAACCTGTACTGGCTGATATTGCCGATACAGGAGGCGGTAACGTCGGCGCTGGATGAACTCACCGCCGGACTGCCGCCCAAGCCTGTCGAATCCGAGAAGCACTAGCAGCAACATTCACACCAAACCCCGCTCCGGCGGGGTTTTTTATTGCGCCGGAATCCTCCCTGTTTCTGGCTTGCCCTTCTGAGTAAATTGGCGCGCAGTGATTCCACCGGCGCGCCATGCATATCCAATTCAAAGTCAGCAGCAAAGAAGCCCAGGCCGCTTTTGCGCTAGCGCCCGAGGCGATGGAGCGCAACCTCGAAGTGTTCCTGTCGCGGGGCGCGCAGGATGTTGCGCGCGATGCACGGTCCCGTGCCCCTAAACTCTTTTCCACGCTGACGAATTCGATCATGGCTGCGCGGGTCGGGCCATTGCACTGGCGCGTTTCGCCTTCCGTAAATTATGCGGTCTACGCAGAGGAAGGCACCGGGCCCGCCGCCGGCCAAGCACGCTATTACCCGAATCCGGATAGCCTGCTGCAGTATCTTCGCCTTGCCCCATCGTACCGGCGTTTCAAGTTGGGCCCGCGAGATAGCCGCAAGCGTGGCGAGCAGGAACTCGATTTGTGGTTCAGGGCGCGTCAAATGGCTTGGGCGATCTACACCAAGGGTACCAAGGCCCAGCCCTTCATGCGCCCGGCGGCTAATGCGATGCAAAGCCGTGTTTTCGCACTGCTGAACGAGGGTGTCGATGCGGGATTGCGCGAGGTATTCGCCGCATGAGCGCGCTCTCTACCAGAATGAATGCCATCCAGGCTGCGCTGGCCGCGATGGTTCCCGCACGCATCGTGACCCGCAGTTTGAAGGATTTCGCATCCCGGCCATTGAGCGAACTGAAAGAGGGAATCTATACCGTGCTGTCGGCCAGCGAAGGTGGTTACAGCCACTACCTGGGCGGCATGACGCGCGACGGCGAACATCGGGTGCTGGTGGTCGGGCAGATCGCGGTTGCGGAAACCTCGGAGCCTTCGGCAACCGAAGACGCGGAAGGCTTGATGATCGATGAAATCAAGGCGTTTACCCGCGCGCTGCCGCCTGAATTGGGATCGTTGACATTGACCGATTGGCGGCAGAGCCAGCAGCTCGACCATCCCTATGGCTGGGTCACCTTTGATATGACATTGAGGGAAGGCTAGCCATGAAGTGGCGCGGGCTGATCATGGACCCCTGCACTGGCCACGTTTCGCACACGAAACTGTGGGCGAACGTGGCATACCTGACGGCGACCGGTGCATTCTGCGTTGCAGCCTGGCAGGGAACGCTGACGCCCGATGTCTGGCTCATCTACCTGGGCGTAGTCGGGGCGCATACCGCTGCTTCAAAGCTGATCGGGCTGAAATATGCGGCACCTGTGCTATCACCCTCGGCGCCGGTTTCGCCCGATCCGGAAACCACACCCGCAACAGGGGTAAATTAACCGATGGATATCGTTATATCGCTGATCGTGCGCATCGTTTTGCCGCTGCTGGTGGTGCTGGTGCTGTGCGTCTGGAGCTATAGCACAGGCGTATCGCACGAATCGAACAAGCGCGATGCGCATGAGCTCATCTTGCGGGAAAAGGCGGACGACGCTTATGACGCTGCCGCCCAAGCGGCGCGCAACCATGCTATTGCATCGATCGAATGGAAGCGCAAAGCCGAGAGTTTTTACCGCAAATGGCAGGAGAAACTGAACAATGTCGACGATACCCGCTTATCCGAATGCATCACGCCAGGGACTCCGGCGAAAGATGAGAATCCCGCTCCTGCTGGTTGCCTGCTTAGCCCTGCTTGGGTCGGGCTGTACAACGACGCCTGGCACCCGGACGGCTTGCCCGCCGATTCCGGCGGAGCTGCTGCAATATCCGGCGGAACCGCTGCAGCTACGCCCCGCGAAGCGCTTGTCAACGTCCGCGCCAACGCCGGACTCTGCGCCGACGACCGGCAGCGGCAGCGGGAACTGATCGACTATCTGCATGAGCTCGAGGCTGGCCGTGCCCGACCGACTGATTAGGGTGGTATCTATGTGGGGAGATTCGCTGCTGCTGGCTGCGCTGGCGTTTTTTGGCGCGTCGTTTGCCGGGTTGGCGACGCAACTGCGCTCGGGCAACGCGCTCACCCGCCGCGCGGTGGCATCGGCAATGCTCAACAGCGGCCTCATCGGTTCGATCATCGCGCTGCTGGGCTATCGCACCTTCGCCGAGGATCTGCCCTACCTCATGGGCATGTCGCTGCTCGCAGGCATCGGCGGCGCAACAATTCTTGATTTCGCCCTGCTGCTGCTCAAGCGGCGCATGGGCATCATCATCCGCATCGAACAAGATAAAGGAGAGTAAACAGCATGGCTCGATACGCCCGTAACTCAATCATACTCGCCAAGATCGAGACGACGCCGGGGGTAGATGCCGTCCCGACCGGCGCTGCCAATGCGATTCTGGTAAGCAACCTGAGCATCAATCCGCTCAACGCCAACAATGTGCCGCGTGACCTGATCCGGCCTTATTTTGGCGGCTCCGAGCAGCTGGTGGGCTCCGCCAGCGTGGAAGTGCAATTCGACGTGGAAATATCGGGTTCGGGCACGGCGGGCACCGCCCCGGCATGGGGGCCGCTGCTGCGCGCCAGTGCCTTCCTGGAAACCGAAACCGCTGCGGCACGGGTGGAATACACCCCTATCACCGTCAACCAGGAGTCTCTCACGGTCTATTATCATGATGACGGCGTGCTGCATAAGCTGCTCATGGCGAAGGGAGATTTCACCATGAAGATGGGCATTGGCGAGCGCCCGGTATTCTCGTTCAAGTTCACGGGACTGGACGGCGGCGTAACCGCCGTATCCAACCCCTCCCCCACTCTCACGCCTTTCAAGAAGCCGCTGGTGATCACCGACCCGAATACGGGCGATATCCTGCTCGGGTGCACATACGCGACGGGCGCGCTGACGGGAGGATCATCCTTTCCCTCGCGCGGGCTGGAAATCACCATGGGCAACGCAGTGGTGTATACGCCGCTGCTCGGGGGCGAATCTATCGATATCACCAACCGCGAGCCGTCAGGCAAGGCGCAATTCGACCTCAGCGCCGCGGAAGAGGTTACGTTCATGGGCGACATCAAGACAAACAATACCCAGAGCATCGGCTTCATCCACGGGACCACGGCAGGCAACAAGATACTGGTGCACGCCCCTGTGTGCCAGCTCATCAACCCCAGCAAGCAGGAGCTGAACGGCCGGCGGCTGTTCGGCTGCGACCTGCGCATCATGCCCTCTGCCGGTAATGACGATTTGCGCATCGTAACGTTTTAAAGGAAAACCATGACTCAACCGAAACTGAAGATCACCCCGAACCCCACCTTCCAGGGCGAGGTGCCCATCGGCGGCCATGGCGAGGCCGAACCGCTCGTATTGCAGATAACATTCCGGCACATGGGCAAGAAGGCCGCGCGTGCATGGCTTGTCGGGATGGAGGGCAGCGAGCGCCCGGCCGCGGACACCCTGCTTGAGATTGTGAGCGGCGTGCAGGATGAATCCGGCGTCGAGATTCCCGCTTCAGCTGCGGTGTTCGAAGAATTGATGGATAACTATCCGCAGCCTTTCGCCGATATTGTCACCGCCTGGAGCGATTTTCTTACCGGGGCTCGCCAAAAAAACTGATCGAGGCCGCCCGCTGGCTGGTCCGTGGTCCGGATGGCCAGATGCCAAACGATGATGCGCTTACCGCGTTCGGGCTACGCTGGGCGGGAGATGTGCCGGATTGCGATTGCGCAGTCTGGCAGGATAACTGGGCAGCGGTCATTGTGTTCAAGCACATGATGACGCAATGGACCATGAGCTTCAGCGGCCCGGTAGGCCTGCGGTATGAAGCACTGCCGGTAGTGCTGCGGCTGCTGGAAGTGCCGCGCAAGGAATGGGCCGATCTTTTTCCGGATTTACGCTTAATGGAAAGCGCGGCGCTGGAGTGCATGCATGAGGATAAATAACATGAATTTTGGGGAAGCGCTCGAGGCATTGAAACTGGGACAGAAGGTTGCCCGAGAAGGCTGGAATGGGAAAGGGATGTTCCTGTTCCTGGTGCCCGGCAGCGTTTTCAACGTAAGCCGGCCACCGTTGCTGGGCATTTATCCGGCGGGTACGGAGATCAGATATCGCCCGCATGTCGATATGAAAACCGCCCAGGGTGACGTGGTGCCCTGGCTGTGCTCGCAAACCGATATGCTGGCTGAAGACTGGGGCATCGTGCATTGAGCGATAAGAAAAATATCGATGTCGATATCACAGCCGATACGTCCGGCTATCGCAAGAGCGCGGATGAGGCCAAGAAGATCACGCAGGATCTGCAAAATGACTTTGATAAAGCCGCCAAGGAAATCAACTCAAAGCGTCTTGCCCCCGAGTTAAGTACGGTAGCCAAAGAGGCCGATCAGGCGGGTACTGCTGTATCGACGATGTCTTCCCGCATGGCAATCGCAGGCAGGCTTGCGGCCACAGCCGCAACGGTCGTGGGTTCCGGCTTCGTTGTAGCGGGGGCCGGGGCACTTATGCTGGCAAAGAATGTGGCTACCACCGCTGACGAGATGGCCGTCTTATCCAAGAAGACCGGGCTATCGGCTGAAGATCTGGGTGCATGGAGATTGGCCACGGCACAGAGCAGCACCAACCTGGAGGGGTTGGCGGGTGGCCTCAAGAACATAGCCAAGTACATGGTCGAGCATGAGGATAACCTGCGCAAGCTGGGTATCACGGCGAAGACTTCCGAGGGAGTGCTGATCCAGCTTGCCGGCGTGCTCTCCAGCATGCCGGACGATGACCCGCGCAAGATGGCATTGGCCAATGAAATACTGGGCAAGTCTTACCAGGGCATGATGCCGCTATTGGCTGAGGGTGAAGACAATTTGCGCAAACTGCTGGAGCGGGGGCGCGAACTGAACCCGGTCACGAACGAAATGGCCAAGGAGGCCAATTACTTCAGCGGCCAGCTCGCGGAGCTGAATCTGGTGTCGAGCGGGCTGGGGGCGTCGCTGGCCAGCAAGCTGCTGCCGCATCTGAACGATATCCTTTCTTCTATGCGGGCCTCGGCCCGGGAAAGCGGGATATTGAGCGCGATATGGGCCGGCATGAGCGGGCTGGCCGCGCATGCGTTTGGTACTGATGATATTTCGAAAGCCAGGGACCGCCTGAAGGAGGTCAAGAGCGAACTGCTGCAGATCAACGCCTTCCTCAGCGGGGATAACGCAACGGCGGCCCATACCAGGGCGCTTATACCGCGCCTGAAAGAGCTGGGTATCGAGAAAGCCGATCTCGAACGCAGGCTGAATCCAGTGGCGCCCGAAACCACGCGCCGGGCCGCCCCCAGCGATGGCGTGCTGAAAACTATCCTCAACCCGGACAGATCCACCCGTGCCGCAACCGGCGGCAGGAGTGCCGGCAAAAGCGCCGGGGACAGCGCCTATCTTGACGAAATCAAGGATATGGCGGAGCTGATCAAGGAAGTGAGCAAGCTCACTGAGGGCGAGAAAAGCCATATTCAGGTTTTGCAGGACAAGGTTAATGCCTACAGCTCGCTTGATCCCGCTGTAAAAAAATACCTGCAGGACACCATCGACCAGGCGACCCAGACGGAACGCCTGAAGGTGTTTGAGGATGCCTCGAAAAAACTCCTCGAGGAAAACAAGAACCTGAACGTGGGACTGATCGAGTCCGACCGGGAACGGGTGATTGCGCAGCTCGAGCTGGAACATCAGCGCTCGACCGAGCGGATCAATGGCCTGAAGATCGAAAGCCAGCAGGTTAAGGCGTTGATCGATCAGGAGACCGCAAACTATCAGCTGAGGATCAAGGAAACGGAACAGGAGCTGAACAAGACGGACAAGCTAAGCAAACGCATGGGCTTGTCGTTTTCCAGCGCTTTCGAGGATGCTGCCATTAGCGGGCGGAAGTTCAGCGATGTGCTGAAAGGGCTGGGGGATGACGTCGCCCGGCTGGGTCTGCGCTTCATGACAGAAAAACTGATGGGCGCGCTGGAAGGCGGCAGTATCTTCCCCGGCATCCTCAAGGGAATAGGCGGTTTGTTTGGGTCGCTCGGCGGGCTTGGCGCCGGGGTTGGGGCAGGTGCCGGAACAGGAATTACCAGTGGCGGGCTCACCGGCTTTGCCGCCAAGGGGGCTTGGTTCGATGGCCCGGCGAGCTATTTCGCCAATGGCGGCGTTTTCGACCAGCCGACAGCATTCCGCTTTGCCGATGGCGGCGCTTTCCGCAGCGGAATCATGGGCGAGGCAGGCCCCGAGGCGATCATGCCGCTCCGGCGCGATGCATCCGGCAGGCTGGGCGTGGCGGCCAACGCTAGCGCGGCCAAGCCCGTGACGGTGAATTACGCGCCGACGATACAGGTCGATGCGCGGACCGACCGGGCGGAAGTGTATGCGATTGTGAGCAAGGCGGTGCGGCAGGGGAATGCCGACCTGGTGGACAAGCTTTCGCGGCAGGGAATGATCTGATGGCGATCATTACGTTTCCGGATACGCTGGGCGTGGAAAGTGCTCCCTGGGGGCAACAACGTAATGACATCTCCTTTCGTTCCGCGTTCGGTGCGCAGGGGGTGGAAATAGCGCTGCCGCTTTGGGTGGCGACACTCCAGGCCCCGCCCGATCTGGAGCGGCGCAGCGGAGGATGGAAGGTGCTTGGCTTGCAGTTGCGCGGGCAGACGAACCAACTCGCCTTGTGGGATCTGGCTCGGCCGGTTCCACTCGGCACGATGCGCGGCAGCATGACGCTGAATGCCTCCGCAGCGCAGGGTGCAACCACTTTATCCATCGTCGCCAGCGGAGAAGCGGGCAAGACGCTTCTGAAGGCCGATTATCTTGGCCTTGGCAGCGGGCTGACTCAGCAAGTCATCATGGTTATGTCCGATGCGACCAGCGACAGCTCTGGCGTGATATCGGTAACGGTCGAACCGGGATTGCGCAATGCGTTTTCGGCAGGCGCTGCGGTGACGTGGAACAAGCCGAAGACGCTATTCCGCAGGGTGAATTCAAAATTTGGCTGGGAGTATCGTGCTGCGAGGGCTGAAGGATTTAGCCTCGATCTGATAGAGGACTGGCGGATATGACTGCCTGGTATGTCAGGCCGGATACCTCGCATAGCGCGACGCGCAACGGGACAGAGTACGATAAAGCCTGGGGCGGCTGGGCTGCAATCGTCTGGGGTGGCGCCGGCGTCAAGGCGGGGGATACGCTATATGTTTGCGGCGCGCATGTGCAAAGCGCAATCATCGCCCCTGGAGCGCATGGCGCTACAGTAAACAGTCGGGTGACGATCAGAGGAGATTACGAACTTTCGCCCGGAATAGTGCTTTTCGAGAATGGCACATACTACCTAAACGTCAATCGCAACTATACGACAATCACCAACCTTCCAGTTAAAGCCGGAAATTACGCTTGCATCGTTCTCGGAGGCGCGCCATTAACGGGTGTCCATATTCGTAATAATGAACTGAGCGCTGGTGGGGCAATAACGGCAGGCTCATTGCTTCGGTTTCAAGCCTTTGCTGGCTGGTCTTATATCGATTGCATAATCGACGGAAATGCTTTTTCCGGTGGAGCTGGATCGGTTGGCGGTTCGGCAATCCAGTGGTATGCAACCGCAGCGGCATCAGTGACAAGCCTATCCAACCTGCAAATCAGCAACAACGCGTTTACTAATTGCACAGGTGGCCGCGCAGTAGTCCAACTCGAAGCGCTCAATAATGTGGGCGCAGGCACAACGATGGCGGACATCACGGTAGCAGGCAATACATTTACCGATTGCAGTGCAGTAATGATTGATATTTACGGATCAGACAAAATGCCGGGCGCTTATGGCAGGAATACCGGCATCAAAGTTATCGATAACATAATCCGCAACCAAACAGAGGCGGGCGGCTTCGGCGGCGGAATCGTTCTCGGCGGCTTCGGCCCGTCACTAACAAGCGGCTTTGGCTCTAATATCGTTGCACGCAATAAGGCGTATGAGCTTAACGGTATCAGCGGATTCGTGAATCTGTTTTATGGCACATACCGCATATTCAAAAACTTCGCGGACGGCATTTCCACAGCAACGATCGACGGCAACGGCATTCTATTCGACCACGGTTGCGACAACTGCGAGGCATTTGGCAACGAGTTTCATAATATTCGCGGCACGGGGGCTGATAACTATTACAGCGGTGGCTTTGGAATACTTGTGCTTGATGCGACGAACTGCAAAGCCTATGGCAACGTAATAGATGGTTGCGTTACCGGGGTCGCGTTCGGCAACATCGGTCCCGGTCAGTCTTCCGACATATTCAACAATACTTTCCGCAACTGCTCCCAATCCGGTGCTTACGTTGGCGCCGCTGACCTAACAAGTAATCTGGTGCGTAATAACGTCTTCACGGCGGCGCGAGGCGCAATTCCGGCAGTGAAGAATTTCGCGGGCATTTGGAAAGGCGAATCCCGCAACTGCTTCCACGGTTTTAGTGGGGCCTCCGGCCACACCCTGCATACCAGCACGGTAACTCTTGACCCTGGGCTCGACGACAATTACCGCCCCCGCACGCCTTATATCAAAGTCGGCGGGACGTATCTCGGCGAGAGCGATTTCTACGGGAACCAGTTTTCGGACCCCGCCCCCATGGGCGCGGTCAACGATGAAGCAGTCATCGCGCTATCGGAGCCACAGCAAACGGAGTTGCAAAAAGCCGTTGCCCGGCCGGTCTACTTCGTGCAGCTCGAATTCGCCAGCTCAACTCAATACGTTTGTACTTCGAACCAGACGATAACCTGGGGCGGCCGAGACTGGCTCGGTTTCGGCATGGTCGGCGGCATCAGCCCGGTTGAGGAATCGGAAGGCGTTGAGTCCCGGGCGCTTACCTTTGCGCTGAACGTAGCGGATCAGTCTGTCCTGGCGCTGGCTGTGGGAAACGTCGAGGAGTATCGGGGCAAAATTGCGAAGATGTATTTCAGCCCGTTGAATGAAGCATTCCAGCTCGCCGGGACACCTCAGCTCTGCTGGCGCGGTTTGATGGATCTGATGGTTGTGGGCATCGAGGGCGAAGAGGGGCAGATTACGCTGAAGTGCGAAACCTCAGCCTATGGACTGAAGCGGCAACCTGCGTTGAGGCTGAACTCGGCGCAGCACAAGAAGAACTACCCGAACGATACCGGGTTGGACGGCTTAACCGGGCTGATCGCTAATCCGGTTGTGTGGCTGAGCAAGAAATTCCAACGCAGCATCAATTAGCGCCGGCTTTATAATCGACTCATCCATTACAGGAGGGTGAGCGATGAAAATGATTGCGGTGTTGGCGGTGGTAGTGTTGGCGGGGTGTACAACTGCGCCATTTAGGGTATTTCTCGGTGAATACAAGAAGGATGGCGCTACCGAGCAGCTGGTGAGTGAGGACCGAGATGCTTGTTCAAAAGAGGCTTGGGAAGTTTTTAATAACACGGCGGCAAGAGGCCAGGTCGCCAGCTATTTTATGCAACGGCATATGTACGAGTGCATGAAGAAACGAGGATATGAATCTACCGACGTACATCCAGACGCATATAAACAAACCCTTTAAATGGGGGGAAAACGATTGTTGTATTTTTGCTATCGGATGGCTGGAATTACAGACCGGGCGTGATTATCTCGCCAAACATGGGCCGTGGCGCACCGCTGGGGAAGCAAAGCGAAAGCTGAGAACCCTCGGCGGTTTATTTCATTTATTCCAAGAAAACCTGGTTCAAATCAACCCGGGTATGGCACACGACGGCGACCTGACTATTTATCAGGATGCCGCGCACATTTTTACCGGCAGGCACATCGTTTCAGTAGGCGAGGAAGGATTAGTCTTTACCGATAGGACCGTTGCGACGGAGGCCTGGACATGCCGCCAGTAATCTTCGCCGCGGCGGCTTGGTTTGCAGCTGCTACCGCATTCGAAATAGCTGTGATGGCCATTTCGGTTTCGTTAACTATCGGCACCACCGTTTTCGGCGCAGTCCAGCAACAAGCCGCAGCCAAGAAAGCCAAACGCGCCGCAGCCCGCGCGCGCGAAGATTTCCTCAACAGCTTGCAAGAGCGCACGGTAACCCGCATTGCCACTTATGCGCCCCATCGGTACATATACGGACGGGACAAGGTAGGCTCGGACGTAGTGGAAGTGCTGATAAGCGGCGCGAATGATGAATACAAGCATCTCATTTGTATTCATGCCGCCCATGAATGTGATGCGATTGAAGAGGTATATGTCGATGGCAAAGCGCTGGGCCCGCTCGACGATGAAGGCTTTGTCACCGAAGGCGATTATTTCATCTCCGTTCGCACGGAAAATGTCAGCGAGACTTTCGCCACATCGCCTTTCACGATGTCGCATACGCCATCAAGCGCTGTCCGCGTTATCGCGAGCGGCAGGATCATGTCTGCCGGCGGGCAACCGCTTGCCTACCCGCCCAGAGGCGGCGAGGTCAGCTTTACTCGTGTCGGCAATACGCTTACGGTAACGAGCGCGCCGGCGTCACCGGTACCGGGCACCTGGCTACAGGTGACAGGCTACACGGTGACCTACCAGCACCAGATCAACTCGTCTCAAGTCAGAGTCAGGAAGCACTTGGGCATTCCGGGAGATCCCGCCGACGCCTCCCTGCTCGCCGAGTGCGGGGAAAAGTGGAAAGCGACTGCCACCCTGACCGGATTTTGTTACACGGTTATCCGGCTGGATCTGCGCCAGCCTGCCTTCCAGGGCGGTTTGCCGAACGTGGAAGTGCTGGTCAGGGGCAAGAAACTCTATGACCCTCGCACTGGCTTAACGGTATGGAGCGAGAACCCGCCGCTCTGTATATACGACTACCTCACATCCGAGATCTGCGGCGTGCCCGCATCCGATCTGCCGGTGGCGCATTACATCACTGCCGCCAATGCCTGCGACGAGGAGCAATCCTTCGGCAAGCTCTACACCTGCAATGGGGCGGTAACAGCGGACGAAGATCAGGCCAAGATTCTAGAGGCCATGGCTGATTCCATGGCGGGCGGCATCGTCGCCATGACTTGGGAAATCTTTGCCGGCAAGTACATTGCGCCGATAGCCGCGCTGCAACAGACAGATATTGTCGGGGCACTGGCGGTGACGCCAGGCATATCCGACGCGGATATCATAAATGGCACGCGCGGGCAATTTGTCTCTGCTGAGAACGATTATGTTCCTACCGATTATGCGCCGTATCAGAACTCCGCCTATCTCGCTGCCGATGGCCGGGAGAAATGGGGGGATATAACCTATCCCTTCACGAACACGACTCAACGAGTGCATAACCTGGCACGAATCGAGACGGAGGATCAACGTAATGGCTTTACGGTAAAAGCCGAGTTTTCGCTCAAAGCCTGGGACTTGCGCATCGGCGACCGGGTGACGCTGACCAGCGCTTTTCTCGGGCAGACGGACAAGGTCTACCGGATAAGCGATAAGAAATATGCGCCCGATTCAGCTATCGAGCTGACACTGAAAGAGGATGCGGCCAGCATCTGGGATGTTGCCGACACGATAACGCTCGACGATACGCCAAATACCAATCTGCCCAACCCATTCCATATCGCCCCACTGGGTTACGTCACGCTCGACTCCGGTACAGGCGCGTTGATCACTCAGCAGGACGGCACCATCGTCTCCCGCATCAAGGCGACATGGGAGGCTGCGACCGGCGATGTGGCGTCGAGCGGCTTTATCGAGATCGAGTGGCAGGATCAGCGAGACATTGCATGGCGCAAGACTTCAACTACCGGCAGCGAGACGAGTACTTATCTCTCACCAGTAGAAGATAGCGCCTGGTATGTGGTGCGGGCACGGGCGGTCAATCCATATTTGAACGTCAGATCCGACTGGACTTATGGTGATCTGCATAAAGTGGTCGGCAAGTCCGAGCCACCAGGCGACATAACCGATCTGGCTATCGATGGATCCATTCTGTCATGGACAGTGGTAACCGATCTGGATCTGGATGGCTACATTTTCCGTTTCCACTACGGCGCGAATACCGACTGGGGAACCGCTGCACCACTACACAAGGGGGTAGCTACATCCTCGCCTTTCGACCTGATCACCCTGCCCTATGGCGCGGTCACGATCCTCGGCAAGGCGCTGGATACGTCCGGAAACGAATCGCTAAACGCTGCCTTGATTTTTACTAACTTGGGTGATGCCCCGGTTGCGAACGTGGTGGCGAGCACTGCTTTTGAACCGACTTTTGCCGGCACGCTGGAAAACTGCACCGTGATTGGCGGGGAACTGGTGGCGGATTCTACAAGCTCATTCTATGGGGATCCTGCTGCCCTGTTTTATGGGCCTCCGGATGATCCCGTTTATAAGGCGGACAGCTATGCAAAGATGATCTACACGACCAATGCCGTGACTGTGTCGAGTGTGTTGGCCGGATCCGCGATCACGCTCTCTCTCACAACCCAGGGCAATAATTTGATTGCGGAATACAAAGCCGGCACTGGCGCATGGCTGCCGTGGCCGGGGCAAATCACGGCTCAGGCCGACAATTACCAGTTCCGCGTGACCGTCGGCTACGGCGCGACGCAGGGCAAGATCATTTATATGGCAATGGTAATCGACGCGCCAGACATCGAGGAGCGTATCTCCGATTTGACCGTTAGTTCGAGTGGCACCGCCATCCCCTATAGCAAGGATTTCACTGCAATTCAGGTGATAAATGTAACGCTACAAGAGAACGGCAGCGGCGGTGTATCAGCTAAGACTGATAAGACTTTACCGCTCGCTCCAAGCATCAAGGTTTACAACTCCGCTGGGGCGGCGGTATCGGGGGCAAAAGTGGACATAATTTTGCAGGGGTATTAAATGACGGCATTAGCTAATCGCGCTTACGTAGCTATAGGCACTACCTACGGCAACCTGGACATCGGCCTGCTCGCGATGTTCGACGTACTCAACGAAATCACGGAAAAAGCGGAACTCGATATCGCGGGGGCTTCTACTTGCGATATCGGTGCCATGGCTTCGCGCAAGCTGAAAATTACAGGTTCAGGCTGGACGATTACTTCTTTCGGGACAACCTACACCGGGCCTATCCTGATCCGTGTGGCCGGCAGCGGAACGATTAAACAAAACGCGACCACGCTACTTTGTCCGGGCAACGCCGATCTCGTCTTGGTGGCTGGTGATGTGCTGATGGCCTGGCCGAAAACGACGACAAGCGGAACGTCAAACGGCTGGCAAATCGTCCGGCTGGCACGTGGAACAAATACATTGACGATTGCGGAAGGTGGAACAGGAGCGGGTACCGCCGCAGCCGCGTTTGCTGCGATCAAACAGGCAGCGACGGAGTCTGCGACGGGCGTGATGCAGCTTGCAACTACCGCCGAAGTGCTGGCGGGCGTTGTTGCAAACAAGGTTGTAACGCCAGCGGGGCTGAATTGGCCGCGGGCTTTTTCAACGAATGGCTATCAGAAATTGCCGGGAACCCCTGGATTGATTATTCAGTGGGGGCAGAGTGCCGATCAAGGCAACATTGGCAATTCTTCCGTCTTGCTGAAATTGACTTTCCCAATTGCCTTCCCTGGAGCGGTCCTGAGCGTGGTTCCTTTTATTTCCACGTCCGGCGCGGTGAATATGCAGTCCACGGTCAATTGGAAATTGTCAGAGACGACACTATCCCAGGCGGCTTTTTTGTATGACGAATACACGGATCTTGCCCAATCCAGTTTTTATGTGAATTATTTTGCCATAGGGTATTGAGATGAGATACGCGACTTTCGACAGCGGTGGTGTGCTGAATGCCCGCTATGACTCAAAGATCAATCCAGATATCCCATCCGGCGCGATGGAGATTACGGACGAGATTTTTTTTCGTACGCTCAATGAGCAGGACGGGATCTGGAAGCTTGTGAATGGCTTTGTAGTCAAAACCGCCTTTCCTGCGCCTGTGCCGTATGTGCCCGAGAAAATAACGATGCGCCAAGCCCGCCTCGCGTTGCTTCAGTCCAACTTGCTCGGCCAGGTAGATGCGCTGATCGCTACCATGCCAAGCTCAAGTCGTATCGAATGGGAGTTTGCCGCGACCGTTGAGCGGGCACATCCGCTTGTGGCCGCGCTCGCGTCGGAGCTGCCGCTGACTGCTCAGCAGCTGGACAATCTGTTTACGCTGGCGAATACGCTATGAGTTATCGCCCTCAAAGGGAGGCCACCTAATGGTGAAGTCGAAACTAGCGGAGGTCCGCGACCAGTTGGCGCATGCGTCGGCTGCGGTCGCGCTGATGTACCTTTTCCTGCATTTTCCTATCCTGATGCTGGCTGTGGTGGTGATGACCGTCGCTCTTATCCGGGAGTTGAACCAGCATGAGTGGCGGGATTTCGGCATGCTGGACATGATCTTCTGGGCGGTGGGCTGCGCCCTCTTCATCGCCGCTTTTTACACGGTGGGCATTCCCGACCCGCTATCGATATTTCTCAGCATCCGGCAGTGGGTATGACCCGGCCGGGTTTTATTTCAACCACAACAGGAGACGTACCCATGGATGTAAACCAGATCAAGACGCAAATCGAGGAACTGAAAAAGACCCTGAAGAACGCCCTAACCGAGGCCGAAAACCTCAACGCCAGAGCTGATGCCGTGGTGGACAAGGGGCTGGATGCGATAGAACAATCGAAGTACTCCGCGCCGATTGTGGCCGGCTTCTCGGCATTCATGCTGGGGATGGGAGGGTTGATAGGCTATGCAGCAAGGGCGTTTGTGGGGTAAGCCGCCTGGTGAACTTTCCGGGAAACCGGAAAGTTCGGAGGTCATTTAATCAGCTTGCCAGCTTATCTTTTTTTGATTGCGCCAGCGCATCGCCAATTGATTTGTATGCCGTCCTCTGCTCCGCGGCCATATGGCGGAAATTTTCCACGAGGACATGCTCTTCCGGGGTAAGTAGTATGGTTTCTTCCGGCCAGTCGAAAATCTTGTGATCCTTTGTTACCGGAACATCCTGATGCAATAGGGGCGGATTCGAATGCAGCAGCTTGTACGTGCCAATATTGCCGCGTGACAGATCAGTCAATGTCTGCGAGTACGCGTTAATGATAAACACCTCGCAGGCGGGGATTTCCGCCCTCACCCGGTTCAATGTTTTTCTGCCGCATCTACCCGCCAATATTTCTACAACCGAATAGCTGATCCATTCTTCCTTGACCTTGTATTGCGCCGGCATGGTCAGCACCAAAGCCAGGCGTTTCTGGTCCGTGACGAGATATACCGTCCAGCTTTTCTCATCGAATAGCGAATCGAGGTACTCCACGCATTCTTCATCGTCTGGAAACTTGTGGACGTTGTAGGGCTCTCCCCGCCCATCCAATAGCCATGTGATGTTGACATTTTCATGGCGGCTGATGGCATTCAAGGTTTCGGATGTTGGAACTGTGCCGCTGAACATATTGCCAACGGTTCCCCGACCTATGCCAAGCGTGGTTCCCCAGGGGTGTTTATCTCTGTCGGCGAGTACCGCCGTAAGTCTGTCGATAAATGAATTCAATTTTTCTTGTATTATGCCGTTGACTATTCCATAAAACTGGAATAACATTAATTCCTATTCATATATATAGATTCTAAACATGAGCCCAGGCAATAGCAAACCAAGCAAGGATGGTCCTCTGATCGTGCATTTTTTGGGCGAAGACAAGGAACGTCTGAGAAGGCTCGCTGCTCGTGAACACCGAAGCCTCAGCAATATGGCGGCGAAACTGCTGCGGGATGGAATGGATAGGTTGGAGCAGGAATCAGATCGGCCTGAACAGACCGATTAGACGACTGGCAGGTCATCGTACAGCCGCTTGATGAAAACAACAGGGAGATAACATGAAATCAATACTCGAATTACAGATAGCGGTAATGAACGGTGACAAATCCGGCGTGCATACCGTGCTGGGTGAGATCGACCGCCGTACCGAAAATGAAATGTTCCTAAGAGCCGGAGAACATTTTGGATTTGCAACGACGGAATGTGGCGGACGAAGGATCACCTTTCTCCCCCTACTAGGGGTTGTTTTCGGGTACTCAGACCCATCTGGGCTGCGAAAACTGGTCGATAGATACGACCTGGAGGCATATCAAATAGGAGCTTACGGACAAAATGTCCGTCACATCCTGATTGAGGCATTTGGGATTCATAAAAAATCGGCCCACGCTACTTTTGTGACGTGGCAAACCTTCCTCGTCGCCGGCATGGTCTCCACAACCGCAGCTGCCGACGCCATCAAACTGTATCTCCTGCAAGCAGAAAAAGCGGCTCGGGTTGCCGCCGGAACGCTCGAAGTCAAGCGTGACCAGTCGCGCTTCGACTCAGCCGCAAAAGTGGTGAACCTGATTTCCAAGGCCGAGCGCATCAAGGATCAAAAGCTCCGCGAATTCGCCCTTCGCCACATCGACGATCTGCTGGATGGCGCCCTGGAATTAGGTAAGCAGGGAGATTTATTCAGCTAAAAAATTGGCCTACCACACGCGCCAACGTGTGATAGGCCTCTGCGGGGTGCTGCTTTCGCAAGCCATAGTGTCCCCGCAATAACCAAAAAATAATAGGTTAATTTTCAAGAGGGGTACACATGGGGCGTTCTATTCCCAAGAACGTGCAGGACGCGTTCTATCGGGTGATCCACGACTATCCGGAAGGGGTCGAGGCACTCGCAAACAAGATGGGCATCCCGACCGGGACACTCTACAACAAAGCCAACACCAACGAAAGCAGCCATCACAAGCCAACTCTGGCTGACGCTGTGGTGGCAACCGTGATCAGCGGCGACAAGCGCATTCTGCATGCGTTCGCCGCCACGGTAGGGGAGGCCTGCTATTCACTGCCGGACCTTTCCAACCTCTCCACGACCGCTCTTGTTTCCCACATTACCCGCACCGAAGCTGTCAGCGGCGATTTCTACCGGGCCATCCACCAGGCGCTGGAAACAGACGGCCTGATCAGCTCCAACGAATTCGAGGTTATCAAACGCCAGGCTTACGGATGGATATCCGTGATCCTGGAAGGCCTAGAGCGGATGAAGGAGATGTCGCAGTGAGCGCCAACCCTGTACCCGCCTCGCTGGCGAAGCATGGACTGCTGACTATCGAGGACAACCTTCAGCCGGGGCAGCAGGTGAGCTTTGGCCGGATGTTCTGCCTGATCTTTCGCAGCGAGCTGGAAGCACGCATTTTCCAGAAGAAAAAGACATGTGCCGCCAACCCCGGCAGCAGCTTGCCCTCCCCCTCGGAATAACCGAGGTGCCGGAGCAGCTGCTCCGCGCAGCCTATGCACGCTGCGAGCTGGCAATGAGCTTTGACGAGGCGATGCAAAAAGAGGTGTTGCGTATTTGTTTCCGTGCCATGGCACGGCGGGCATACGAACCTAAAAGGGGCAAAAAATGAAAACAGTGGATGAATTGATGGCAGAGGCATTCGACCAGCCGCGCACCCCGCGCAGCCCGGAATACAAGGCCGGCGTGCGCGCGGCGCTCGAATATCGCATCAACGGGAAAAAAATTACTTTAACGACGTATGAGCTGGGAACCGCCGCTGCCGACGCTTATTTTGCCGGCACGGATGAGGGACACAGGATCTGGCGCCAAGCCTGCTACGCGGGCACCGAAGATTAAAAAACGAATTTTTCACATGGAGGGGCGAGCGATGAAACGTAACAGATGTTTGACCAATGAGGAGGAAGCCAAGCTGCGCAGGGTAATGCGCCGCAGGGGCGATTTGATGGGCCGGCGCGATTATGGCTGGCTGCGGCTGTTGTTGACGACGGGCATGCGGTTGGCTGAATTCAGCATGCTGACCATAGGCGATGCGCGGGCTTCCTTTGTTACCGGGCGGCTGTTCATTCCCAAGGAATTGCGCAAGCGGGAGGCCTGCGACCTGGCGGTATACGCCAAGGGCGAAGCGCTGGATGCATTGCGGGATCTGGTTGGGGTATGCGGTGAGATGGCGGACATGTCCGTCGCTCGGTTGCCGGATAGCCATCCGCTTGTGCTTTCGCGCAACGGCAAGGCGATGTCTCCCCGAGCTTATCAGCAGCGCATGAAAGAGATTGCGCGGGAGGCCGGGATAGACCCGGCGATCTCTCCCCACTGGTTGCGGCATACGTTTGCCGTAACTTTCCTCGAGGCAAGCGAGGGTAGCCCGCAGGCTGCGCTGCTGCGCCTTAAAAACCTGCTCGGACATACGAGCATCGCTTCGTGCATGGAGTACCTGAGCATGAGCCGGGGCGATGTCGGTACCGAGATCGAGCGCATCTTTCCTTCCCGCCGGCGCATGCGTGCCCCGGCCCTGCGGAAAGCCTACGAAGCGAGGATAGGGGTATGAGGACGAGACAAACTATGACGCTGGACGAATACGTCTCCGCTCTCAAGGCCCAGGGTGTTCCGCGCGACCACTTTGCAGTGAAATGCCCTATCTGCGAGACCATTCAATCGGCGTCGGATCTGATTGCGGCCGGGGCAGGAAAGGACTTCGACGACGTTGAGATGTATCTCGGATTCTCGTGCGTTGGCCGCTTCACGAAAGCTGGAGAACATAAGAGAGGAACCGCTCCAGGCCGCGGCTGCAACTGGACGCTAGGCGGTCTTTTCCAGGTCCACGAGTTGGAAGTAATCACGCCGGATGGGGTTCACAACCCACGATTTGAGCTGGCCACGCCGGAAGAAGCGCAGGCGCACATGAACTCAAAAACGGGGGCGACAGCATGACTACCACTGCCCCCGATATCTTGATCGCCGCCGCGGACGCCATCACCAACCGCGCGGATCAACGCGACAGCGCGGATGGCGAACGCAGCATGGCTCGCACGGTGGCCACCTTCAATGCGCTCACGGGTTGCACGCTAAGCGAACGTGACGGCTGGATTTTCATGACTGTTGTCAAGCTTGCCCGCTCCCAGCAAGGCCGTCACGTAATCGACGACTACACGGATGGCGCGGCCTTCATGGCGCTGGCCGGCGAAAGCCTGGGCTCAGAGGCAAAATCATGATGCCTCGGCGCGAACCATATCGACTGCCCGAACCCCATTTCCCCACTCGCGGAATTGGCATTGTCGGGATCCTGATGGTACTTGTCATTGCGGCCTTAACCGCAGTGTTGAATTAGCGGAGACATAACATGGAGACAAATCATGAACCGATTATTGCTTGCGTACCGCCTGTGGCGGGATCACGGCCTGTGCTACACGTGGTGGAACGCGTGGAACAGCGCAAAGAGAATCCGCGTCCGGTAATGGGGGCGAAGGTATACGCCAGCATCGGCGGCGCCGAGAACCAGGGAATGCTGGATGCGTTGACTGCCACGCGCCGGGCGGCCGTGATATTGGCGCATCGCGGTTTCACTGTACTCGAGGGTCGCATCGGCTGGCGTAATGCGCGGCTTTCTATCGAGGCAATACCGAGGTGCGCAGACCTCGGCGGCACGGAAATCAAACGCGTTGTCTCGGATGATTTCGACGAGCGCACGCTGTGCGTGAACATCCATGGGGTGCAGGTGGAATGGGTGGTGGCGAAGGCGAGGACATCATGACAGGCACTCAAGTAGAGGCGCCGATTCGCGCGGAAGAACATCTTTTCTGGACAACGAAAGAAGAGCAGGTGTTGCGGGAGCGTTATCAGTCCGGTGGCGCCATAGAGTGCTCGTCTGAGCTGCCTAATCGCACTATTTTGAGCATTTATGCGCATGCGGCCAAGATCGGCCTTAAAACATCTGCAAGGAAACCGCCTTACAAGAGCTCGGAGCATATCGATCAAGCGATTCGCGTGACGTATCAATCTACTCCCAAAAAGGGCGATATCGAGGCGCTGGCAAGCCGAATAATGCGCCCGCGCTGGTGGGTGTCCAGGCGCGCGTGGCAACTCGGCCTTGTGGTGCCGCGATTCAAGGAGGAGCCCTGGTCCGACGTGGAACTGGAGCTGCTGGACAGGCATGCGCATAAAAACCCGGAAGTGATCAAGCTGATTTTTAAAAAGAATGGCTATGAACGGACGGCGACCGCAATAGTTAACAAACGCAAGCGCCTCGAGCTCGGCCTCAAGCTGAACCCGGACCCCGATCATCTGACCGCGCGGCAAGTGGCCGGCTTGATGGGAGTGGACAGTGGCACCGTCAAGCGATGGATCGAGCTGGAAGGGTTGCCTGCCGTTCGCCAAGGGACGAAACGCACCCCGCAGCAGGGTGGCGACCTGTGGCGGATAAATGTCAGGAAGCTGCGCCTTTGGATAGGCTCGCATGCGGTCCAGGTCGATCTGCGTAAAGTGGATCGGTTCTGGTTTATCGATCTGATGGCGAACAGGTAGCGGAAATGAATATACCGGGATGGAAGGTGTTACCAGATGGGCACTACGATCGCTTGACGAAGGCAATCCAAGCGATCCTGTCGGAGGGGATGTACTACGGTCGTGCTTATGTAGTATCCGAACTCAAGCTGGCGCTGGAGGAAGCAAACTTTGCCCCGACACCGCCAGCGCCAGAGGCTGAGCAAGATCTGACACGGTTAATAGACGAGCAAGATCGTGCTGAGTATTGGGCAGATAAATTGGCTAATGCGATTTCCGAGCGGTTTTGGATTGAGATTGGAGAACATAGCAATCTAAACTCGCCGTGGCAGAACGCCCTGGAAGCGATAGAGCGACCAGATTTTGAATCTGAGCCGATTGCTTGGGCGGCGCACGATACCGAGGAAGGGTTTAATTTCATCAGCGCGTTTCGAGATCTCGTTAACGAGCATATCAATGATGCGATTGCTGACGAGATATGCAGTTTACCTTATAGATTAATCCCGCTCTACACACACCCCGCAAATGACAAGCTGAGGAAGGCGGCGGGCGCAGAATTTACTGAGCATGCTCTTATAGAGTCCATAGGTCTGCTTGCCTCCATTCAGTCTTCCGCCACCAAGCACGAAGTATTTTTTAATATTGGATTGGTCAGCGGGAAGCTCCAAGCCGCACTCAACAAGGTGCGGGCATGATCTCCGATCAGTTCATCCTCGACGTGCACCACGAGCTCATCATTGACAACTTCGCCGGTGGGGGTGGCGCATCGACTGGAATCGAGCTGGCGCTCGGCCGTCACGTCGACATAGCTATCAACCATGATCCTGAAGCGGTTGCGATGCACGCAGCTAACCACCCGCAGACCAGGCACTATTGCGAAAGTGTGTGGGAAATTGACCCGCTAGCGGTAACGCAAGGCCGCCCCGTCGGCCTGGTGTGGCTGTCTCCCGACTGCAAGCATTTCAGTAAGGCCAAAGGCGGCAAGCCGGTCGAGAAATCAATACGTGGCTTGGCCTGGGTGGCGCTGCGGTGGATAGCCAAGACAAAACCGCGCGTCCTCATGCTGGAAAACGTGGAAGAGTTCGTGACCTGGGGCCCTCTGGTTGCGGGACCGGACGGCAAGCTGTATCCCTGCCCCAAGCGCAAAGGCCGGGACTTTATCGCATTCTGCAACGCGATGCGACGTCATGGGTACGACGTCGAATACCGGGAATTGCGAGCATGTGATTATGGTGCGCCGACCATCCGCAAGCGGCTGGTTCTCATCGCCAGGTGCGATGGTCAGCCGATAAGCTGGCCGGATCCGACGCATGGCGATCCCAAGAGCCCGGCGGTCAAGGCCAAGCGACTGAAGCCGTGGCGTACGGCCGCTGAGTGCATTGACTGGTCTATCCCCTGCCCTTCAATTTTCGAGCGCAAGCGGCCTCTTGCTGACGCGACCTGCCGGCGGATCGCAAAGGGAATCGTGCGGTACGTGGTGAACGCACACCGGCCGTTTATTGTTCCGGTAACGCATCAAGGCAGCGATCGCGTGGAATCCATTGATGAACCGATGCGAACCATTACCGGCGCGCACCGTGGCGAGAAGGCGCTGGCAACGGCGTGCATTACCCGCATAGGCCATAACGGCGGAAATGGCGATTATTCCAACACAGCTGACGAGCCGTTACGCACCATCGTTTCCAAGAATGAGCATTTGCTTGTTATGCCGACACTTGTCGAGATTGGATACGGAGAGCGCGAAGGGCAGCAACCACGTGCACCTGGTCTTGGTAAGCCGCTCGGCTTTTGTGGCCGGCGGGCCGCTTGGCATCGTGTCGAGCATGTGGGTGCATCAGCGGACTATCGGAAGGAGTAAATAGCAATGAATGAAAAGATTTCAGTGAACAAGGAAGCCTTGCGACAAGTGCTTCAAGCGTTGGTGGGGCCGCCTCACCTGATCCTGGAATTGCAGGTACTGAATAGTCCGCTCTTCCCGGGCAACCCGATCGAGATCCTGGTCGATGATTACAACAAAGCTATTGTGCTGAGCGAACCTGATGGCAGCAATTGATATGAAAGCGCTATCGATCCGACAGCCCTGGGCCTGGCTGATTCTGCATGCGGGCAAAGACATTGAAAACCGCAGCTGGTCCACTAAGCTCCGCGGCCGCGTGCTGATACATGCCGCGAAGGGCATGACCAAAGATGAATACTTGATGGTCTCACTGTGCATAGCGGAGATGCTACCGGTTTTCGACCTGCCTTCTTTTAAACAACTTGAACGCGGCGGAATCATTGGATCCGTTGAAATTGTGGACTGCGTAACCCGGTCGAAATCGCCATGGTTTTTTGGCCGATATGGCTTCGTGTTGCGCAATCCAAAACCTTTGCCATTTACTCCGTGGCGGGGGCAACTCGGATTCTTTAATGTGCCGGTAGACGCTGTGGCGGAGTCCCATGGCAACGATTGACGAACTCAAGCAGCGTATCGATCTGCACGACCTAGCCGAGTGGCTCGGGTTAGAGCGTCCGGGTGGCAAGGGCAACTATAAAAGCCCGCATCATGACGATAAATCCCCGTCGCTGTCGATCTATGGCGGCGACCGCAAATATAAGGATCATTCACGCAACGAAGGCGGCACGTGCATTGACATGGTGTGCCTCGTCCGGGGTGTGGATGTGGGCGAAGCAGTCAAGGTGCTGCATGAATTCCTCAACATCCCCCTGGACAAGCCCGAGCGCGGCGGCGAGCCGCGTGAGAAGAGCCGGGCCGAGTATATCGCTGACCGCTGTTTGAGCCAGTCGGAGCGTGCGGTCGAATACCTGACCGGGCGCGGCATCACTGAAGAAGTTATCCGGCGTGCAATTAAAAAAGGCACGGTAGGCTTCAACGACTGGCGATCGAGCAAGGTTGCCGAGGGTGAGCCTGGGCACGGTGGCCCAGCCGCTGCGTTCATCGTGCGCAGCCTCAACCCCGGCCGCGTGATGGCGGTGGATCTGCGCTATCTGGATCCCGCGATCAACGGCAACGTTAAAACCCAGTGCCAGGGCGAGAAATCCGGCTATGGCTGGACCAGTGATATCCGCCGGCTGATGAATGCGAAGACGGTCTATTTTGTCGAGTCGCCCATCAATGCGCTCTCAATCGAATGCTGCGACCTGTCTTACAGCGCATCCTATGCCATCCGCGGCGTGGGCAACGCGGATAATGTCGGTCTGGAGTGGATGAAGGGGAAGCATGCAGTCATCGTGACGGATAACGACAAGCCGGACGAGAAAGGCCACCGGCCCGGCCGGGCGGCCGCGTGGACATTGCACGAGCGCCTCACGGCGCTGGATGTGGCGGCCATGATGGTCGATCAATCCGAGTGGAAGGACGGGAACGACGAGCCCATCAACGATGTGAACGATTATCTCCGGTTGCAGGGCCTCGAAGCGCTCAAGCGCGCACTGTGGAAGCTGGAGCCCTGGCTGATACAAGGGCAACCAGGCCGGGTCGAGGAGGATTTCGGCAAGCGCCGGGTATACCTGCCCTACCACGATGACACTAAATATTGGCGCTATCGGGTCCGCGAGGATTTCACCAGCTACATCAGCGAGGTGAAAAAAGACGAGGACGGTAACGAGAAACTGGAATTCACGGATCTGGCCGGTTTCCGAATCG
This sequence comes from Nitrosospira sp. Nsp1, assembly GCF_900100985.1. Taxonomy (NCBI): domain Bacteria; kingdom Pseudomonadati; phylum Pseudomonadota; class Betaproteobacteria; order Nitrosomonadales; family Nitrosomonadaceae; genus Nitrosospira; species Nitrosospira sp. Nsp1. The sequence goes on from NZ_FMUF01000003.1 coordinate 128,068, forward strand.
CCTCCCTTTCCCGTGTGACGATCGCTGGCGCCACGGCAACGATGAGCGGGGAGACGGACACCCAGCCGCGCACGCTGTTCGCCATCAGCGTGCAGACGCCCCGCCACGGCGCCAACCTGGTGCGCCGCGTGGTGGAAGATGAGCGCCTGCATAACGTGGACACCTGGAAGAAGATCGGCCCGGTCTGGAATCAGTCCGCCTTTCTCCGCATGGTCAATATTTTGGAGCGTGGCGCGCATCTGGGCGCCCGCAACGCGGCCAATTTCGTGGGTTTGTGCTATCGCGAGGGAAAGCTGATCCTGAACGAGGGTCCTGACTGCTATTTCACGAATCCCGAGCAGCAGTGCCCATACCATAATTTGACCTTCCCTTCAGGAACGCGTCAGGACGCACGAAAAGTCATTGAGCAATACCAGATGACCTTCAAGCGTAACGCCGCAACCTTGCCCCTTGTATGGGGCTTGGGAGGCCATCTCAAGGTTTTGCTGGGTTTTTGGCCGCATTTGATGATGCAAGCGGACAAGGGACACGGTAAATCGACCTTGATCAAGCGCCTGGAGCGCAGCATCGGCTTCACCATGTTTTCCGGCCAGTCCCTGCAGACGGAGTTCCGCTTGCTTACTTCGATATCGCACACCTCGCATCCTGTCGGCTGGGAGGAGCTGTCCGCTCGCAAGCAGGACATCATCGACAAGGCGGTCGGCCTGTTGCAGGAGAACTACCAATACACGCTGAACCGTCGCGGTACCGAGATGACGGAATTCCTGAGCTCGGCGCCAGTGATGCTCGCCGGCGAGGATGTGCCGGTACGCAGCCTGATCGGCAAGATCGTGCGTACTGAGCTCACCGGCAAGAAAGGCCCGCTCATGCCCGAGGATATGCCGCGCTTCCCTGTTCGGCAATGGATTGAATTTCTCACCGGTCTCACGCGTGGCCAGGTAATCGGCGTCTATGACAGCCTGAAGGATCATTGCCTGCGCAACAGCCGCGCCAGCGGCGCTGACGATGGCGCGGTGCGGATGGCGGGTAACTATGCCGCGCTGCTCACCGCCTGGCGCTTCCTGTGCGAGTTTGCCGAGATAGATGTGAAACAGGGCGGCTTTGCCGAGGATGTGATCGCGGAGATGAATGCGCATATCACCGAGACCAGCTCCGACCGCGAACCGTGGGTGTGGATCCTTGAAACCGTGCTGTCCGAGATAGCCCGCAACGAGTTCAAGTATCCCTACCTATGGGACAAGGTGGACGGCGAGAATTGCCTACTGGTGCGTACCAGCCACATCATGGAACACCTGGCGCACACGCCGGCGCTCCGCGAGAAATGGAACGGCCTGCCGGTCAAGTCTGATCGGGTATTCAAGAAACAGATCCAGAAGGCCGGCGTGATCATCTCCGACACGGTTGAGCGCACCATCGGCATGCGACGGATATCTCACCTATCTGCTTTGAGCCTCTCACGGCTCGATCAATTCGGCCTGCACGCCACACCACACCTCGACGCTAATTTTTAATGTCCCCCCGCACCCCCCAAGCAGGAATGCAGCCGCTTTTTTTTGCGCTTTGCGCAATTTCTAAAAAGGATGGGGGGCGTGTGCGCGCTAACCCGTGGATTTATACCTGTAAGTTATATAAGTCATTGATCATGGAGGGGAACCTCCCCACGGGTTCACCCTGTTTTTCCACGGGTTACGCTTCCGCTTCCACGGGTTCAGCCGTTTTTTCCACGGGTTCACTTTTTCGCTACACGGCTCGTATCTATATCTATCTCTTTCTTTTAAAAGAAGAAAGAAGAAGAAAAAGGACCTGGAAAAGAAAGGCGCCAATCCACGGGTTAGCAGAGCTGCTTAAAAATGCATCCACGGGTTATGAACCACATCCACGGGTTTTCCGTGGATATACGCGGAAGAAATATTGTGCATAATCATGTGGTTATGGCTAATATTGAGGTGATCCACGCGTCCACGGAAAGATATGCGTATGGGTATTTTTGGTTTTGTTTCGGGAGGGTATGAAATGGCAAAGTATTACCACTTGAGCCTGAGTGTCAGAGGTGCGTTAACAAACTGGTCGAACAGGAATTTCAAGGGAGTGTTCACACATGACGATGGGCGGCCTATGGCCGCGTCTGAGGCTAAAGCTGCTTTGCTGGACGAGTTGTCCAAAGGGCGCGAGGTTATTCCCTGCGGTAAGTGCGATAACTTTGATTATTCCGGGGAAGGGTGCCTTGGGCATGATGCTTGAGCAAGTGACCCGGCCGGCGCTGCGCTACCACGGCGGAAAATTTCGCCTGGCCGCCTGGATCATAAAATTCTTTCCGCCACATCGGGTTTATGTCGAGCCATTTGGCGGTGGCGCTTCCCTTCTGTTGCGAAAATCTAGGGTCTATGCCGAAATCTATAATGATCTTGATGATGAGCTCGTAAATGTATTCAGTGTGCTTCGTAATCGAGGAGATGAGCTTCTAGAAGCGCTGAAGCTAACTCCTTTCGCCCGTGCAGAGTTCGATCTCTCCTATGAAATCAGCACATGTCCAGTAGAACAAGCGAGGAGAACGATCGTCCGGAGCTTTATGGGCTTTGGCTCTGCTGCTGCCAGTGGCAAGAGAACAGGTTTTCGGGCAAATTCCAATCGATCTCATACAACACCGGCCTACGACTGGAAAAACTATCCCGATGCGCTACCAGTAATCATCGAACGTTTACGCGGAGTGATCGTTGAAAATCGGGACGCGGCTGAGGTAATCCAGCAGCATGATTCCGAGGAAACGCTAATCTATGCTGATCCACCTTACGTGCTCAGCACCAGGTCTTTACGTGGGGGAATTAAGAGTTATACCGCTCATACCGGATACAAATACGAGATGAGCGATGACGAGCATCGCGCTTTAGCGAAGCTGCTTCATTCCGTCTCCGGGATGGTTGTTCTAAGCGGGTATTCGAGCAAACTGTATGAACATGAGTTATATGCTAAATGGGAACGGTTTGAAAAACAGTCCATGGCGGACGGGGCTAAACCTCGTACAGAGATAGTATGGATCAACCCTGCCTGCTCGGAGGCATTGCATGCCGCAAGTGGTCTGTTTGGAGCATACCGTGGCTGATCTGATAGAAAGCTTCCTCGAGTTCAAGCAACGCAACGCCGGCCGGTCCGATCGCACTATTCATGCCTACCGCCTGGCGCTTACGCGGATGGCTGCGTATTTTGTCGATCAGGACCTCCTGCGAATTACACAGGATGAGCTGCTCGCTTTTACGGGGCCATACCTCCATAAAATGGGGTTACGCGACCCTGTGAGCCGTCGCCCGCACGTTGCCGCAGTCCGTGGTTTCTACAGCTGGCTGGCATCGACCAAGCGGATCCGTAGCAACCCGGCCGAGAATCTGCCGTATCCGGATAGAGGTCGCCGCATCCCGCGTGTGATGACGCTGGGCAGCGCCGCCAAGCTGATGTGGGAACCCGACTTCAATACTTTTGCCGGGGTGCGAGACGGCGCCATTCTGGCACTGCTAGTAGGTTGCGGGCTGCGCGTGTCCGGACTGGTAGCCCTCAACGAAAGCAATATCATCCAGGATGAAATCGACGGCAAGGTGCGCATGCTGATCAAGGTGGTAGAAAAAGGCGATAAAGAGCGCAAGTTGACAATCCCGCCCGAGGCAGACTTGCTGCTACGGCTCTACCTCGACCACGCGGAGCTGAAACAGGTAAACCGGCGCTTGCCTGACGGTGACCAGGTGTTGTTTGTGAGCCTAATGAACCGAACAGTAACGCCTGACCAGTATCACGGCGAGGCCAGGCGTCTCAATCGCAGAGCGGTGCTGCAGATGGTCAAGCGTTATGGCAAGCGTGCCGGCATATCCGAGGATCAGCTCCACCCCCACGCCATGCGCCACCTTTTCGGCACCGAGTTGGCCGAGGATAGCGTTGATATCATTGCCCGCCAACGCCTGCTGGGCCATAAAGACGTCAAGAGCACAGCCATCTATGATCACATGGCCATGCGTAAGCTGACCCGCGAAGCGGATCGAGCGAACCCCTTGGCGAAAATAAAGACGCCGGTCAGCGATCTTTTGAAGAGACTCAACAAGCGGCCGTAATTCAAGGCAGGCATCGAAACGCGTGATTCGGGTTTGTGGATGGCGCAACCCATATAAGGGGATGCATCATCGGAGAGAGGAAGTAAGCAGCAGTGGGCGTCTCGGGGTGATCTGGCAGGTGTCGGCAACTTTGACAAATATCGGGCTAACTCTGTCTGGTTCCCACAACCAGTGAGATGCGCAGTTTGAGGATAAAGCGCAGTTGGGCAACGGCACCATGAGGGTTTGAGAGTGATGATTGATGATGAAAAGCGAAGTTCAGAGGGGGGAATTGGCGCACCAGGTCAGCCAGTGGACTCGCCTACCGATGGGGTGGGGGGTCGGCAGGCCGAACCGCCCCTCCCCGACCGGGGGGGTGGGTACCAGGATAACTGCATGGTTTTGAACTTCGAGCCGGCGAGCGAAAAAAAACCGGACCCGCGTTTGGACGAACTGCAAAAAATGGGGCTGCAGCGTGTCTGGATCAATATTGCGGAAAAAATAGGTGTGGATAATCTGCTGATCGCCTGGCGCATGCTCGACTCCGACGAAACAAATCATGGCGATGACGGGCGCTTATTAATACCGATCAGGCGGTACAGCACGTATATCCGATATCAACGGAACCGATATATAGAGGCTCTGGTGGATATGAAACTGACCCCGCGCGAAATCAAGGAAAAGCTGGAGCGGCAGCTATGTGAAAAAATCAGCATCCGTAACATTCTACGTATCGCAAAGCGGGGATAAACTGAGGTATGGCGGATAATCCGACAGCAATTATTTACACCCGAGTGTCGACGTCTCGCCAAGCTGATGACGGGTTGCCAATCGAAAGCCAAATAGAACAGGGGCACAAGAAGGCCGCTGCACTTAACGCGGGCGTGGTTAGAGTATTTACCGATGCGGGCATATCTGGCCGGACGGATGAACGGCCGGCCTTCCGGGACGCCGTGGCTTATTGCAAGGCGTACAGCGTAGAGTACTTTATCTGCTGGAGTACATCGCGCTTTGCCCGTAACAAGCTTGATGCGGCGTTGTACAAGCGGGATTTGGAGAAAGGCGGCACTCGCGTAGTCTATGTCAGCGTGGACCTGGACAATCGGACTGATTCCGGTTGGATGATGGAGTCAATGCTGGAGATTTTCGACGAGCATTACAGTCGACAGGTCAGCGCGGATACGCTCCGCAGCATGGTAAAGAACGCGAGAGATGGGTTTTTTAACGGCGGGCGTATCCCATTTGGTTATATTACGGTACCGGATGGCAAGCGGAAAAGGTTGGCAGTACTTGATGAGGAGGCGCAAATAATCAGGGAGTTATTTGGCCTGTATATTCAGGGGATTGGATGTAAAGCGATCGCCATGACGCTGAATGAAAGGATCCAATTGCGTCGCGGCATGAGGTGGAATAAGAACGTGGTGACCGCGACATTGAAAAATGAGGTTTATACCGGTAAGGTGGTATTTAACCGAACTGATAGCCGAACCGGACGAGCTAGATCTAGAGATGAGTGGATAATTACTCAAAGTCACCCTGCAATTATCGAGGAGGAAATTTTCATGAGCGTTCAAGAATTGTTCGGCGAGCGGACACAGTCTGACGGCGGGGGATCCCCGCATAGCGGACTTGTTTTTACAGGGCTCTTGCGCTGCGGAAAATGCGGCTTGGCGATGCGATCGGAGAATGGCACCGGGCGTAGTCGTCGTTACCATTACTATAATTGCCAAACCGCGCAAAAAGGGGCTGGCTGCGAAAATCGGCGGATACCTGCGCCCGATCTTGATCAGTGGCTCATCGAGGCGATCATGGACAAGGTGCTCACCCGGGAAAGACTGGTCGAAACGATTTCCGAACTGCAAGAAATTACCGGACGCTGGGTAAAAGACCGTGCCAGGCGACGGGAGGAAATAGTAAAAACCCTGCGCGATGTAGAGTTGAGATTAAAAAGACTCTTCGACGTGCTCGAGTTGCATGGAAAAGATGCCCCGAACATGGGAGACCTCACCGAACGCCTGCGCGAGTTGAAGCAGCAGCGGAGTAGTCTTGATCTCCAGCTCGTGGCCCTCGAGGAGGAAGAAATCCCGATGCTCCCCATTACCGAGGATGATGTGCAGGAGATGGCGGATTTGCTGCGAGATATTGTGGTGACTACGGACGATCAGAAAAAACTGAGGCTGTTTTTCTCGTCATTCATTGATCAAATCGTGGTGAATGACAAGGGCGTGAGGATTGAATACCGCGCGGAAAAACTGGTAAATCAGACCGGATTTGATACGGTTCGTAGTAAGGCTCGGTGGCTCCCCGACCAGGGCTCGAACCTGGGACCTGCGGATTAACAGTCCGTCGCTCTACCGACTGAGCTATCGGGGAATTGGAGAGGTGCATATACTAATAGCTTGGGCGATGCGGGTCAATCAAAACCGCCCATCAGTAGCAGCTGATGACGCCTGAATTCAGGCTCAAACGCCCTTCTCATGCCGTTATGAACATGTAACGGCTAAATCAGGTAGCGTAGCCTAATCTGACGGAGAATCGAGGCGTGAAAGGAACTCGCATTCGAGCGAGCGTGGCAGACAGGCGTGGATCAGTGAGAAATAGAACAGAATGACCGATAGTTACTCAACCGCTGGGCTCCGGTGACATCACAGGAGCCCAGCGGTTCGTTCATTGAAAGCGCCTTTTAATAATCCTTGTCGGGAACGACAATAATCTTTTCCGTAGAGCTTCCAGGATCTCCCTTTGGACCTTGTGGTCCAGACTTGCTGGTATCTATCGATAGGCAGCCCGCAACTCCGGCAAGCATCATAATCACCGTGAATAGTTTTAATTTTTTCATTTCGATTATCCTTTTTAGTAAGGACGGCACTGGAAACCGCCGTGTATACAAGATAACCTGAAGCTCTAGCTCTAACTGTCTGTTACCGTACATATGGGCGTTGCTGCACGCTCTTTTACCCGGTAAAAGAGGATAGGGTTTTTCGTGTTTTCGCGTCCATCAACTACTTATTGATTGATCAGGCTAAGCTTCAGGTATCCACGCTCTCTTCTCTGGCAAGGCCGGTTCATCCGTTTTCGGCATTATAAAATCCGGCTTTTGAAGCGAACAGCTAGCATGCCTGCCTACCACGCGCCATAAATCCTACTAGGACCAGACCGGCAAGCATCAAGGCATAAGATTCTGGCTCTGGAACAGCGGCAATAAAGCCGCCTGCAATAACTTGCCCCAGGTTGTTGACGCCATAGGACTCCGTCAAGGGATCGCCGGGCAGGTTTGCCAGTGAATTAAGGTCGGTCATGCCGCTTCCATTTGGACCCGTGACAAAAGCATGAAAATCGCTGACCGATTCTTCCGGCAGCAGGGGAATTTGGGCTGCACCCACCACTTGCCCGGCGTTGTTGACGCCGTAGGCCACACTTTCAAATCCGCCCAGCGTGCCGAGGTCGGTCAAGCCCATGCCATTAGCGCCGGAAATAAAAGCATGGGAATTCGACTGCCCTACTGCCTGCCCGGTATCATTAACACCATACCCGAACGTATCTCTGCCCAGCGTGCCGAGGTCGGCCATGCTCCCACCATTAACACCCGTGATAAACGCACGTTGATCCCCGGTATTCGTAAATGAGTCGCCCACTACCTGTCCGGTGCTGTTGATGCCATGGGCCGCGCTGTAATCTCCTCCCAGCGTGCCCAAGTCAGTCATGTTCCCACCCTTCGCATCGGTAGTAAAAGCACGGAAGGATTTATCGCCGCTCGTCAGGGAGATTCCCACAGCTTGCCCGGCGGTGTTGATGCCGTAGGCCCAACTGGTACTCCCACCCAGGGTGCCGAGATCGGTCATGCCAACCCCATTGGGGCCGGTGATAAAAGCATGGTAAGCTTTATCCCCGGTTATGAGGGAACGTCCCACAACCTGTCCGGCAGCATTGATACCATAGGCCCAGCTGTCGCTTCCACCCAAGGTGCCAAGGTCTTTGATGCCTGTGCCATCGGAACCGGTAATGAAAGCGTGCGTATTTCCGCCAGACGTTCTGGACCAACCGACCACCTGTCCGGCATCGTTGATGCCGCGCGCAAACGCATCTATTCCGCCCAGGGTACCGATATCGACTACCGCTTTGCTGTTGGGGTCAACGATGAAGGAACGGAAGCCGGCAAAAGCCGTCGGCGCGAAACCAAGGCTGACGCCCAAGGCTGTGACCAGAATCAAGTTTCCGACTTTACAGTTGTGGATAGCTTTCATGGTTTATACACTCCAGTAAACGTTGTCGCTTGAAAATAAAATCTAATAACTTTTTAGAATAGACCATGTAATCAAAATTTCAAGGTGAAAAAATCGGCGCGAATTGCCTCAATAAAAAAGTAACCGAAGGAGTACATCAAGAGGATACGTTGCCTCAAATTGTTGGTAACCGAACTAAGTGGAGGTTATCGACATGGGCAAGCATGAGAGACGGGTCTATCTTGAGGCGATACGCAAGCGCCATCGCGGGGCTGGACGGGGTGACAAGGGCAAGATCCTGGACGAGTTCTGCTCGGTGTGCGGATATCAGCGCAAGTACGCCATCCGGTTGCTGGGAAGCAAACTTGGTAAATCACCACGGCGTCCTGGACGTCCTTCGCAATACAATCAAGCGGCGTTGCTCATGGTATAGAAGGAGCGCATCGGAGCGCGCTATTGCAAGCAGTATCACACACCAGAGACACCTTATCAGCGTGTCATGAGCTGCGAAACTGTGACGGACGATATCAAGTTAAAACTGCGAACACGGCATGAAACATTGGACCCGTTTGATCTGAAACAGCAGATTGATGCTAAATTACGAGCTATCTTTTCTATGGTCAAAGTTACCTCAGTTTTGAGGCAACGTTCCTGACCTTCGGTATCCTTTTGTTATGAGGCAACGCGCGGCTGATGGTTTTGTTTACCGCCCCTGGCTTGAATCTACCAGCAGCATCATGCTATTGCCGGAACCCAAGGTATTGTGGGAGATATACATGGCCGTTTTGTTGGCGTTTTGTACGTCGCCAAATATTTGTATCGCAACTCCAGGCCGGTGCTATCCGGTGCCCGGATTTTGGTTTACGAATCGATTTATGAATTACGATTGAACGCATGAAAAAGATTTCTCGCAATGACCCATGCCCATGCAATAGCGGCCGGAAGTACAAGCACTGCTGCCAGAAACACGAATCGGGAGCCTCATCCGCCCCCTCCGCTCAGTCCATTTCGGAATACCTCCAGGCAGGGATTCAATATCATCAAAGCGGAGACCTGCATCAGGCTCAAGCCATCTATCAGCGAATACTCCAGGTAGCGCCAGATCACCCCGGCGCGTTGCATTTCTTGGGATTAATAGCGAGACAGATGGGGAAAACCGAGATCGCCATCGAGCTCATCGGCAAAGCGCTCGTATTCAAGCCGGACTATGCGGAAGCCCATGGTAACCTAGGGAATGCCTTGAGGCAGCAAGGCAGAGTAGACGATGCGATTGCCAGTTATCGCACCGCACTCAGGCTCAAGCCGAACATGGTGGAGGTATACGTCAATCTGGGCAATGCGCTGAAGAACCAGGGCAAACTGGATGAAGCGATTGCCAGTTATCGAAAAGCGCTGACATTCAACCGGGATTTTGCGGAGATACACACCAATCTTGGGAACGCACTGAGAGAACAAGATAAGCCGAATGAAGCGATCGCAAGCTATCGTAGAGCGCTCATGCTCAAACCGGACTCCGCCGAGGCACACAGCAACCTGGGGAATATGCTGATTGAACGGGGCAATCTGGAAGACGCCCTCGCCAGCTTTCAAAAAGCACTCATTCTCAGGCCGGACTTTGCCGAGGCGCACAGCAATCTGGGAAATGCGCTAAGAGAACTGGGCAGGCTGGATGAGGCAGTTGCGAGCTATCGCAATGCGCTCGCTCGCAAACCGGATTATGCCGAGGCATACAGTAATCTGGCAAATGCGCTGAATGAGCAAGGGAAGCTGGACGAGGCAGTATTCAATTATCAATGCGCACTACAGATTAGCGAAAACCCGGAAATAAAAAGCGGATTCGCTCAATGCATTAGAAATGTTTACTTTACTCACGAGATTCCCGGTATTCGTGCTTTTGTCGCCAGAGCCCTATCCGAGGCACGGAGCCGCCCGGCTGATCTCGGAAACCCGGCTGTATCGCTCATCAAGTTGAACCCTGGCATCAGGCAATGCATAGACCGGGCGAATAGCGCCTGGCCCAATCCACTTTCGCCGCAAGAGCTATTTGAAACCCAAGGTTCAAACGGCTCCAGTAGGCACCTTGGCCCCGATAGTCCGGATAACGCGGATGGCCTGTCCGGCTTCGCCAACGTCTGCAGCGACGTCTTGCTTCAGTCCGTGCTGGAAACTACGCCGGTATGCGATATGGAACTGGAGCGGTTTTTAACCATGGCAAGATATGCCATGTTGCATGCCGCCATCCACGAGCACGATCACAGCAGGATCACCGTTGATTCACCCGCCGTTTTTTCCGATGCTTTTCCCAATGCGCCGGAAGGGAAAGCGCTGGTTTTCTATTGTGCCCTGGCTCGACAGTGTTTTATCAACGAATACATTTTTGCCTGCTCAGGCGAAGAATTAGAATTGGCGCAACGGCTGAAAGAGCGTCTTGCTGCGCCTTTGGCAGCCTCACTGCGGGTTTCCCCGTTATGGCTGGCAGCCGTGGCGGCGTATTTCCCGCTGATCTCAGTGGCGCCCCCTGAGGCCCTCGTACAGCCGCTGCTGGATCGTTCCGTACCCGATGCCGTGGCTGCGTTGCTAGCACAACAGGTACGGGAACCGCTGGAAGAACGGCGGCTTCGCTCGCTCATCCCGCAGCTGACACCTATCGTTGGCGATACGTCCCGCCTGGTGCAGAAGCAGTATGAGGAAAACCCGTATCCAAGGTGGATCAAGCTGCCCTCATGCCGCGAAACTATCTCGCTTAATCGCTATCTGCACAACCGATTTCCTTTTTCGCAGTTCATCCCGATGAGCCGGCTCGATGAGGCAGATGCAGGAATCGATATTCTGATAGCCGGATGCGGAACGGGTCAGCATTCGATTGCAACGGCCCAGCGACATGGCAATGCTAATGTCCTTGCGGTGGACTTGAGTTTAACGAGCCTGTGTTACGCAAGAAGAAAAACCGAGGAATTGGGTTTGGGCAACATCGAATATGCACAGGCCGACATTACCAGCTTGAGTACGCTCGGTTCGCCTGAAATGGGCGGTAGAATGTTCGACCTCATCGAATCGGTCGGCGTGCTGCATCATCTTGCAAATCCGCTGGCAGGATGGCGAGAACTGCTTGCTTTACTACGCCCCGGTGGATTCATGCGTTTGGGCTTCTACAGTGAATTCGCCCGGCAAAATGAAGCTGATGCGAGGCTTTATATTGCCGAGAAGGGATATGCGCCGAATGCGGAAGATATCCGGCGGTGCCGGCAGGACATGATGTCACCCGAAAATGCGCTACGGTTCCAAAAAGTTTTGTCCGCCAGGGATTTTTATACGATGAGCGAGTGCCGTGATTTGCTGTTTCACGTTCAAGAGCATCACTATACGCTGCCTCTGCTTAAAGAAAACCTGCGGGAACTGGACCTCGCATTTCTCGGATTTTCACTTGAACCCGACATTTCCAAACGATATAGAGAGTGTTTTCCCGAGGATATATCCCAAACCGACCTAGATAAATGGCATACCTTTGAGATCGAGAACCCCGATACGTTTAAGGGCATGTATCAGTTCTGGTTACAGAAACCGGTGAATACCCGGCATTGATGGAAGAAGCGAGTTGCAATTGACGACGATTCAGCTCCAGCGACTTTTTCAGGCAAGACCCTATCGACTCGATGGATGTTTCCCTTGACATTCTGAAGTAATCCACACTGTCATAATAATCGTACAAATTCCCGAGATCATCCCCTGCAAACTCGCATGAGGCTTAGCTCTTGACATATCTAATTGATTATAAACAAATATTAAAAAGTTTAAAAAATAGCCAAGTAAGAAAATATTGTTACAGGCACGTGACTTACCCACCCTTTGCAGAGTTTATCAACAAACTTATCCACAGCAATTGTGGACAATAAAAACTCATCCTATCGCTACTAAAAAACATCCTCCCAAAGTAATTTGATCACAATTTGAGAGATTACATGACTGAGCCTGAGTAACTCACGACAAAAGATGTTGCGAGTTTCAAAGCCTTTTCTCTTTGCTCACGTCAATTACGTCGCCCGTGGTTAACTGGCTAACCCCGGTTATTTATCTGTATCGGCAGGATTTTTATACTCCTCCATGCGAAGTGCGGTTTCCACGGCTTTTTTCGCTTCTTCAACCGTTTTGACACGCGAGAGATCAACGGCCGGATTAGGATAGCTGTGCCAGAACGAAAAACCTGCGGCCGTGATCCATAGGAGACCTCTGACATGCTGGTCTATAAATACCTCTTGATGATGTTCGTCAACTATTTTCCATTCCAAGTCCATAGCTCAAGCTCCTCCGCAGGTTATAATATGAAACAGTGAGATAACTGCTCCGCATCCCATCAATCCAATCGAGCGCTTGTATTCGAGGCCCGTCATGCGCGTCAGCGCACGTAAATTGTATTCCGGCTCTCGCTTGAGGCGAAAAACCAATATGCCATCGAACTTGTAGCGGTCGCAAGAATGCTGACCTGTTCGAGTAAGAGGCTGGCCGAAGCCCAGTCTACCAAAATTATATGCATTGTTTAACTCACCTTGGAGAAAATATGGCTTGGAGTGTCAGGACACGCTGGAAGATTTTGTTACCGATTGCTGCAGCCGTGATGCTCGCCGGTTCAATAGCAAAAGCCGATACGGTGACCGATTGGAACCGGAAAGCAGGTGAGATTCTTGTCGATTCAGGGTTGGGACCATTACCGGTTGATCGGGCGCTGGCTATCGTTCACGCTTCCGTATACGAAGCAGTGAACGCAATTACCCGGCGCTATCCCGTCAGCGACGTCAAGCTTAAAGCGGCCCCAGGGGCCTCGGTGGACGCCGCTATCGCGGCGGCAAACCGTGCCGCGTTGGCAAAACTCGTACCGTCCCGATTGGCGGAAATCGACGTTGCTTACCGGGCGGCGTTGATTATCATCGCCGATGGCCGAGCCAAGACGGACGGCATTTCGGTAGGAAACGAAGCAGCGGCGGCGATTTTAGCCAGGCGCATCGACGATGGGTCGACGGCAGGTGAAACATACCGGCCTCGTACTTCTCCAGGCATCTATGTGCCTACCGTAATACCCGAGGCGCCTCAATGGGCGAAGATGAAACCGTGGCTGATGACAGGTCCTGCGCAGTTCCGTCCCGGCCCGCCGCCACCGCTTGACAGTGCGCTATGGGCACGCGACTACAACGAGGTCAAGACTCTCGGCGGCAAACACAGCGACCGCCGTACTACCGAACAGACCAATATCGCCCTCTTCTGGGAAGAAGTGATGCCGCCGATTTACCACGGGGTCGTGCGCTCCGTTGCCGAGGTTGACGGGAGAGAGATTACGCAGAACGCACGCTTGTTCGCCGCTGTGACGCAAGCATCGCACGATGCGCTAATCGCCGTGTTTGATGCAAAGTATCATTATGGCTTCTGGCGGCCGGTCACGGCGATTCGTAATGGAGACATCGATGGAAACGACGCAACAGAAAGAGACCCATCCTGGCTGCCTTTCATTGAGACGCCGATGCATCCCGAATATCCATGCGCGCACTGCATTGTTGCCGCAGCGGTTGGCGCGGTGCTGCAAGCGGAGATCGGAACGGGACCTACGCCCCTCTTGACCACCACCAGTAACGCGGCCGGTGGCGTAGCACGAAGCTGGACGAAAATTGATGATCTTACGCAAGAAGTAAACAATGCACGCATTTACGATGGCGTGCATTACCGCAATTCTGGAGAAGTGGGCACTGCCATGGGTCGACAGATCGGCGAACTGGCCGTAACGAAGTATTTGCAGCCGCTCAAGTAGAGCGGTCAGGACGATACCGATTAGGCGGCGTCTTCCTGCGGAAGGAAGTAACGCCGCCTGACATGCACCCCCAGGCTACAGTCTACAGCCCAGGTTGCAGTAGCGAGCGCCCATGCCCTGCGTCAGGGCTTGCAATTTCAACGCCTCAGCACGTGCGTTCGATCAATCGAAAGATAAATTTCATAAACTTGCGCTGGATGCAAACTCCCGGAATCGACCCAGGCTCTGCCATAAAATAGCAAAGTTTTTTCTTGACATTTTGGTAATAATCCACATCCGGCCACAAGCAATGTGCAATCGGTACAATTACCCAAAATTGCTTTGGACAAACCTGCTTGAGTGGTAGCCCCCTGTTCAAGCCGCTGATAACAAATGCGGTTCTGTAAGGATTAAAAAGCAGACAAAAACAGAAACATCGTTACATAAAGACTACTTAGTCATCATGCTCATAGGTTATCAACAAACTTATCCACAGGAAATGTGGACAACAAATTGGCTAGTTACCACTGCACCATGCCGCTTGGATCTGCTATAGCGCGCGCTGCCGGCTACTATTGCCGGGAACCAAAGTGAATCGTCTCTGACTAATATAGTTATGTGTCCTACCTCAGCGTTGAAGGTGGACAAGGTTGGGTTTTTTCTATTGCTGATCTTGTAAGGAGAAAAAAGTGAAAAAACATAACGACCCGGATGGTCCCACTGCCGTTACTGCTTTGCTCGATCATGGAGCGGAAGTTTTTACGAAAAAAAGGTTTACACACTCTCAATCAAAAGCCCGGCAACATGGAAATGACATAAAAAACGACTGGCAAGAAAAAATGTCAGCTATCAGATCGAGGTCCGCTCAGGAACCATTGAACCAGGACTAGCCGTAAACTGGCAAAGCGGCAGGCATAGGCTTTATAACGGCGGCATTACACCGCCGTAAACCGGGTAGCAGGGTTCAAATTCTGCGCATTCTCGCCTTCCGCAATTTCAGACGGGAAATCCTGCTACAGTAGTCATATTCCATCGATCTTCAGTGGAAAAACAATCTCTCTTCAGAGGTGGCTCTCTACGATTACATCGGCCAGAACTTCAACTCACGCGGATATTCTTGAACTGCCACGGGTCACTCCTATCCACATCTTCGCTGAATAACCACCCTCTATCGCATAGAGGGGTCCAATCGGTATATACGCCCAGCATTTCTCCGAGATAAGGCCGCGCGATCTTCAAAACGACCTCATGGTCAATGTCGTCGGGCTCGACCACACCCGCATCCGGATTTTGAAGCACCCAAACTATACCGGCCAGAACGCCCGCCACAACCTGCAAGCTTGTTGCATTGTTGTGTGGTGCCAGCCGCCGCGCTTCCTGTATCGACAAACGTGAACCGTACCAGTAGGCGCCCTTGGCATGACCCATGAGCAGGACGCCAAGCTCATCCATTCCGTCTTCTATTTCATCCCGAAGGATTCGCTTGCTGGACTGCGAGCGCCAGTTCCTGCCTGCCAGTTCGTGGATGGAAAGCACGGCGTCGTCACAAGGAAGGTATGCGTAATGCACCGTTGGACGATAAATTACTTTTTCGTTTTCTTTCAACGTCAGATGATCGGCAATGGAAATGGATTCGCTATGCGTAATCAGAAAACCCTGGTAAGCGCCACCGAATGGAACCCAACTGCGCACCCGTGTAGCAGCGCCGGGTTGGTTAAGGTAAATGGCCGCATCACAGCCAAATCCATGACGTGCACCGTCCTGGGGCCAATGGCGCTCATGGCTTCCCCATCCCAGTTCTGAAGGTTGAAGGCTCTCGCCTACGAACCCTTCGACCGACCAGGTATTGATAAACTCATCGTCACGCTTACACAGGTTGGCAGTCTGGGTATCTCGCTCGGCGATGTGGATCGTTTTAATTTCAAGGCGAGACGCCAACTCGGCCCAATCTCCAGGGTTTACCGGCTTCTTTACTGTCAAGCCGGTATCCGCGGCGATGTTAAGCAACGCCTGTTTGACAAAGGCTGAAGCAAGGCCAGGATTGGCGCCGTGCGCCACGAGGGCCGTGGGGCCTCCACGCTTTTCGCGTGCAAACGCCAGGGCTTTTTCGCGCAATGCATAATTCGAGCGCATCGATACCGATATCGATTTGTCGGTATAACCACCCAACCACGGCTCAATACAAGTATCAAGGTACAGTGAGCCACGCTGCGAGCACAGTTCGATCAAGGCAAGGCTGGAGACGTCCACCGACAGGTTGAGCAGGAAATCTCCCTTGCTCAGCCAAGGCTCGATTACGGCAGGGTAGTTTTCTTCTGTCAGCACATGAAGCGTAAATTCCACGCCAAATTGCCGCGCAATATCCCGGCCACTCGCATCGGCGGAAATTATCCTGACCTGTTCAGGGCGTATTTCGAGATGTTGAAACAATAGCCTGAGCAAGGCTTGTCCTATGCTGCCGAAACCTACCATTATCAACTTACCGTGCAAACGCCCGTATTTTTCATACGCCGTCTTTTCCATGCTAAGATTTTCCTGTGCTTCTTTGAACATATTCTCCCTCTTTCGTTGGCTCCTGCTGGGCAAACATTTCCCATCGGACAAACTCGATAACCGACCAAACAAAATCCCAATCGCGCGCACGCTTTGGCCCTGTTTCGCCTTGTTGCCCGGCCCAGCAGGAACTGCACGTCGCAGATTGGGTCAAACTGATATTTTAGCGCTTCGTATTTCTTTTGGAGGAGAGCGGCAAAATGACCAATTGTATCCTGCCACAGCATGAAAATCATACTCATCCGCATGGTCCGGAATGTGGCCATACAGGTATCGTGCACAACGGACACGTCGATTACCTGCATGACGGGCATCTGCATCACCCGCACGGCAGCCATATCGATGAGCATGTGATAGACATAACCACGGCCAATCCGGAAAGCTGCACGCCTGAACATCAATGCGCAGGCCATGCGCAAGAACATGTACATGGGCCTGGCTGCGGTCATGAAGCCGTACCGCATGGCAAGCATATCGATTATCTGGTCGATGGCCACCTCCACCATCCGCACGACGGTCATTGCGATGACCATGGGGCAGTTACGGTGGCTTGATCGGGGAACCCGCTGGACAAGCCACGCGCGGGTCCACTGGCGGGGTTCATTCGACGATGGGAATTTTATATCGGAACGGGTAAGGTTTTATGCACCCGCTTCGTTTCGGCGGGTGAAATTTGCCTTGGCGGATCGCTGCCCTTGGCGGATCGCTGCTTTACTTTATTTCCCGGTGGGTGAATGCTGTTCTACCGATTGCGGCTGATCGCGGCGGGTGAAACCCGCCCTACGGGTTGTTGCTGATTGCGGCGGGAAATCTGCGGTAGTGAAGCCTGCTCTATGACCGCTGCCTTATCCCAGTGGGTGAATGCTGCTCTACCGATTGCGGCTGATCGGCGGGTGAAACCCGCCCTACGGGTCGTTGCGGCGGGTTGTTGCGGCGGGTTGTTGCGGCGGGTTGTTGCGGCGGGTTGTTGTTTATCCTCGAGGATAAATTCCTCCCTGCTGGTTTGTAGGTCGGGCTTCGCCCGACATCGTCATCAACGCAGGGTGAAGTAGCTCAATCTCGTAAATATCCCGGCCTTGTTGCGGCGGTGAATACGCGCTGTAGCTGGAAATGACCGAAGGCTCCAGATAGCCCGTGACCTGCTCGAGATCCGCTAGTCGCAGACCTTGGCGTACAAGATAGGCGATATAGCTATGCCGGATCGCTTCGGCGGTAATTTGCTGGGGGTCAGGCAAACCCGAGTCGACTGCTGCACAGACTAATGCGGCGGAAAGATCGATGTGCGTCCCTGGGTCATCCGGGTTCCATACCGGATGACCCCCTGACTGCATGAGCGACGATTTAATGGGATTGCTTAGAAGAATGGCTCTGGGCGACCTTCCTGCAAGATTGATGGCTGCGGCATCCAGGTCGATCTGGTCCGGCGTTAACGCTGCGGCTTCGTCGATGGTCAATCCGCTGAGCAATAAGCCAATCAGTTGTTTTCCCTTTAGATTGGCAGCGTTGAGCAAAATTCTTAACTGATGACTGGAAAGCTCCCGGCACGCCGGACCTGCCAGGGCATTGTTTGTTTTTTGCCCCAGCTGACCCGCCACGGTGCCCAGCGCGGCATGAGGATGTTCGATTAATGGGGCAGCGGGAGCCGGGTGGCCCTGCACGCCAAAAACCGCAACCAGCGGCTGTTGCTCTTTTTTTTGCGTTGCCAAATATTCGAAAACCCATACGCTGAAGAGCCCTAGCAATAGTGACCCCACAATGGCTATCAAAGCATCCCGGCTATAATTGGGCCTGAGCGGTTCCACTGGTTCAAAAGCCCTGCTGATGACCGTTACCTGGGGATATTTATCTTTGCGGCCGGTTTTGACTTGTACCAACCGCTCCTGCGCGTCCCGGTAAAGCGTCTCCAAACCTTCCAGATCGGTTTTCAAGGCATCGTGCTCAGCAAATTTGGATGTGAATGCGGATGCCTGCCGTTTATGCTCGCTCAATTGAGCACGAATTTCTCCAACAGTTTGTTGTGCGGCCGCAAATGCCATCTCGGCATCATTCAATGCGACGCTTGCACCATATTTACGTTTATTGTTGACCGCAGCCTCCAGTTCCTTGATTTGTTCCGGAATGGATTTCAAATCGGGTTGCAGATTTAAATACTCCCGCGTAAATTTTTTATCGAGTTCCGCCAGCTTTTCGCGCAAGTCCTGCAAACGCGATTCAAGATCGACCAGACTGCCCTTCTCATCATCGGGCACCACTGCCTTTCCCCGGGCGATGGCGGTCTGGATGGAATTCAGGTTGGCCCTCGCCTTCACTTCATCTTCACTGGCCTTGTTGAGAGAATCGTTCAGGCCTTTAAGGCGGGCTGCTACTTCATTTTCTTCACGTTCCGTGGAAGAGATGTCGTGATTCTTTCGGAAAGCCTCCAGCTCCAGCCGGGTAGCGCTAACCTTATCAGCCAGCCGCTTTACCTCGTCCTCCACAATATGTTCGGTATCGGTTGTCAATCTTTTGACTTCTTCAGTCCGTGCATCCAGGTACACATCTATCCACGTATTAATGAGCAGCGGCAAAAACTTGGCGTCCGGTCCTTCTGCCTTTATCTCAACGAGATTGGTTTCAGCGATGGGCTCGACATTCAACAGATTCTGAATATCGGACGCGGTCAGCTGTTGCAGAGATTTGCCTGCTGATGAAGCCTTGAGTCGCGACACGGCCTCTGCAGCAAGCTCATGCCGCAGGAAAATCTGTCGCTGAATAGCGACATGTTGAATATCCGCCTCGCTGCTTTCACGGTCTATCGCAGTCATCGCCGAGGTCAGCAATGTCGCGGCGCTACCGTAAATGGCCGGTCGGCTGTAAACATAAGCCAGGCTTATCGCGATGCTGATTAGAAATACCAAGCCGAAGATACTGAATCTGCGAGATCGGTACCAGGGATGCTCATCCGTGTCGACAGCAGCACGGAAATCAGGAGTAAAGTGCGAATCGATTCTGTTTTTCATAAACCGGGTTACATCCAAAAATTCGATACAGAGAACGCAATCCGGATTTCAATGGATAGGCAAAATAATAGCCGGATATGTTCAGGAATAGCAATTAGGTAAAGATTCGGTAAACCCATCTCACGCTGCAAGCAAAAGACGTGCTAACTCTGCATTGAGGTGAGGAAAATTAAAATTCATCTTATTGTTTCCTGGCGGCGCGTGTCCATCAATCAAAAATTACGAAGAGAGGGTCAATAGATCAAACGACACGATAGCAACCTCATCACTTTCATATCAGGATTCTCATCGGTTCCGTGAAAACGCGAACTTATAAAATCTTGCCACAAATGCGACTTCCGTTCGGTTCCGCACGAACGAGACCCGATCCGTTCCATGACAATGTGCGGAACTCGAAAAATGAAGCTTTTCATATTACTGTAAAAGTTTCGTTTTAAGCTGAAGACGTAGCTGGAGCGGTACATGCTTTTCGAAAGCGGACGAAAAAATATTGGAAACCCTAAAACGCCTTCGTCCTTTTTTGGCGAATAACCGCTTCGAAAACTTATTAATGGTTTATTCGGCTTTTTATTTACTCCCTTCAGGGGCGCACAATGAAAAAAAGTAATGATCAGGATGTGTTCGGCATAGATTCTGCATTATTCGATTACAGGTCGGCAGCCTTCCGACAAAAAATGTTCAGACATTTCCAATCGAGTGGCCACCAACATTGGATAAGTATCGAAAAAATACCGGAAAGGAAAAAGCATGAGAGCGCCATGCTGCTTCATAAAGAAAGCGCTTGACTGAAGTCTGTTGTCGGTCCCGCATCTTGACCTGCACTCGGGCATTCCCGTCATGGCTACGCTGCCGGCGAGCTATACCACCGGAAACCCCCGGATTATGCGATGATTCAGTGATTGGAAAATTTGGATGAGTCACGGGATACTCCCCGCCTTTCTTTTTATATTCATTTAATCCCATGCCCTACCCCAAGGCATCGATGCCCGCAGTGTTTGTGGGCCACGGCAATCCGATGAATGCGATCTCCCGCAACCGGTATACCGCAGCGTGGTCTGCCATCGGCGCCTCGCTAATCCCAAGACCCAAAGCTGTTCTCTGCATCTCGGCACACTGGTACGTGCCGAAAACAGCAATTACGGCCATGGCGCATCCGCGGACTATTCACGACTTTGGCGGGTTTCCCCCCGAACTTCATCAAGTTCAGTATCCCGCGCCGGGATCCCTCGAATTCGCGGCGGAAGTCGCGGATTTGCTGATGCCAGTTGCGGTCATGGACACAAGCTGGGGTCTTGATCACGGCGCCTGGTCGGTTCTCATGCATATTTTTCCCGATGCCGATATTCCCGTCGTTCAGTTGAGCATAGATGAAACCCGGGAAGCAGCCTGGCATTATGACACGGCCCGACGCCTGACATCGTTGCGCGATCAGGGGGTGCTTATCCTGGGCAGTGGGAATATCGTACATAATCTGCACGCATATGCGTGGGGAAAGCACAATGTAGAACCATACGATTGGGCTGTCCGGTTCGAGAATGTCATACGTGAGTCGTTAAGCTCGGGCGATGTCGATTCGCTCATAGCATATGAAGAACTTGGGCAGGACGCATTGTTATCGGTACCCACCCCGGAGCATTACCTTCCGTTTCTCTACGTCCTTGCACAACGCCGAAAAAATGAGAAAATCAGTTTTCCGGTGGAAGGATTCGATGGGGGCTCAATTTCCATGTTGGCCGTAAAAATCGGCTAACCCGGATGTTTCATAAATTCGCGTGATGATTGCGCAGGATTTTGTTTTGTAGGGAGATTTTGTGAAAGAGTGGCGTAGCTATTCATACGCCCGACTGAACGAAATTTTCATACGAAACAAAAGACCAGCAAGGGCGCGCGTCAATTTATGAAACATCCGGGTTAAGATCAGCTGGATCATGATATGACAATACCATGGGCGCTCCAGGTTTTCAAAGGCGGCCGTAATGGTATGCCGCTGTCTTTTCCTGTCGGGCCACGCGCTCTCGTATCGCGTCTTCATACTCCGCAAATCCCGTGAGTGCGTGGGATTGCGTTGATCCTTGCGTAGCCTCCAGCAGCGCATGCGCCCCGAGCTGCGCGGATTCAATCGCCAATTCAATTCCCATCCCACTGAGCGGATCTGGCGCATAAGCAGCATCACCGACAGCGATCCACCCTTCTCCCGACATCCTGTCGAATACCTGGACACCAGCCATACGGCCGGATATTTGTATATTTCCTGAAGCGGTCGACAGTAGAGGTGCAATCAACCGAGTGCTGCGAAGCGCGCGGACAAAAAAATCCTTCAGGGAGGCGGGTCGTTTTTTAACCTCATCACGATCAGTACAGAAACCGGCGAAGTAACTGCCGTCCCCGGCAGGTAATGCGTACCACCAGCCGTTGTCCGCGCCCTCGACATAAAGCGTATTTCCATGCGATTTGACTGACTCGCTACCCGGCATTCGTAAAAATGTCATCAAGGCAATTCCCGATGGTTCGGCTACGGGTGATCGATCGACAAACTGTGCAGCCACGCGGCCAGTAGCAAGGACCAGAAAACTGGCGGATACATGACTTTCGGCCTCATCAGCGGTGGTTCCGGCCGAGCGCATCAGAAGATGCCACTGATCCTTGCTGCGCTCAATACTCATAACTTTGGCATCGTCAATGATGGATACACCCGCCGTGCAAGCCAGATGACGCAGCGCCCGGTCGAAAAGCGGGCGCGCTACTGCGACACCGGCACCCCATGGGTTGAACATTGCGTTAAATGTGACGGGCTCGGGCGTATCCCATAATGATATCGTCTCAAGGACTTCTACCCCGAGCGATGCCTTCCGAAAAAAATCGGGGCTGCAGCGTTCAATAAGGTGACGCGCGTGGCCAGACACGAGTTCGATGCCGCCAGCGGCATAACCGCCCCAATGGATAAGACTCACGCGCGCGCCGCCGCGCGCGAGCATGAGCGCGCATATCGCACCGGCCGGTCCGCCGCCGACGACAGCGATATCCATACTCCGGCTACACCCGGGCATGCGCTGCAACGCTGGCTGCCGCACTTGAAAAATGCCCAGATTCAACGCTCAACCTGTTATCCACGAGGGCAGCTGTAGCTGTATTAAAAATCATTATCAGATACATAATGGGAAAATAGAAAAGCCGATTAACGTCTGTATCGAGAACAAGCATCAATTGCGCAAGCGTATACTCATTCTGTACCAACGTAATTTTATATGGAAGAATTCATTGGAGGAGCAGGCTTCCCTTCCAGGAGACAGGATATGTTTCCCCTTTTGGTGAGGATCGTACTGCGCCGCAGCAGAATACCGCGTCAAATTTTAACCTGCTATTATGAAAGAGGATATCCACCATGAGTCCGGATAAGAGAACGCAAAATCATCCCGTCATGTTGAGTCGCCGCATGATATTGAAAGCATCGGCTGCACTATTCGCCACAGGCATGTTGCCATCGGCCACTGCGGTTTTTGCGCAACCCGCTCTGAACCGGACACAAGATCAGATCCTGGGCCCCTTTTATCCCATCATGAGCAAGCCCGATCGTAGCGGAGACCTGACTCGGGTACCGGGCGGGTCGGGTCGTGCAAAAGGGCAGCCTCTTATTGTTACCGGACGCGTGCGGAATCCTGCAGGCAGCCCAGTGGCGGGCGCGGAGATCGAAATATGGCAGGCCAATGCTTTTGGCCGCTATGCGCATCCCGACGATACGAACCCGGCGCCGCTCGATCCGAACTTCCAGGGTTTCGGGGCGGTAACCACCGGTTCCGATGGCCTCTATCAGTTCAAGACAATCAAACCGATACATTACCCCGCGGGAATCACAGGCATCAGGCCGGCGCATATTCATTTCGACGTTAAAGGCCGCCACGACGTCCTCGTAACGCAGATGTACTTCGAAGGCGATCCATACAACAACAAGGATCCATACCTCCAGAGCACTCCCGATCCCGAAGCGTTGATCGTAAAACTGCGCTCACCGACAACAGAGGAACCTGAGTTCATGGTCGCGGTATTTGATATTGTATTCAGAGGTTGATGTCGCTGGCCGATTACGGATACCTGAACCTCGGCCGGTTGTATAGCAAAGAGATCAATCGTGAGTCTTACGTATGCATGACCTTGAGAATTTCAATGAGAATTTCAATGATTATTGCAATCCATAGGACGTGAAATACCTCGGTCGTCTTTCGACGCACGATCCTTTCTATACATATCTTCGTAACGATATTGTTCCTCTGCTGGGCGTCGGCATGAATTCTCCCGACTTCCGTGTATATCGGCTACCGGCTTCCAATCACGTCTACCTCTACGAAGACCGCCACAGCCACACCCGTATTATCGGAAAATTTTTTGGCGGCGTCGCCAGCTTCGGGCCGGAGGTCGCCTTTCATCGAATGGAGCGAGAATTCAATAACCTGAATTATCTCCGAAGCATCGGCTTTAATGGCTATCCGCATTACGTCGCGCGCCCCTTGGGGCGAAACGCCGATCTGAATAAGGTCTTGGTAGAAGAATTCTGCTACGGCACGCCGCTTGCGGATTTCATCGTCAAGGCGATTCGCGAAAACGCCCGCGATATTCTTTTTCAAAAACTTGCTGCTCTAGCCTATTTTCTCGCTACGCTGCACAACCGAACTGCGCAGGACAGTAAAGTAGACTTCAACAAAGACAGTGTATATTTTGATCGCATTATGGAACAATTGACCAATGCCCAACGGGTGGGACAGGACGAGACCTTGGAGTTTTACCGGTTCAAGGACCGGTGGCGGGAGAAAACCTGTATGTGGGAAGACCAGCAGGTCCTTGTTCACAGCGATGTCACCCCAGCTAATATTCTCTTTGGCGACGGCCCCTGGGTGATCGTTATCGATCTGGAACGGATGAAATCGGCGGACAGGGTTTTTGATCTTGGGAGGGTGGTCGGAGAACTCCAGCATTTCTTCATGCAGAGAACCGGTGATAAATGGCTGGCCGAGCCGTTTATCGGACACTTTTTATGGGAGTATGCCTGTCACTTCCCTGATCGGGACGCCGCTTTCGGCGCTATCACGCGGCGTATCCCTTTTTATTCGGGGCTCACCCTCCTGCGCATTGCCCGTAATGCATGGATCGATAAAAAATATAGCCGGCGATTACTGGATGAAGCCAGAAAAACGTTGAGGTAACTTACGATGATAAAAGGCATTTTATTTGATCTTTACGGCACGCTGATCGATATCGAGACCGATGAGTCGATGGAGGAAATCTACCGCGCGATTGCTCACTATCTGACCTACCAGGGCGTATATTTGCACCGCTGGGAAGTAAGGGACCGCTACTATCAAATCATGAAACAGCAGAAGGAAGCGCGCGGCGAGGAATATCCTGAAATTGATGTGGAAGCCATATGGAACGAATTACTCATGCAGGAAGGCATCCGATCAGGGTCCGTACGGGGGCAGATAGCCAAGGTTATTTCCCATATTTACCGCGGCATATCCTGCAATCGCCTTCAGCTATATCCCGGCGTCAGACAAGTGTTGAATGAATTGCGGATGAGTTATCGCCTGGCGCTCATATCCGATGCCCAGTCTTGTTTTGCGCTGCCTGAAATCCGTGCCGTGGGACTGGAAGGCTACTTCGAATCTACCGTTATCTCCAGCAATTATGGTTTCAGAAAACCTGACTCCCGTCTTTTTCAACGAATGCTCGGCAATATGAACCTCAAGCCGACGGAAGTGATCTGGGTGGGCAATGACATGTTCAGGGATATCCATGGAGCAAAGTTGCTCGGCATCAAGAATATCTTCATTGATTCCAACCAGGGCGCAAAATCCTATAAGGATGTGGCTCCGGACTACCGTGCCCAGCAATTCGCGGATGTTCTAAAGGGCGTGGCAATGCTGAGGTAAGCAGCGCTACTATTAGCCTGGATACCTGAACTTCAATCGGTTAACGAAGGGTGCTGAAAGTGTAAAATCGCTGTCACTCGGTATGAAAACACTACAGCTGTGCTCCGCACCCTCATCGTTTATCTTGAGATTGGCGAATATTGCTTTATCCACGGGTCGTGTCACCCCAATCTGCGACGTTTCTGCGTTTAGCTTATAGCCGACCGGTAAAATCCTCCGGGGTTCCGTACCTTCAAATTTTGAGACTGCACCCCGTGTGAGGAAAGAATGCCGTACTTCCGGCCGCGCCCGGGATTGTGAAGAACCGGTCTTTGTCCATTTGACATTCAGCAGAAACTCTTCATTGCGCGGCAAAGGAAAGCTCGGGGAAGCCCAGCAGCTGAGCCCTTCCCGCTTTTGCATGCAGGCAGACCAGTCCTCCACAGCCTTCAAGGCGACCGGATGCCCGACAGCTGCCTTCTGCATGAAAAACTCGGCTGCCTGGGATGAATCCACCGCTGAATTCTTCGAACAGTAGCCGCTCTTCCACTGCATGAATCGCTCTTCGTTCAAGACCAGGCCCGATGAGCCTGCCCCGGAGTTCGCACCGGTGCTCGTTCCGCCATCGTCGAGGGTGAAGAGCCCATATGAAAGACCTAACGAGCCATCATCGGCGGATCGACGCGCGCGCTTGATTGCGGTCAATGCTTGCTCGAAATTGGAGGAACATAATTCCGCGTATAGCGATCGGTCTCTCAGCCGAGCGTCGATTCGGGCATATTCGCTGTAGAACCCGTTCGTAAGAATATTATGACAGGCGCTTCCAGCGGACGCGCTTCCCGGCAAGATGAAGACAGTAAACGAAATGGATAAAATGAAGGCAATGACGGCATTCCGGTTTTTCATGATGTTCCTCCGCGGCAGTACGCATAGTATAGCTAAGATGGGCCTCCTGGATAAGATAGGAACCATCGACCCCGGAGTCGTTTTTATGGCCGGCTCAATCAAGAAAGCAGGTCGCTTCTTTTTTTCGCGCTCGTTATATGATGTTTCTGCTCCATGGGGAAGAAATCCATAGAGTTGCAGCGAATTACGAGCACTTTAATGCTCCGCTTTGTTAGCCATCACACAGAAAAGCGCTTTGCTCTTATGCTCAACTTACAAGCGGAAGCCCCGCCATTATTTCATGGTTGGCAAGATGACCGGAAGAGTCACGCATCATCTACTGGAACGTTCTCATCTCCGGAGTGGCTTCCACTTTTTTGATACTCGATGATAAAGTTCCTTTCCCGCTCAACCGTAATATGACGAGTCGCAACCCATGGCTCATCGTTTTGCTTTACGCCGCCTTTTCAACGCTATGGATTGTCGTTGCGGGCTATCTGATTTCGCTCTCCCTCGATGATCCGGTTTTGCGGAGCCGTGCCTATCTCGCGAAAGAACTGATTCTTGTCGCGATCAGTAGTGTCATGTTTTATCTGCTGCTTAAGTGGGGGCGAGGCACCGCCACTCCTTTAGGCGTACCCGTACCTGATCCCGGAAACGTCTCGCCAAATCGGTTATTGCTGATATTTTTTTCGCTGGCCATGGTCGCACCCTTGGTCAGCATCGGCATCGTCAAGGTATATGAGCCACAAATAGAGCGGGATGCATACGCAGATCTCCAAACTATCGTTGACCTTAAAGCAGAACAGATCGAGCTCTGGCTCTCCGAGCGGCATGGCGATGCAGAAACATTAGCGATGAGCCAGGCGCTCATCGAGCGGATAGTGAATCTGAAGCACGATACGAATGAGCATTTGCAACAGCTGATCCGCAACCGGCTGGAAGCGGTTCGACAGGCTTATAGCTACGAGTCTGTGCTGCTGATGGATACGAGAGGCCAATCTCTCCTGACGTTAGGAGAGTCGCATAAACTGGCCCCCATTACCAGGAGGCTGGTGTCTATTGCGTTGCAGACCCGCCAGATACAGAGCAGTGACCTGTTTCTGGACGAAAGTGGAGAAGCCCGGCTGGATATGGTGGTGCCTCTGGTTCACGATACGATAAGCGACGAGGCTGTGGCGGTAGTCATTTTGCGTGCGGATCTCGGGCAATTTCTGGTCCCCCTGGTCGAAAAATGGCCGGGCCACAGCCGCAGCGCGGAAACATTGTTAGTCCGCAAAGAAGGTGAAAATATCACCTATCTTAATAAATTGCGCTACCCCGGCGGCTCCGGGGTGACCGCGCCGCAACGCCGGTCGTTAGCGGCGAGAGAAGACTTGCCTGGCGCCATTGCAGCACGAGAAGGCCAGCGTGGGACGGCGAGTGGAACCGACTATCGCGGCGAGCCGGTCGTTGCAGTCTACCGGCCAATTTCCGGCTCTGGCTGGCAGCTGCTCGCAAAAATCGATCACAGCGAAGTACTTGCCCAATTATGGACCCTGGTGTTCTGGGTCAGCGTGGTAATCTTGATCGCGATGGCTACAGTAGGCGTAATGCTGTTTCTGCTCTGGCGTCAGCAGCAGCGCGCTCATCAATTGGCGTTGATTGTCCGCACCGCCGAGCAAGACCGGCTCCTCAAATATTTTTACGAATTGCCATTTATCGGTATGGCAATCATCTCTCCCGATACCAGGCGCTGGCTGCGATTCAATAACCAGTTATGCGAAATGCTCGGTTATTCCCGCGAGGAGCTTGCCGAAAAGAATCTGGTTGAGATGACATATCCAGCGGACATGGAAAAAGACACTGCCGATCTGGAACGTGTCCTGCGGGGAGAGTCGGAAGGCTATGCAACGAACAAACGCTTCATCCGCAAGGACGGTTCGATTGTAATGGCCAACATGGATGTCAAATGCGTGCACAGCAATAATGGTAAAGTGCATTACGTTGTCACCATGATCCGCGATGTCACCGAGCAGGAGCGGCAAAAGGCTGAAATTCTTGCGGCGCGAAGTCAGTTGCAAGCCACGCTGGATGCCATACCCGACCTGCTATTCGAGCTCGATCTCGACGGCTGTTGCCATGCCTACCATTCCGCTCGCACTTACCTGCCCGGCTCTCCTGTTGCAGATCTGCTTGGCAAGAAAATTTCAGATGTCCTTCCGCCGGGCGCGGCCAATATTGTCCTGTCAGCATTGCTGGAGGCCCGGAAAAAAGGATTGTCCTCCGGCAAGCAAGTGGAACTGGAGCTTTCAGGAGAAAAAGGCAAGTTGTGGTTCGAACTCTCCGTTTCCCGAAAGCAACCGAGTGCCGAGCTGGAGCCTCGCTTCATTGTTCTCGCACGCGATATCACCGAACGCAAAGCATCCGAACAGCGCATCATGCAACTCGCTCACTACGATCCTCTCACTGCGCTTCCCAACCGCGCGTTATTAGCGGACCGGATGAAGGTCGCGATTAAACGTGCAGAACGGCGTGCTGGCCGGCTCGCTGTGCTATTCGTGGATCTCGACCGTTTCAAGCCGATCAACGATTCGCTTGGACACGATATTGGCGATCGTTTGTTGAAAACCGTCGCGGAACGCATGCTGGCTTCAATTCGTAGCGTTGATACGGTAAGCCGGGTCGGGGGCGATGAATTCGTTGTTCTATTGAGTGAGATTGAAACGGCAGAGGATGCGGCACGTGTTGCGCAAAAGCTTATTTTTGGATTATCGCAGCCATATCTGGTCGAAGCGCATGAGTTGCTGTTGACTGCAAGCATCGGCATTTGCATCTATCCGGATAATGGCAAGGAATCCAATATTCTATTACGTAACGCAGATGCCTCGATGTACACCGCTAAGGAGGCCGGCCGGAACCGTTATCAATTCTACTCACATGACATGACGGCGCGGGCAATCGAGCGGCTCAGTCTCGAACACGATCTGCGAGGCGCAGCTGAACGCGGTGAACTATTTTTGGTGTATCAGCCGCAAATCGAGCTTGCGACAGAGCGAATAATCGGCGTAGAGGTGCTGATGCGCTGGCAGCATCCTGCGCGCGGGCTCGTTTCGCCGATTCGATTCATTCCTGTCGCAGAGGACAGCGGCTTGATTCTCGCGATCGGAGAATGGGCGCTGCGCGAATCCTGCCGGCAGGCCCGGATATGGCGCGACCGGGGGTTACTGGATATATGTATCTCGGTCAACGTTTCGGCGGTCCAATTCCGGCAAACCGATTTCGTAACCACCGTTGAGCGCGCGCTCAGGGATACAGGATTATCGCACGGCAACCTGGAGCTGGAACTCACCGAAAGCGTAGTGATGCAGGGGGTGGAACCCACCCTGGGAAAATTACGGGAACTGGACGCGCTTGGGGTAAAGGTCGCGATCGATGACTTTGGCACCGGCTACTCGAGCCTCTCATACCTGCGGCAGTTTACGGTCGCCAGATTGAAGATCGATCAGTCCTTCGTACGGGATTTGCCGGGCAATGTTGACGCTGAAGCCATCGCGGCGGCGATTGTGGCCATGGGCCTCAGCCTCGGCTTGCGCATTATTGCCGAGGGCGTGGAGACCGAAGCGCAGGCGGAATTTCTGCAAAGCGTCTTATGCAAGGAAGGCCAGGGTTACCTGTATGCCTGGCCGATGGCAGCCGACGAGTTTGAAGCATGGGTAGTGGAGTGGCAGAGCCGAACGGACAGGAAGTCGCACGCAGTCTGAATCGAAGAAGCAAAGGCGCATTGAAATCCACCAGGATCAGTCGAGTGGCCCGTATTGCGGCTTGGCCGCTCTCGCTTAATCCTTCCCTTCCCGATTCTCGGTCTTCTCCTTTTTGATTGGATTCTGCAGTGTATAACCCTCTTCATTTGCCTTATAGCCGCCATAAGCCCCTACGCCCGCTGCTGCCAGCAGCCAGCAGCCTGACAGCATGGGTACAGTCAGCAAAAGCGTTACCAGATAAAGCAATGTCCGTACTTTCATTAACGATCTCCTGAGTTAAAAAATGCTGGTTTTGTGGTCCCGCTTAAAGCCGTGTATCGCTAAAATCATAAGTGAATGCGCATTGAAGTCTGTGCGGTTGCAAACGTTTGTCATCGCGTACGCGCAGTATACTAGAATATAAACGGGTCCTTATTACCCTTCTTATTATCCTGTTACCGCCGCCATCGCGTACGAAGCGCCGCCGACTTGACCATATAGCTATGATGTGCGAAAGACGATTTCATGATTCCAGATGAAACGAGAGTCGGATCATGGCGGTCTTACTCCATCATGAATCTTGTCGGTGACAGGCAAGCCGGAACGATTACGCAAACCGCACGCAGAAGCTGTAGCCCCTGTGACCCTATCGAAAAGTTCCTAAAGGAGAACGGTTATGAAAGTATCCGAGCTTAAAGATGAATTGCTCGATTACTGGGCAGCAAAAGCAAATGGTGCAACGGACGTGCACGTAATTGATTCGCACTGCGTCATCAATCATGTTCGCTGGGAGCCGTCGCGCAACTGGTCGCAAGGTGGACCCATTATAGAAAGAGAGGGAATAAACCTCAGCCATAGCCTGGAGGCCGGTTCGGAGCACTGCACTGCCTATATGAGATCCGGAAGAAACCGGCAAAAGGGACTCACGCCCTTGATCGCCGCCATGCGGTGCTATGTCGATTTCAAGTTTGGCGAGGAAGTTGAGGAGTAATGCCCGAGCTGTCATTCATAAAATTGAGGCGGCCTGAAGCAGGTATGCTGTGCGATACGCGCGCATGATGCGATAACATATGGCAAACGTAAAACTGAAAGAACATTTGCGTGAGGCGTCGCAGTCTACGCGAATTCTGGCCGCCCAGGCATTTTCACGAGCGGCGGGCGCTCCGCTCGTGCACGGTAACAGCATTCGCCTCCTCAAGGATGCAAGCGAGAATTATCCCGCGTGGCTTGAGGCAATCCGTTCAGCGGAAAAGAACGTTCATTTCGAGAATTATATTATTCGTGACGATAATATTGGCCAGCAGTTTGCCGATGCGCTTATCGCAAAAGCAAAAGAAGGTCCTCGGGTAAGAGTTCTATATGACTGGATGGGTGCCCTGACCGAAACGTCGGGCAGCTTCTGGCGGCGCCTCAGCGATGGCGGCGTCGAGGTGCGCTGTTTCAATCCACCACGCTTCAACAGCCCGTTGGGCTGGGTAAGCCGGCTTCACCGAAAGTCGCTTTCCGTGGACAATCGTATTGCATTTGTCAGCGGATTATGTGTCGGGCAGATGTGGGCAGGTTATCCCGAACGCGATATTCCGCCGTGGCGCGATACGGGCATCGTAGTGCGCGGCCCG
Organism: Nitrosospira sp. Nsp1; assembly: GCF_900100985.1. Classification (NCBI taxonomy): domain Bacteria; kingdom Pseudomonadati; phylum Pseudomonadota; class Betaproteobacteria; order Nitrosomonadales; family Nitrosomonadaceae; genus Nitrosospira; species Nitrosospira sp. Nsp1. The sequence continues at coordinate 159,815 of NZ_FMUF01000003.1, forward strand.
GTAGTGGCCGATGTGGTGCAATCCTTTTTCCGCGCCTGGGCTGAGGCTGGGCCGGAAATCCCAGCCGATGAACTGCCGGACCAGAAATCAATTCCTGTAGCGGGCACAGTCGACATGAGAGTATTGGGCCATGTCGCATCCACCGCTGGATTATACCGTCTCGAACAGCTGATAACGGTATTGGCGCAAAAAACGCTGTGGCTTACCGATGCCTACTTCGTGGGCACCACGAGCTATGTGCAAGCGCTGAGAGGCGCGGCAATGGATGGCGTGGACGTCCGTTTGCTGGTGCCGGGATCGAGCGGCGATCTCAAGTTCTTGCGGCCGATATCGCGCGCGGGTTATCGGCCTTTGCTGGAAGCCGGAGTGCGTGTATTTGAGTGGAATGGATCGATGTTGCATGCCAAGACAGCCGTTGCGGATGGGCGATGGGCGCGCGTTGGATCAAGCAACCTCAATCTGGCCAGTTGGCTCGGCAATTGGGAATTGGATGTTGCCGTGGAAGACCCGGGGTTCGCGCATGAAATGGAACAGATGTATCTACAGGATCTGGACAACGCTACGGAAATCGTGCTCAGTGAAAAGGACCGTGTACGTCCTGTGGCGGAACGCGAACCTCTCCCCAGGTTGCAACGCATGGGTACGGGTAGCGGCAAGAGCGGAAGTGCGGGAAGGCTTACCGCCGGCGCGATCCGGGTCGGCAACACCGTCGGGGCAGCCATTACCAACCGCCTTGTCCTCGGCGCGGCCGAGGCGAAAATCATGCTATCCGGCGGCACTGCGTTGCTGGTTCTGGCCGTGCTTGCGTTGGTGGAGCCGCTGCTGATGGTGATTCCTTTCGCGCTGATCGCTGGTTGGTTCGGTATTTCGCTGCTGATCCAGGCTTACCAGCTACACAAAAGCGGGAAAGACGATAGCGCAGCTGATGTGGCATCCGACAGAGCCAGAGACAACGTGGTCGAGATTCCGGGCTTGCGCCGTGAATCCGCTGCCGAACCGCCGCCTCGAGAACCGCGCGACGCGCAAGATGAACCTTGAAGCAAGCTTACCGGGAATCCAGCAGACAGATCAATCCATCCATTCTAATTTTCTTAAAAAGACAATTTGCGCTTTCCAGCCTTTCATTCCTTCATAATGAAAAACCGCATCTACCAACCGGTGCAATGAGATGCGACGTTACATTATCGGCTAACGGTTTTCACCCGCTCTCGTCTGATTATTTCATCGATTAATGTCTGGAATTGCTCTCGCGCCTCCTGTTTGACGAACACATCCCCCACCATTGGAGGAACCCATACGCCAGGAACTAAAACCGCACGATAGATGATGCGTGTTTGCCCTCGTTCTGGCAGCAGTTCCGTAGTCTCCTCCATTTTCCGCATATTGCCGCTGATCATGCGTTCGTGGATTCTCTCGAAGGGGACAAGCTTTATTTCTCGGACGGATTCAAATGAAAAGACAATGAAACCGTATTTCGTGATACTTTTTTGCGCAACATGACAATGATTGCCTGTTCTGCCGGTGATTCTACTGGATAGAATACCGGGATTAAACTGGGGTATGTTTTCGAAATCGGTCAGTACAGCCCATACCTTCTGGGGCGCGACCGGAACGACAAAATTGACGTCAATGGTGATCTGGTCGCCATCATTCCGCACATCCACCCTGATATTTTTATCGTGGGGCTCGAGCGCCTGCTTGACCGGATGCAAAGCCTGTACTTTTTCCCTCCCGGGTTGCGTCTCCTCTTGCGCCCAAGCTGAATCTCCAAGAACCAGATTCAAGAGAATGGCGGCGAAAGTACCTTGGAATTTATTCATCGTTCAGAACCCGTAGTTCTGCGTTAGCGTTTATTATTCGCCGATTTTTGCAAAGGAACAATATTTTTTTTTGATGAGAATGAGCGGTAGGGTACGGCATATCGGTTTGCCCCACTGTGAATTTTTCCGGTTTCGCTTCCGTGGTCTACAATAGCAAAACGACGGGCTCTAAAATTAGCCATAAGCACACCCGCCAATCTCAGGAGAAGTTCCATGGCTCTATTTCATTTCGGCATCGACAAAGCACCCCCGTCCGACACCAGCACCTCCATATCAGAGGCATCAAAAGCAGTACAAAGCCCTCTTACCCTGGTCATGACCCTTCGCTCACCTGAGGATTTCCAGGTTCTTCATAAGCGAATAAAAGAAATTCAATCGGCCCCGCCAGAACGAAATCCCATCTGGGTTGCGCTCGATAAGCTCAAGATCGTACATTTCGCACGTTTTGTGTTCCTCGAAAATAATACCAAGCTGGCGATAATTACGACGTACGACGGCTCGTTCGACGACTACCTGAATGAGTTCATCGATGAGATTGGCGACGTGTTCAATGTGCTTCTCCAGCACATGAAGGATGCGCCGCCCTTGCCTGTTCAACGCAATCGCGGTGCTTTCCGGGACTATATAAAAGCCAACGATCTGGGCGGCATCGCGCCTTTCTACAGCGCCTACCCACAGGCAACAGTGCTGGATATCCAGGCTGCGCTCAGTCAGACCTGAGCGCAGCTCTCTGACAACCTCCTATTTATCAGTTCCGTTTCCAATGCCTGACCTACCATACGAAGACATCCAGGGGTTCATCCTCCGCACTTATGCGATGCCGATCCTGCGTGTAATTGCCTTGAAGATAGAGCAAGCGGAACCTGCCAGGCAAGTTTTAGGCGGCCTGGTTGATGGCAGTAATGGTTCTGCCGGCACCGCCGATGTCGCGCCCAAGCTCGCTACCGCTACGGATTGGACGGTAAAACCGCAGTATTGCCTCAATGTCGGGCTTACCTACGCAGGCCTTGCCGCGCTTGGGCTTCCCGCTTGTTCGCTTGCATCTTTTCCGGAGGAATTCGTGGCAGGGGCGGTAGCCCGTGCCGAACGGGTGGGAGATACAGGAGAAAGCAGCCCGGAGCATTGGAAGGACCCATTCGCCAGCCCTGATCTCCATATCCTGCTGTTCCTCTTCGCCCAAACGGAGGATGTGCTGGCGCAGGTCACCGCCCAGCTCAGGGCAACTTATTCGCACGGCGCAATGTCCGAGCTTTCCGTACATGAAGCCCGCAGCCTGCCTGAAAGCAAGGCACACTTCGGATATCGCGACGGTTTCGCACAACCGTCCATCGATGGCGGACTTCCCTCGGCGATGCCAGATGTACTTCCAAAAGCGCCGGCAGGAGAGTTCCTTCTCGGCTACCCCAGCCAGTACGCCGACTTTACCTATCCGGTGCCGGTCCCTGCCGCGCTTGGCCAAAACGGGAGCTTTGCGGCTTTTCGCATTCTGGCCCAGGACTGCCACGGCTTCGAACAGTTTCTGGCAGACGCTGCCCGTCAAACCGGGCTCGACCCGGAGTTGATAGCCGCCAAGCTCTGCGGCCGCTGGCGAAATGGCGTTCCGCTTTCCCTTTCGCCTCATTCCGCCGACGAACAAATCCCCATGGAGCAGCGCAACAGTTTCGACTACGTACCTAGCGGCAGCGTACCGGATGCATTCGATGATGCTCGCGGCTACCGCTGCCCGCTGGGATCGCATATCCGCCGCATGAATCCGCGCAGCTCCGTGGTGGCCGGAAACGGCGGCCTCAAGCATCGCATTATCCGCCGCGGCCTTCCCTATGGCCCCGCTTATGATCCGGCCAATCCCGATGATGGAATCGAGCGCGGGTTATTGGGTCTGTTTATCGGCGTAAGCCTCAAGGATCAGTTCGAATTTCTGATGTCCGACTGGAGCAATAAGGGAAGCTTTGCGCCGGGCTTGCGCAATACCAAAGATCCTGTCATTGGGAACAATTCGGCCTCAGGCGCAACTTTTCTCGTTCCCATGGAAAATCAGAAGCATCCCGTCGAGCTTACTGGACTTTCCCGTTTTGTCACCTGCCGTGGCGCAGCTTATTGCTTCCTCCCCAGCGCCACCGCACTTCGTTATATTTCTGCTTTACCCGACGTGCCGCTTTCCTGACAGGGCAAACGGCTTATCTCTGCATTAAAAAAAAGCTCGCGAGGGCCTGAAACTTTGGTCTATACCCTATTTCAGGCAGTTTCGGCAGTAGCGATGATCCTACGCGGATAAGCGGGCCGACTCGCTATGGCCCAGTGACCTGATGTGTCCAACATTAAGGGAAGACAGGTCGGAAAGGTTGCCGCGAGAGCGATCGATCAATAAGGGACATATGATATGAAACCCTATACCGTTCAGAGTTTCTCCAGAAACTCCTGAAGGACAACGGCTTCATTGCACTCTTCGTCCTTGGCGCCATACATCAGTGTGACCTTTCCTTTTTTTACCTGTTCTTTGAGCAGTGCGACCTGCTTATCGTTTTCCTTGAGCTCCGCCCGATAACGCGTCTTGAACTCGGTCCACTTGTCGTGGTCATGAGCAAACCACTTTCGAAGATTGGTGCTTGGCGCAATTTCCTTTAACCAGATATCGACGCTTGCTTTCTCTTTTGTCAACCCCCGAGGCCAAAGCCTGTCGACCAGGATGCGCACCCCATCTTCTTTCTCCGGCGGTTCATAAACGCGTTTTATGCCGATATTCATCTGTGGCTCTTCTCCGCAATAATCTGCCGATAATTTACCGGCATGGCGCTTGCCGTTACCGACTTAAATCGTAATAAAGTCTGGATAAGCAAGGTATGATATCGTTCAAGCACAGCTTTGGTTCCAGCTAACCAGAAAGGTAGCAATGCAACGCTCCATTTCTGGTACGACGCACAGATGAGAGGCCATACATGCAGGGCTGGATGACAGTCATCGCCCCGGATCTCATGTTATCTCATACTCATGTCCGTCTCAAGAACCAAGACTGTTCTACTCCAGCAGGTTTTACCCTGAACGGGTATGCATTTTGATTCGATGACATCAATGATGGAAACGAAGGTTCACTGTAGTTCGCCATATGCCAGGCGCTGGCTTGATAGACGGTATTGAACGGGTAAAATAATCTGGCAAGGGGGAGAAATGCTGAAAACTGGATTTGCCGTGGAAACGGTCGCGCTGGCATTACTGTATGTTGCGTTTTGCACGCCCGTAAAAGCCGAACTCATCGGTGAGGTGGACACCGCCTTCCGATGGATGGGAAAGGATGACCGGGTGGTCATGGAAGCGTATGACGACCCCAAGGTTCACGGTATAACCTGCTATGTTTCGCGTGCGAGGACGGGAGGTCTAAAAGGTACGGTGGGTCTGGCAGAGGATAGGGCGGAGGCGTCCATTGCGTGCCGGCAAGTAACGGAGTCGATCCATTTTCCCGAGAAAATCCCAAGGCAGGAAGATGTATTCACCGAACGCATGTCTATTTTATTCAAGCGCCTGCATATTGTGCGCGTCGTCGATTCCAAGCGCAACACGCTTATATACCTGACCTATTCCGATAGATTGATTGAAGGCAGTCCGCAAAACAGTATTACCGCTGTTCCAGTAGCACGCAATAATCCCATTCCGGTCAAGTAGGGTTCCGGGGGTTGGCAATAATTTCGGATTGTGAGCAGACGCATTAAAAACTGCCCTGGGAAGGTGCTGCGGGAGTAATTGCCGAGTTCAATACCCCACGTCCCGCCCGGCATCTTCAGAGAATCACTGCTTCAATCGCTCTATAATAAGAATGAGACTCATTTCTATACGTGCGCTACCGTACGGACTCATCATTAATTCATGCATAGCATTGCGTATTGACGCCGCGCACACCCAAACAAAACCAGGCGGCAAATATAAAAACCGGTGCGCGCGAACCAGTTGAGCGGTTGAGAAAGCGATCACAATCCATAATTTATTATTTTAAAGGAGGCACCCCATGAATACAGTTCTTCGTACGCGATCCACCCTGGCCATTGTTGCGTTAATAGCCGGCACACTGGCTGGGGGTATAGGATTCGCGACCGCTGGCGAAATCAAGGTCAATCTGAGCGGCGATCAGGAAGTCCCCCCTGTCCAGACCTCCGCATCCGGCAGCGGCACGATAACGGTCGAGGACGACAGATCTGTCAAAGGCAAGATAACCACTTCCGATTTAAAGGGCACAGGCGCGCATATCCATGAGGGAGCGGTTGGCAAAAACGGTCCGGATATCATCACGCTCAAGAAGAGTTCCGATAACGAATGGTCCGTTCCCGGTGACGCAAAGTTGACCGACGCCCAATATGATGCCTACAAGGCGGGAAACCTCTATGTTAACGTTCATAGCGACGCGAACAAGAGCGGGGAGATACGTGGGCAATTGAAACGTGACCTGGGTACCGGTTCCCGCTAATCGATCCGGGATTGTTGGATTACCCTGTCAGCAGACAGGGTAATCATTGAGATATGCCTGAGGGGAGAGTCTCACCATGACAAAATATTTTCAAACCGGATCGTATAGAACCGGTCGGCCCCATGGGCATGAGCCATACCCCGGCAAGCCGGTACAGGATCCCCCTCGCCCCATCGATCCCGATAAACCACGAGAAGATCCGCAACCCTTCGACCCGGACAAGCCGGTAGATCCTCGACCGTATGATCCCGACCCGACACCGGGAGATCCGATCGTCGATCCTGCGGACGAACCTCTACTCCAGGCATAACGCTAAATAGTCTTCAGCGCGTTGCCTGGCGGCAACTGAGCAAACAATGCCGGCAGGCGTCCGGTTCTTTTCTCAGCAAGGCTGAGAGCGGCAATCGAAGTGCTTCAAACAAATTGAGCACCTCAAGCAAACACAAATCCGAACTTCATTTCAATGTGATGCCCTCCCGGCTCTTGTCGACTTGAGCTGTCGTGACCAGGCTGGCATGATTACCCCATGCATTGCGGATATATGACAACACCAGCGCAACCTCACCATCATGCAGGGTCTGGGCGAAAGGCGGCATGCCGTAAGGACGTGGGTTGCCCATGGTGGCTGGAGGATAACCACCATTGAGAACACTGCGAATCGCGTTGATCGGAGGTGTCATTGTGACACTCCGGTTGCCCGCCAGAGGCGGGTATACACCTGGAGCGCCCTGACCCGAAGCGCCGTGGCAGTCCTGGCAGTGCTTCTCATAAATCGCGGCACCTTGCCGAAACCAGGCCTGCACCTGTTCTGTCATGGCTGGACCGTTATTGGCGGAAAGTGAATTGCTCTCGGGTAATGACTGTAGATAGACGGCCATTGCACGCGCATCCTCTTTTGTCAGATGCTGGAGGCTTTCCATGACAACCTGCGCCATGGGACCCGAGGTGGTCGCCTGCGGTGAAACACCCATTGTGAGCAACTGGATGATTTCGTCGATCCGCCAATGGGTAAACCCTGCTTCCACGCGTGAGGTAAGGGATGGCGCATACCAGTTTGACCCCATGATCTGTCCGCCTCCCAGTGCATCATCCCCAGCCGTCGCGCCCAACGGGTTGCGTTCCGCATGGCAGGCATTGCAATGGCCGAGCCCCTGCACCAGGTAGGCGCCCCGATTCCACTCGGCGCTTTTTCCGGGCTCCGGCTGATAGACACCGGGCTTGAAGTATACGGCGCGCCAGACACTCAACAACAATTGATAGTTGTAGGGAAACTTGATCTGGTTCGGGGGGTTGCGTTGCGCGACGGGTGCAAGCGTCTGCAGATGAGCGAAAATCGAATCGGAATCCTCGCGCGTAATTTTTGTATACTCGGTATAAGGAAATGCAGGGTATAAAGGCCGTCCATCGCGTGACTTCCCTTCGTGCAGCGCTTTCCAGAAATCTTCTTCGCTCCAGTGGCCGATACCGGTTTCCTTATCCGGAGTGATATTGGTCGTGATGAATGTACCGAAGGGTGTGGAAAGGCTGCGGCCCCCTGCGTAAGCCGACCCACTCTGGGCCGTATGGCATCCCATGCAATTACCGGCGCGCGCAAGGTAGGCCCCACGGCTCAGCGATTGCTCGGTAAATATCGTCTTCGGGGTATTTGCCGTCTTTCCTGGAGGCGACGCGCCGGTCAACGTAAACGAGGTACCCATAGAAGCGAGACCCGCCAGGCCGACGAGTAAGGCTATTGCGACAGCGATCCTGCGTTTCATTGAATGGTAGCGCTTTGAACGATGCTGCCGCAACGCCTTGCCATTTCAACCGGAAGCGTAGCAGCCGGGCCGGTATTTTCCGGAACGGACTGGGCAGCCAACCATGCCGCAACTGCATTCGTCTCCTCGGGAGTAAGCCGCTTTGCGATTTCCGACATGCAATCCGCAGTCTGCCCGCGTATCAGCCCCCCATTCTGCCAAGCGCCGAACTGGGCGATCATGTAAATGCGCGGAAGACCCAGCAAACCCGGAATAAAAGGCGCCGTACCCATCAGTTCGTTACCATGGCATTGAACGCAGGCAGGAATTTGCCGTGCAGGATCTCCCTGATGGATAAGCTGGCGAGCGAGCTTGATTTGGGCCGGTGACGCGGCCATGCGCTCGGGTGGCGGGAAAGGCTGTTTAAGCGCCGAAAAATAGGCAGCCATTTCCAGCAGATACTGGTCGGTCATATTTGCAAGCAGCAGGGTCATAGGGCGATAATAACGCAGCCCATCCCGGAAACTGCGCAACTGGTTAAAAAGATATCCTTTTGGCTTGCCTGCGATACGTGGATAGTAAGCGTCCCGCCCTACCCTGTCTTCGAGGCCGTGGCAGGCAACGCAGGGCTTGACCCGTTCTGCCATGGTGTCGGGCACATCAACCGGCACAGGGGTAGGAACTGCTTTCGCGGCATTGGCGAGCCCGGCAGCAAATAAAAATGTCACTAAAATAAGTCGTCTCATGAACCGCTGTATGCTGACCTATGGAATTTCACTGATGAGACTATGACAGTCTGCCAAAGTTGCCGCAAGGGCTGAGGTTCAGTTTGTCCAGAAATGCGGGTAGGCTCAGGCCCGTCCTATCGCTGCCTAAGACGTTTTCTCTGCATCGGGAATCCGATGCGGTCGGGAAATTCACTACAGCCGAGCCTGCTCGCGACGTTTGCTTCGGCAAGTTTTTGAGGGATTAAATCCAGACTATCGTGTTTGTCGAATGGCAGGGAATAAGCAGGTCAGGCACAATAATTTTGGAGATTTTATAGTAATACCTTACCAGTTCGAGCCTGCCCTGGCACATTCGAATCCTGGTCATTTTTTGTTGGGGCAGAAACCTGTCTGGAATGGCAGACATCGAGTATGTCATCAAAACAACGCTACCGTTGCTTGCGCCGAGCGCGGGTCGTCAATGATGCGGAACCATAACCGAACTCAAGTCCGGTGGACCGCTAGCGCGGCTCAACCGCGGGAAATATTTGAGTACCGGGATGATGTTTCTGGCTCCATGAGATGATGGCAGACAGTACAGGCTTCAGACTCTCGCCCTTCTCGGTCAGGGAATACTCGTAACGTACCGGTTTCTGCTGATAGGCTCGACGCGTGATAAGGCCCGCGGCTTCCAATCTTTTCAGCCTGTCGGCAAGGATATTTGAAGCGATTTTTTCAGCTGACGATATCAATTCCAGATAGCGGCTCTTGCCTAAAATCAAATCCCGGACAATAAGCAGCGTCCATTTATCACCAAAAATATCCAGCGCATGAGTGATGGGGCAGCACGACCTTTCAAAAGCGACTTTTCCTTCCACCGTCTTGTCATCTTTCATAACTTGCCTGCAGGAAAAATTGGCGAGTTAATAATATAGTATAGTTACTTGCATTTTGCAATATTGTAAGATAAGCTTCGCAAACTTGCTTATTGCAAGTAATATCGGAGGATAAAATGTCAAACCAATTATCTCATAGTCAGCGCCAGGCACCCATCCACGAATCCCTTCAGCCGCTATTGATTGGTGGCCTGAAAGGCATCGAAAAGGAAAGCCTCCGAATCAACTGGGAGGGGTTCATATCACTATCCTCTCATCCGATCGAGCTAGGCGCCGCATTGACTCACCCGCACATAACAACCGATTATTCCGAGGCTTTGCTTGAGTTGATCACACCGGCATTATCGGATGGAAAGGAAACGTTGGATTTTTTGACGGCCTTGCATAAATACGTCTGTGCAAATATTAATGACGAATTATTGCTGGCCGCAAGTATGCCTGTCGGCGCCTTGCAGGACTCGGCGATTCCTATCGCGAGATATGGCTCCTCCAACGTAGGAATGATGAAGCACATATATCGCCGCGGTTTAGGTTATCGCTATGGCCGTTGCATGCAGGTGATCGCCGGGATCCATTTTAATTACTCGCTTCCTGAACAATTCTGGCCGGAATATCAGCAGTTCAAGAAGCATAAGGGTGACCTGCAATCATTCATCACCAATGCGTATATGGAAATGATCAGAAACCTGCAGCGCTATGGCTGGCTCATCCTTTACCTGTTTGGCTCTTCACCGGCGGTCAGTAAAAGCTTCGTCGACAGCCGTAACTCCGCTTGTTCCCATACTTTGGAGAAATTCGACAAAGCCTCATATTACAAACCTTTTGCGACTTCGCTGAGAATGAGCGAGATTGGATATGTAAATCCGGTTCAGGCAATGTTTCATATTTCCTTTAATAGTCTTGATGAATATATAAGGGATCTGGCCAACGCGACAACGATATCTTATCTGGATTACGAAAAAATCGGCGTGAAGGCAGACGATCAATATCGGCAGTTGAACACTAATTTCCTGCAAATCGAGAACGAGTATTACACCTCGGTACGGCCGAAACAACCTACCAGACCCAATGAGAGACCGCTCAAGGCCTTGGGAAGCAGAGGGATCGAATATATTGAAATGCGATCCCTCGATATTGATGTTTTTGAACCTGCGGGAATTTCGATCGAAACGACGCGGTTTCTTGAAGCGCTCAGCCTGCATTGTTTATTTCGCGGAAACCCAGGCCATGACTTGAAGCAGTACGAGGAGGTTAACAATAATGCGTTATCCGTCGCCAACCAGGGAAGAGATCCAACGCTGAAGCTATCCGACAACGGACAGGCGGTCTCCCTGCAAGATTGGGCGTTGAGCGTGTGCGAAGAAATGCAGGAGATTTGCGAGGTTCTGGATAAAGGGAATGACCATAAACCGTATACCCAGGCATTACGCAAACAGATAGAAGTCGTTCGTCACTCCGAGCTGACTTCCTCAGCAAGAATGTTGTCGGCGATGCGGGACCAGAAGCTTTCGATTACTGAACTGGTGTTGCAAAAATCGGATGAATACACACGTTATTTTCAGAATGCAACACTTGAGGCTTCGGTAAAGAAAAGCTTTGATTTCCAGGTCGAAGCGTCGCTGAAGCAACAGGAACGGTTGGATACAATGACCGAGATCCCGTTCGATAAGTACTTGAATAATTATTTTTCTGAAGATGCCGCCACTAATGAAATCTGTTCGCAAGAATCTAAAAAAATACCTATTCAGGATTGGAACAGCTGCTTGACGAATTGCGGGTAGTCAAAGAAGCGAAGCAAAAACTGAAACAGCGCGATGAACGTGCGTAGCGAGCTCACCAGAAAGGTGAAGCTTACAGGACACGAAAAATCCTTTTTGGTTATAGTACTTAACTGATAAATGAGCGGGCAACTGCCGGATTCAGGATAACTGATCCCGTATTTACAATGCCACCGGATACAACTCAGAATTATCTCCCCAAGAAAATGACACCCTTTGAAATCCGACCCTGAGGATCTGGTCGGAAAAATACAATAGCGCACTACACTTCTTATTTTTTGCCCCATTGCTCCCCAGACCCCTCTAGCAGTTTCCGCAACATCCCTAATACATACCAGCGCCGAAAGAAGCTTCGCCTGAAAGGTGTGCTTTTCCCTTAACAGCGAAAGCTGCTTCGCTCTGACAGCGAACAAACAATTTGCTGGCATCCATTAAATACATCCTGATTCAGATCGTTCTTCAGCTTCGCTCGTTTGTCGCCGCATTCCCGTAGACCCATTGTATCCAGCGGTTGTAGACACGCCATTCATCCAGGTTGGCAACATTTTCATTCATTCGAATTGATAATTTAGCCCTGCCAGGCATATCGGTTTTTAACTGGCACGCCTTTCGCTTATAGGTAATCAAGCCCAGGTAATCGCCGGGCCCGTGATCACGGCGAAAGGCCTTGCCTCATATTTCGCCGTTTGTGAATAGGAGCACGTTATGGATCGCAACCTTCTGGAGTACAACCCCGAGCTGCATGCGTTCGAAGCCAATGAGCTCGAAGCTGGAGAGTCTGGATGGTTCGCGGAAACAGGCGCGGAGGAAGTGTTCGGTGAAATCGAAGAGATGGAATTGGCCGCCGCGCTGCTGGAAGTCACAGACGAGGCGGAGTTGGACCATTTCCTTGGACGCTTGATCGGCCAGGCTGGACAGGCTGTGGGCAGGTTTGTGAGTACGCCGACAGGGCAAGCGCTGAGCGGCATCCTGAAGGGCGCCATGAAACAAGCATTGCCGATGGCCGGCCGCGCACCCGGCCGATACATAGGCGCAGATCGCGTCGCCCGGATCGGAGGACGGCTGGCATCCGCGGCGGGCCGGATCTTTGGCCTCGAACTCGAGGGGATGAGCCCGGAAGACAAGGAATTTGAGGCCGCCAAAAGTTTTGTGCGCTTCGCGGGCGTCGCTGTCAGGAACGTCCTGAGCACACCCATCGCCGCGGCGCCGCAGGCTGTGGCAAAAAAAGCCGTGGTGCAGGCGGCGCGGCGTCATGCGCCCGGTCTGCTACGTAGCCGCCCGAGTGCTCCAAGGCACACCGGCCGCTGGTATCGCCGTGGCCGCAGCATCATCGTGAAGTTGTAAGCCGGACGGGATCTCTTCGTTCGATTTTTTGCTGTTGTTTCATTGTTGTTTCTTTTTTTGTTTTCATTTTTCAGGAGGTCATCATGCACGATATCGGTCAGACACAAATGGAATACAACCAGGAGCAGCCGGGCTTTGAGACGGGTTTCGAAACGGGTTTCGAGGCAGAAGAGTTCGAATATGGTCAGGGTGAATGGGAGGCGGAAAGCGGCGAATTTGGCGAATTCGGCGAACTCCTCAGTGAGGCTGACGAGATGGAATTGGCCAATGAATTGCTGAGTGTATCGAGCGAAGCGGAGCTGGATCAATTCCTTGGCAATTTACTCAAAAAAGTCTCGCGTGCAGCCGGTAAAGTAATCCGTTCACCCATAGGGCGAGCCGTTGGTGGCGTCCTCAAAGGTGTGGCCAAGAAAGCACTGCCGCTCGCCGGAGGAGCAATCGGGGGGTATTTCGGTGGACCGCTGGGAGCCAAGATCGGCAGCGGACTTGCCCGGGCTGGAGGCAAAGCCCTCGGGCTTGAAGCAGAGATGCTGGAGCAGGAGGACCTCGAGTTCGAAGGCGCGAGGCAATATGTCCGCCTCGCCGCCAACACCGTGAAGAAGGCAACCTCAGCGCCTGCTAACGTCGATCCCCGGTCCATTGCCCAGTCCGCTGCAATCGCAGCAGTCAAGCAATTTGCGCCTGGCCTGTTAGGAAAAGGAGGAACCAGAGGTGGTATGTCGGGCGCGACAGGCCAGGGTCAAACGGGACGGGGCCAGACGGGACGAGGTCAGACGGGGCGTTGGATGCGCCGCGCGAACAAGATCGTCCTTTACGGCGTGTGAAGCGAAATGGCCATCAGCCCCTATGCTTCCTCGATGCTGGCGCAAGAGGCGCGTGCCCTGCTCACCCGGTTGGCACGCGTACGGCCCTTTGCCTTAATCGAGCCCATGGTTCCGGCCGCTGCGCTGCTACCTGATGCGCAAACCGGAATAGAACGGCAACTCGCCGTAGGTCGGCGTGAGTTGCGCGGGATGATTCAAAACTTCCTTGCCTGGTTGCGCGGACCCGGCGCATCGGCTGCCACGGCGGCCGATGCCCAGCGCCGCTTCACCTTTCTCAGGCTGAAGTTTAACACCACCATCACCCAGTTTGATCTGTTCAACGATGTGATCACGCAACGTAGCGAACATGAAAGCGGGGTATGGCTATCCGGGCTGGATGTCGTTTCGGCAGACGCGCTAACGTTGCCCGGCGGCTACTACCGCGTACCGCCGGTCATCTGCTATCTTGATCGCGGCGCAGGCGCCGCCATTCGCCGGGCTCGCACGCGCTTGCCGGGCGGCGGAGAAAATCCGGTCGCCATCATTCGCGTGCCGCGCGAGCGTATGGTCGGCAGCGGCATCGCCTCGTCCCTGATTCACGAAATCGGTCATCAGGCGGCGGCGCTGCTCGACTTGGTGAATTCACTTCGCCCTGTCTTGCAGGGGCTTCAACGTGGCGGTGCGGATGAGGAAGCGTGGCGGTTGTGGGAACGGTGGATATCGGAGATTGTCGCGGATTTCTGGTCGGTGGCGCGCGTCGGCGTCACATCCACGCTAGGACTCATAGGGGTGGTCAGCCTGCCGCGCCCCTTTGTGTTCCGGCTCAATCCGGACGATCCGCATCCGGCACCCTGGATTCGGGTCAAATTGAGCTGCGCCATCGGGCAGGCGCTGTATCCGCATCCCCAGTGGGCAAGGCTGTCTGCTCTTTGGGAATCTTACTATCCACTCGTTGATCTGGACCCCGCTCGTCTGCAACTATTCGCACAACTTCAAACCAGCATGCCGGGCTTTGTCGCGCTGCTGGTGAACCATCGTCCCAAGATGTTACGCGGGCATACGCTGGTCGAGGTGCTGGATGTGCCGGCGCGTCAGCCTGCGCGCCTGAAGGGCCTCTATCACGCCTGGTGCCGGACGCCAGAGGCGATGTACGACGCGCCGCCGTCCCTGGTATTCGCCGTGATCGGGCAGGCACGGGCAGATGGACAAGTAAGCCCCGAGGAAGAAAGTCAGCTGTTGGCGAAACTGCTTACGCATTGGGCGCTCGTCAGCACGCTCGACGCTTCTTTCGCTTGTGCCAGCACCGGGGAACACAACAGGCAGCCGGCTCGCATTTCGTGGCTACGGCAACAACACAGTTTGACTATCCACTAAGGAGAATGAAATGAACACCAACAAATCTGCTTTGAAGGGTGAAAAAAGAGGTGCTATCCGAGTGCACGTTGCCGACGCAGGTACTCATATGCCTCTGAAGAATGCATCGGTGAGTCTGTACAGTAGCACCCAGTCTCAAGCCGAGTTCGTTAAAACCTGTAGTAGTGGCCAGAATCCCACTGACGGAATGGGCCGTATCGAAACCCGTTTCACAGATGAACAAGGATGTGTCACTTTTGCTGTACCGGCACCTGCTTGCTATATAGTGGCTTATGAAAATTTCCCAAAGTTACTCTGCGATTGGCGAGAAGTCCATCAGGGGTGCCTCGAAGAAGTTTCCTTCAAGCCTGAGATCAATGCAACCCCAATCTTAGAGTTTATGACCTCGGACTGTAAAGAAATATCCTGCCGACCACCTCAAGTTGGCGACACCTTGCTCGTGAAATTTGGCTCTTTGAATAAACAAGCACAAGCACGCATTATCCTCCCTCCAGGACTGGCGCCGGTTCCAAATGAACCTAATACATTCAGTAAGAGGATACAGAAGTCGGGCTTACATAAACTTCCGATCTTGATACAAATCCCTAGGCTGCAGGGACCCGTCATTCTGTCCGGGGATCAAAACGAAGCTGCGTTATCAGTCGAAAATCAGTTTGATGCTCAACCCGAGGATGGCTCCCTCGTGAGGGGCAATATCGGGGTCTCCATGACCCGTACGGAGACCGAGCCAACCGACGACTTGCCATTCTGGACCGTGATCCGCAGCAGCACAGAAGCGCTCTCGTTCAATAACTATTTCCGATTTATGGATGAGTTTTTTTGTGCTGTCGCGCCCACATCGAGGTTCTCAGATGTGGGCGGGAAGTTTAACGAATTGAAAGACAAGCGCCATCTCCCTTTTACCGATGCCGATGCTTACCGCCTTCTAAAGGCTGCAACTGAGGCCTTCGTCATGGTGAACTGCGGTGTTGTCGACCCAGATGATCCAGACAACCAATTTTTCAACGACCTGAAGCTCCAGGATAATGCCAATGCCTACCTGGATCGCAGAGATCTGCCAGGCGGAGAGCCCGGAGGGTTGAGAGCAAGCTTTAAACAGTATGTCGATACCAATGGGCAGTCGATGCTGCCCTATCTCGCCCTCATCCGCAGCAAACTGCCCGATGTCGGCAAGATAACGGTCAACGGTGACGAAGCCGGCTTATGCTATGGGTTCATACGGGAAAAACTCCTTTCTCCGTGTCTGATAGAACTCATCTGGTCTTATTGGCACGAAGAGGGCATGCTGGTGCAGACGATGAACGCCGTCACCCGGCGCTTTCAGAATGTCCGCTCGTTGGGTGCGAACGATCCGCTGGCAAATGTGGAAATCGATCCGCTCCGGCCCCTCAATAATCTGATCTGGGGCTATACCCAGGATGAGCAGCACCGGCTCACCCTGATGCGCCGCAATTATGAGTATGACCATCACTATGGGGTGCGGCTGGAAGGCAAGGCGGTGCAGAATTTCAGACCTGCCGACACGCGATCCAAGTTCCTGGAGGCATTCCACCACCTGTTGCGCCTGTGCACGGTGTTCTATAAGCAAGACGATGATACGACAGTAAAGGCCGATGCTTTTCCCATACTCAATGCTCTGAAGGAAGTGCATCTGATTCTTTCTGAAGGTGCGCACAACCAATTCGGTGATTTGCCTTCGACCGCTCGTATCGAGATGCTGATGCAGCAGTGGTTGCTGGCACGGCCGGAGTTCCGCGAGTTTCTGCCAACACGCTTGATGGTGGCCTATCCCGAACCTTGGATGGATCGCGTTGACGCCATGAAGAAGCTGCAGGGCTGGACCGATACCAGCGTAATGCATTTTCGCAGTCTGGCGATGTTTGGTGAACAGTTGCTGCTGTCGATTCGCTATGGTCACTGGAGCGATGTGTATGAGCCCAACCAGGCCTTCAATTGGGCGCGATTCTGGCGTCCTCAGGTGCAGGGTTATATCCATGCCTACCGTGCGGCCACCGGCGTCGAGCTCGCGGGCGACACGGTCGATTCCGGCGTAGACGCGACACTGCCATCGGTATTGCTGCAAAAGCGGCTGGCGATGCAGCAGCGCGGCGCTTGAGGGGAATGGGTAATGTCCGACTTCACCTCTGCGCTGTACCTCGGGCTGAGGCACCCGAGCGCATCGCTGCGCCCGTGGAATGCGCTGACGCTTGGCCGCCCGGCGGGTCTTCAGGAACCTCCCGGAGCGTCAGCGGTTGCCGCGGATCTGGCCCGATTGCAGGGCTGCGAGGCGGGTATGCTGCTGCCTTCCACCCTGCATCTTTTCTGGGATCTATTCCAGATTCTGGCTGAAGACGATGCAGTGATTCTGATGGACTCCGGAACCTATCCCATCGCCAAGTGGGGAGTCGAGCGGGCCGCCGCGCTCGGCGTGCCGGTCGGCATTTTCCCTCATCTCGATGCAGCAGCGGCGGAGCGGCTCGCCCGATCGTGGGCACAATCGAAGCGGCGGCCGGTCATCGTCGCCGACGGGTATTCCCCTGGCCGTGGAATGGCGGCGCCAGTGGCGGCGTATGCCGAGATCGCCCGAGCCTGTGGCGGTTATCTGGTTCTCGATGACACCCAGGCTCTAGGCATTTTTGGTGGCGCGCTTCAATCCACCGCGCCGTATGGCAGGGGGGGCGGCGGTTCATTGCAGCTGCATGGCATCGCCGGTCCGCACCTGGTGGTGGGTGCATCACTGGCAAAGGGCTTTGGCGTACCCGTCGCGGTGCTCGTCGCCAGTCGAACATTGGTGAGGCGATTTAAAGCACGCAGCAATATACACACTCACACCAGCCCTCCATCGACTGCGGTAATCCGCGCCGCACAGCATGCGCTGGAGGTAAACCGGCAATGCGGTGATCGCCTCAGGTTGCATCTGTGGCGCTTGGTGCGCAGGTTGCGGGTAAACCTCGATCGGATAGGACTCACGGCCACTGGCGGCGTGTTTCCGGTGCAAACGCTTGAGTCGACTGCGGGCCTTGACGCTGTGCAACTGCATGAGCGTCTGCTCCGCGAGGGTGTAGAGACAGTATTGCAGCGTGGTCGCAACGGGGGCGAAGCACGAGTGAGTTTTCTCCTGACGGCGAATCATATGCCGCAGGACATTGACCGTGCAATGGAGGCGCTTGCCCAAATCTTATCTGGACAGAGCAACGCAAAATCACACTTCAAACACAAGGCATTGGAGACATCATGAACAGTGAACTCAACTTTGAAATAGCGCCGTTTGAATGGACCGCAGGCGTAAAAGGGGAAAGTGAAATCCAAGCATTCGACGAGTTGGGCGATCTGGAAACGGGTGAAGAGTTCGAGCGCGGTGGCCGGCGCTTTGCGCGCGGTTCAGTGCCAGCTTCCCGGCGATTGGCTCCGCCATCTCGCTCAAAACCGGCTGCACGGGGACCGGTCCGGGTGGGAGGATCCAAGATGCGCCCACCCATGCGGCCGCCCAGGCCGAAACCGCGCCCGCGCCCTTCGCGCCTCGGTTCCTGGGGCCCTGCTGGCGTACTGGTGCGCGATCCATACAGTTCGATTAGCGAACCTTTCCCGATCGATTCGACCAGTTCAGCTCCCGGCACTGAAGTTGTTCGCTGGGCACAAGACTGCCTGAATCATGTGATGAGACTGCGGCTTGCCGTCAACGGCGTGATGGGAGTGGATACACGCAGCGCGCTTCGACGCTTTCAAGGGCAGCAAGGACTCCGAGTCAGCGGCATCCTGGGCCCTGATACCGAGGAAGCATTGAAGAGTGCATGCAGGGGTGACGAAGCCGCAGCACAAGCCGAAGCCGAATTTTATGTGAGCGAGGAAGCCGAAATTCCTGCAATTCCGGCCGAAAATTCGCCTAAATTTAAGCCGTTTAGGGACAATACGGTCGAGGCTATCAAGCGGATAACAAGTAAAGACCCTGGGGAATCTATCAAAACCTGGCCTTACATTCCGCTTGGGAATCTGCGTGACCTTGTTTTTAGCAAGCCCGAGTTGAAGGGTGGGGGCCTCTACCTGCTCGTGTTTACCAAGGATGGCAGAAGGAGAGCATACAGCGGTATGACGTTTAATTTCCAAGGGCGGCTCCGGACTCATCGGAAAAAAATGAAGCCGCCCCAGAATTATCGAGTCTATATTTTTCCCGTGCAGTTCGTCAATAAACTCAGGGCGCTGGAAAGAGCGATTCACGTCGCATTGGGCGTGCCCAGCCCGAGCAGTGTATTGATAAATCCTCAACCGGAATTGGAGGAGGAGGAGTTGTTGGGCAGCGGATGGAATTAACGACCACGCTTCGCTGGCGCGGCAGCAACAGCGGGGTGACTTAACAATAGGAAATTAGGAGATGATCATGCACGACTTAACCTGTAATTGCCAGAAATGTCGAAGCGGCGGTACCCTTGGCTTCGAAATGCTCGAGTTCCCGATGGCGCAAGAAACCTATGGCGAACTCGAAGCGGAAAACCTGTTTGGGGAAACATACGGTGAAACATATGGGGAAAGCCCGTTCAGCGAAGCCGACGCGGCAGCGCGTAGTGCACTGCGGCGTTTCCAGGAACGTCAAGGCTTGCCAGTGGATGGGTTTGCGGGACCGGAAACCAGGAAAGCATTGGTCGAAGCCAGAAGGAGGCAGGCCGCTAAGTTCGAAGAGCCACTGGCAGGAAGAGAAGGAGAGTTTGAGTATCTTAAGCCCGACGAATTTGAATGGGAAACCGAAGTCAACCGCAGCAGTCGCGATTATGCTATCTGGGTGCAATCTTCCCTGAATAGAATCATGAGTCTTCAACTAGCCGTAGACGGCATAATCGGAACCCAGACCCGAAGCGCCATTCGAAACTTCCAGCAGCAGAAAGGTCTCGTGCCAGACGGGAGCGTCGGTTCGATGACTGAGGCTGCGTTGATTCGGGCGGGCGCTACCAACCCGCCAGGTTTCTACACACTGCCTATACCTGCGCCCACCTCGAGCGCAGCGGTATTGCGTAATCAGATAGCCCAAATAGCCTGGCAGGAGAGGATACGGTGGGGTTCAGGAAAAATCAAAGAAGGGGATCCCGCCATCCGACCAGTACTCGCCGAGTATTGGAAAGTAGCCACAGGTGCCGTCCCGATCGAGAAGGAGTGGTGGTCAACAAAACCGTGGAGTGCAGTGTTCATTTCCTGGGTTGTGCGTAAAGCAGGCGCCGGGGCCGACTTCCGGTACTCCGGCGCTCACACTAAGTTTGTGGCAGCGGCAAAGCGTAATCGCCTTGCCAACAATGCCAACCCATTCAAGGCATATCGTATCAGCGAAGTAGGTTTACGGGTTGGCGATATGGTATGCGCGGAGCGTTTAAGAAGCGGCGTAACCTACGACAACGTTGACAGCGGTGTTTTCAGAGCTTCCCACACCGATATCGTCACTGATGTGCAGCCCGGAAAGCTCTCCGTCATCGGCGGCAATGTTGGCCACACGGTCGGGATCAAGACCATTCCTGTCGACGCGTCTGGGAAGCTTCAGGGAGCGCCTTATTACGCCGTACTTCGGGTCGGGTAATATCCGGTGAGTCCTACGAAGATCATCGACTGCCACTGTCACGCCGGACCCGGCGACGGGCTTACCGGTCCTTGGGATACTGCGGCCCCGCTGGATAAGTATATGCGGCGCGCCGCGAAGGCGGGCATTCGGAAGACCGTGATCTTCGCCGCTTTTCACTCTGACTATTTTGTTGCCAACCGCGAGGTGGCACGAATCGTCGCGAGCCGCCCGGAGCGATTCTATGGCTTCGCCTTCGTTCACGCCGCGCGCGACCGCGGTAGAGTATCCCAGATGGTTCGCGTGGCGTTGAAAGAATACGGTTTTGTCGGAATCAAGGTGCATCGGCACGATGCCAGAATTTCCCGCGAAGTTTGCGAGGCCGCGCGCGCGTTCAGGCTGCCTGTGCTGTACGACGTAGCGGGCGAAGTGTCGGTTGCGGAGTTGTTGGCCGAACAGTACCCGGACGTAAATTTTATCTTGCCGCACTTGGGCAGTTTCGCTGACGACTGGCGCGCGCAGCTCACGCTCATCGATCATCTGGTGCGGCACCCGAATATATATACCGACACGGCGGGCGTACGTCGTTTTGATCTGCTGGAACAGGCCGTGCGCCGAGCCGGTGCGCACAAGATCCTGTTCGGTTCGGATGGTCCCTGGCTCCACCCCGCGGTGGAACTCGCAAAGGTGCGCGTGTTGGGATTGCCAAAGGAAGATGAGAACTTAATTCTAGGTGGAAATCTTCTGCGTCTGATCACGAATGTCCGAAGTCAACCGCTATCCCGGCCGGTCAGGACAGTGCCCTCGCCTCCGCCGCAAGGCGAGCTGCGGGACCCTTGGATTCAGGAGGCGTCACAGCATTAAACCTGACGCGAGAGTGCCTGTTTTATTCCCGTCCGCCGTTTCATTATTTATGCGTAAATGGGAAATTTAATTTTGAGCAGATCTACTTTTGGAACGAATGTCCGTGGCCTCATGCCGTAACGTGGAATACACGCCTGCGTATGTCTGAAACCCTTTCCAGCTATTTGTTTTGGCCAATTTTAGCCATTCTACCCTGTAAGATATTACAGCTATGAGGAGATCTCATTTTGTATTCTCATAACCCTGTCATCAGTCACCGATTGACGGCCAAGTATCCCCCGATGAGGGTATGCTTTGCCGCCTATGAGTTAACCTAACCGAGAGATACCAGCCCTGTTGTCCAGTGCACAAGTATCCGCCATTTTTGAAATTCTCACTCCGATATTCCGGTTGAGGTTAATCAATGGCATGCCTGTCATCTGTCATCCAGTGGTTATAACTAGGGAGCTACATGACTATTTCGGCCTGGCTATATTTCTTCGGTGAAGTTCCCTCACACACTCGCGCGAGCTTGACCACAGCCCTTGAACAGGCGAATCTGACTTTACATCCATTCACGTCGCAACCTCACAGCTTCGGCGTGGTGGTATTCGATCGGATGGATGACGCCAATCTACGTGAATTGCGGGTAATGACCCGCAGCGCTACCGTACTCGCCATATCGACGTCACTGGCCGGCCTGGATTCAGCGAAGATGTGGGCAGTCCTCGAAGCGGGCGCCGCAGACTTGTTACTGTGGTCAAAGCTGCATACTGCAACGGACCAGGTGGTTTCGCGACTGCAGCGGTGGGACGCCTTGCAGAATTTGATCGAGTCTACCCCGGTTAAAGGTACCTTGATTGGGAAGAGCCCACTTTGGCGGAACCTGGTGCGCAGCGTCGTCGAAGTGGCGGCCTTCACGCAAGCTTCGGTACTCGTCACCGGTGAGACTGGTACAGGGAAGGAACTCATCGCGCATCTGATCCATGACCTCGACAGGCGTACCAACAAGGGTGATCTCATTGTGGTCGACTGCACCACGCTCTCCCCCGAGTTATCGGGCAGCGAGTTATTCGGCCATGAGCGAGGAGCCTTTACCGGGGCCGTCACCGCTCGGGATGGTGCTTTTTCCCTGGCTGATGGCGGTACCTTGTTCCTGGACGAAGTCGGCGAATTGAGTCTACCTCTGCAGGCGCAACTATTGCGAGCGGTGCAGGAGCATAAGTACAAGCGTGTCGGCGGCAATACCTGGCAACATACAGAATTTCGCTTGATATGCGCAACCAATCGCAACATGGAGGCGGATGTCGCCAATGGCAGTTTTCGGGCTGATCTCTACTATCGGATCGCCGGGTGCAGGTGCAGGACGCCATCGCTGCGCGAACGTCGAGATGACATCCTGCTATTGGTTAGTCATTTTCTGGGGCAAATGGATCCCCAAGCCGCGACATTCGACCTGGACCCAGCGGTCCGCGAATATTTACTCACTCGAGACTATCCAGGCAACATACGCGATCTGTGTCAGACGGTTAAAAGAATCTGGCACCGCCATATCGGCCCCGGTCCGATAACTATCGGCGATGTACCCATGGAAGAACGCCAATGCGGCATCTCATGCCGGTCGAGTTGGCCCGATCAAGGCTTTGAGGGCGCCATCCGTCACGCCGTGGACCTCGGGATCGGGCTGAAGGAAATCAGCCAGAATGCTGCCGACCTGGCGATGCAGGTAGCCTTGGAGCAAGAGGGCGATAATCTTCAGCGCGCGGCGCATCGTCTGGGTGTTACAGACCGTGCCCTGCAGATGCGCCGTGCCAGTCGTCGCGCCATCCACTAACTGTAGCAACCTGCGCCGACCAGCATTTAGCGCGATTTTGAGCCAGCATTAACTGCATCTATCGGCCCCGGCAAACCGGAATTAGCTGCAACTGGCCAGGCGCCAGCGCTCAGCGGCAATGTTGCGTGGCGAGTTCGATAATGCGCGGGTTGAACTCTTTGGGGCCGCAGGCATTCCATCGGACTACGCTGCGGCCACACCTGAGGATGTTGGCCGGGCGGTACGCCTCATGCGCAGCGTTTTAAACGTGTGCGTGATGCTCAGATTCAACGGATAATCGTAGCCCAACTGTCTTGAGAACCGCCAGCAGCGTTTTGAGAGTCGGATTGCCTTTTGGCGATAACGTGCGATACAAGGATTCACGGCTGATGCCAGCTTCGGCGGCAACGACCGCAAGGCCGCCATAGGCTTCAGCCACGGTGCGAAGCGCCAACAGGCCAGCAGCACGGTCGTCGGGATTATCGAGCGATTCCATTGCTGCCTTCAAATACTCGACTGCCAATTCGCGATCAGTGCTCAGTTCGGAGATTTCTCGTTCGTGGTGCGAGACGACACCTTTCAATTTTCTCATGCTTGCCTCCGTTTCCATTCCATCCAAAGTACCTTGGCCTGCTTGATATCTACCGGCTGCGAACGTTTGTCGCCACCGCAAAGCAGGATTACAACTGATTTTCCATCAGTCCAAAGTACACACGGTATCCAGCGCCGACATGAACACGTAATCCCGTCACTCCTCACCAACCGGCTTGCAATCGCCGAAGTTGCCGGTTTGTACCTGGCGCAAACGAATCAGAATGCGCGCCTGGGCGGCTTTATCGCGCATAGTATCCAGCCATTCAGTGAAAGGTTCGCGCCCATCGTCACGCTGATATCGGAGAAATTCTATCATGTGTCAATTCAATTCCGCGAACAGCCTTTTCTTTCGTGCAATAGATTCATGTCGAGCGCGGCCAATTAAAGCTGCATTCCTTTGCATTGCGAGTCGTGTTTCATAACTGCCCGCCGAGGAAATTATAGATGAATAAGATAAGCATAGTAACTTGCAATTCGCAATGCATTAGGATAAGCTTTTGTTACTGGTTAATTGCAAGTTGACGCGGCACAAATAACTTTGGAGCGCTGATGGTAATACTTTATCAATTGGAACGTACGTGGGGTATTCCGAATCTCAGCCATTTCTGCTGCAAAACAGAAACCTATCTAAGGATGGCGGACATTGAATATGCTGTTAAAGCGACGCTTCCCTTGTTTGCGCCGAAAGGTAAAGTGCCTTATATCGAAGATGGCGATCTCAAATTAGCAGACTCACGCTTTATCGTACGACATCTCAAAACCCAATATAAAGATCTGGATGCGGACCTGACCTCGGCAGAATCAGCACTATCGCTGGCAATGCAGCGGCTGCTTGAAGAACACCTGTTCTGGGCGACTATGTATTCGAGATGGCAGTATACGGACGCAAATTGGCAAGCGAACAAGAAAGCGATTTTTAGTGTATTGCCCCCTGTTATTCGCGATGTGGCGGCAATCTATTATCGCCGCAGGATCCAGCGCCAGATTTTGGGGCATGGGACGGGGCGGCATAATGCCAGGGAGATTTTTGAGCTTGGGATGCAGGATATTGATGCCCTGTCGGCATGCCTCGGGAACAAAAAATATTTCCTGGGAGATAAACCCACCAGCCTGGATGCCAGCGCCTTCGGATTTCTGATCAATACCCTCGGCTGCCCGATCGAATCGCCCCTGAAGGAATACGGCTTGACGAAGGACAACCTGAGAAATTATGTCGAGCGAATCAAGCTGCAATATTACCCCGACTTGCAGCCAGCTTAGCATTACATTGGAGCACGGAGGAAGAAACAACTCCACCCCCACCTTACACAAGAATTCTTGCACGACTTTGCCATCGGCGAGATAACGGTGCCAGTGGGCAGCTCCGCCATTCATGACCCTCTTCCGACTCGATTTCATTTCCAACTCGCATAAGCCGGCTCTAGCGCCTGCGGATAAGCGTTATTCTGCTATTCTGAACTATGAATAACACGATTCCTGTAGATGGAGGCGTAAATGTTCGGCTCAAATATACTGGAAGTGGCAATCGGTATCATTTTCGTCTACTTGCTCCTGAGCCTCATATGCACGGCCCTTAACGAGGGGATCGCGTCGCTCATCGACAAGCGGGGAAGAAACCTCATGGGAGGAATTAAAAATCTTCTCAACGATCCCGAGTTCACCGGGCTGGCGCAGCAAGTCTACAACCACGGACTGATAGGCGGCATTTCGCAGTATGCTTCCAACCCGAATAAAGTGACCCGCTTGCCCTCCTATATGTCCGGGCAGAACTTCTCGCTGGCGTTGCTGGATATTCTTGGCGCACGCGGCGTTATCACCGGCAAGTACGGCGATCTGCTTGCAACTGCCGAAAGCGCGGACGACACCTATGGAAAAGCTCTCGAAGCAGCAGCCGCAACGCCTGGCAATCCCCAGCTCGCCGAAGCCGCCGATCAGGCGAAGGCCGCCCAGGAGCAAGCCCAGGCAGCGCTCGAGAATATCGCGAACCAGGCAAAGGCGGCATACGATAAAGCCATGCAGTCCGCCGAAAGCGCCCCGGAAGGTGCCAGCCTTGCCAACGTTGCAACACAGGCAAAAAATACCGTCGACACCATAAACGCCGCGATTAAAATGCTCGACGCGCGGCGCGCCGCAATCGCATCCGCCAAAAACCCCAGGGAAGCGAGACTGCTCCTGGCAGCAGGTACTACCCTTAAAGAGGCGCTGGCCTTCGCCCGTACTTTCGCCGCCCAGTCTCCCGATCTATTGGGCAATATTCAGGAAGGTCTGAAAAGGCTGCCCGAAGGAGATACAAAAGAAACCCTTCTTGTCCTTGTAGACAAAACGCGGCGCGAAGTCGCTGCTGTCGAACACCAGGCGGAAGCGTTTCGGAAGAATCTCGAAGGCTGGTTCAATAATGCCATGGAAAGGGTGGGCGGCTGGTACAAGCGCTGGACCCAGCGCGTGTTGCTTTTTCTGGCGGCCGCCGTCGTTATTGTTTCCAATGCGGATACGGTCATGCTCATTCAGCGGCTTTCGACAGATAGCGCCTTGCGCGCGTCACTGGTCGCTGCGGCGCAAGATGCCGTGAAGACCCCGCCCGCCTTGGAGCAGACCACTCCCTCCACGGAAGGGACGGCATCTCAGCCTGCGAAATCGCCACCCACCGAAGCAAAAAATAACAATCCGGGCCTGCAAGCAGTTCTTAAAACGGCAGAGAGCATCAAGCTGCCGGTAGGATGGTCATCTGACGCCAATGACGCCGGATATTTTCGAAGCCCCGAGCGGACGTGGGATTACGCAGGCTGGGTGTTTTACAAGCTGTTCGGCCTGCTGCTTTCCATACTTGCCGTATCGATGGGCGCTCCCTTCTGGTTCGATACATTAAGCAAATTCGTCAATTTGCGTAGTGCCGGGACTCCGCCTGGCGAAACCAGCAAAAGTGCCCGCCAGCCCACCCTGTAAATTTCAGGAAATATGATTTTCGGGTTATCCTAAATCCGGTAGTTGGACGGGGAGAAGTGTACGGTTTTTGGGGTGCAGGGCAAGGCGCAACGACGCGGAATGCGACCGCGTAGGGCGGAGCAGTGCCTTCCGCAGGAAGGTGCGACCCCGAAGCGGGATGCGGGCGCCCCCTTGCGTGTAGAGCGCGATCGCGGCATCCCCTGCGCTGCCCGATCCCCGCTTCGCGGGGCCCCTCGGGCGACGCTTCGGGGCGCCGCTCCATTCCAAGAAGTTGCAACGCAGCCATGTGCCCCAAAAACTGTGCAATTCACCCCGTAGCGCCCTCACCCGGAAGGTGAGCGTCAAATAATATGAAATGTTGTTATTAATCATAACACTGATATATTAAATGAGCGATCAACTACCGGATTTAGGATCATTACGCGATGCGATGCAAAACAAGCAGCGAGAGATCAGAGGCTTTCCATGCCCATACTCATTATCGTCGAGGAACCCGATGATTGGCCCCTGGAGATTCCGGACGTAACAATCGTATCGGCGCGAACATATCTGACCGATTCAGGGTTTGCTGTAAACCATAATGCCGGCCACACCCGCCGTTCCCTGAATCGCTCCGCCAGAGTTTTCAACCTTTGCAAATCCTACCATTACCAGAGCTTGGGCTATTATGTTTCGCTGCTTGCAGAGGCTCGCGGGCATAAACCGCTGCCCAAGGTCGGCGCGATCGAGGATTTGCAATCCCAGAACCTGGTGCGCCACCTTGCCGAGGATCTGAGCGCCTTGATCCAGCGTCTGCTCGCGCCGCTGACAATGGATGATTTCGAGCTCAGCATCTATTTCGGCCGCACCACAGATAGTCGTTATAACAGGCTCGGCCACCAGCTGTTCAATCTGTTACAGTTGCCGCTCCTGTCCGCCCGCTTCGAACGCCATCGCAACCAATGGTTTTTGCGCAGCGTACGGGTGATTGATGCAAGCGATATATCCATCTCGCATCAGGAGTTTGCCGTGCTTGCGGCAACCCAATATTCTAAGGTCAAGAGTCCTAGGTGGTCGAAGAAACACATTTCTCGCTTCGATCTCGCAATTCTTCACGATCCGGATAATCCAGAGCCTCCTTCCAATGCGAAAGCTTTGCAAAAATTCAAGGATGCCGCCGAGGAAATGAGTATGCGCGTGAAATTTATTACCCGCGCCGACATCGGCCGGTTGCCTCAATTCGACGCACTGTTCATCCGCGACACGACCTTTGTCAATCACTATACTTATTACTTCTCGCGGCTGGCATCTGCAGAAAGACTGGTGGTGATCGACGATCCCGAATCCATCCTCAAGTGCAACAATAAGGTCTATCTGGCCGAGCTCCTCGCTCGGCACAATATACAAACCCCCAAAACGTTGTTGGTGCACCGGGGCAATATCGCTCGCATCATCCCTGAGCTCGGTCTTCCTTGCATACTGAAGCAGCCGGACAGTTCATTCTCGCGCGGGGTGGTAAAAATCGAAACAGAAGCCGAACTGCTGCCCCGCATAACCGAGCTGCTGGCCAAATCGGTACTCGTTATTGCCCAGGAATGGCTGCCTACCGAATTCGACTGGCGGATCGGAATACTCGACCGGAAGCCATTATTCGTTGCCAAATATTACTTTCCCCCCGGACACTGGCAGGTCATCAAGCGCGACGCGCAGAAACGCAAAATGAGCGAAGGTCCCACCCAGGCCATCCCGCTGGGCGAAGCACCACCAGAAGTAGTCAGAATTGCACTCAAATCGGCAAATCTCATCGGTGATGGCTTCTATGGCGTGGATATCAAGCAATCCGGTAACCGCTGTTATGTGATCGAAGTCAACGATAATCCTAATGTGGATGCCGGTAACGAAGACGCCGTACTCAAGGATGCGTTATATCGGGAAGTGATGGGTGTTTTTCTGAAGCGTATCGAAGCCCGAAAACGAGGCCATAAAAGCGTCAGCGGCGAAACCTGACGAGAATTTTTACGGTTTTCCTGGAGCTGGCCGCATAGCCGTCAATATAGAGAATATCTTTATAAATACTTCTGCTCGTTGATTTGTCACCATTCGGACCAGCCGTAAAATCAGACACTAGCAATCCTTGAAGCGATGCAGGGATGCATCCTGTCCATAGCATCAAAGCGATGAAGCGTGACTGTCAACGTGCCCCTGGATGCGCCAAAGCTGATGCGTCAATTTCTTTCTCGTCAAATTACGTCGACTTCTAACACTGCCATCAAGCCAGAATAACCTCAGCCAGGAAAGCATTTTTTACTGTCCAGCTACAGAATACGCCATAATGTAAAATAAAATCTTCCGACGTAACGAATCTTATTAATATTAATTAGATATTCCTGATCCCACGTTAATCGTTCATTTAATTGAACACACATCCATAGAGGAAATCTCATGCAACCCCGGCGAAACTATTCGCTTACCAGACGGATTTTTGGATTGGGACTTGCTAGCCTCGTCAGCCTGAGCCATGCAGCACCGCTTATCGTGTTACCGGATGGCGAGATCACCCGATTAAGCTATGCTGGCCAGGAGTTCTTCGACGACAAAAACGGAAACCACCTGCCCGACAGTGGCGATGTATTTAAAGGTGTAGTGAATATCACTCGAATTCAGGGCGTTGCAAGCGGAGCCGACTTTTCAAGCCAACTGGCAGACAACGAGCTGACAGGGCGTTTTCACTTTTCCATAATCGATCAGTCCAGAGATTTCAGCCACCTCGAATTTGGCTTGTTACCAGGAGACTTTTTTAATTTTTATGTCGGACAGGGATCGACCAAGAACTTCGATCCTTCCTCGTCGAACGCCTATGATCGAGCTTCAGATGGTCAATTTTGGCTTGGTCTCCAGTCGGGAGGGGTTTTTGAAAGCGTAAACGACAGGCAACCGAATGGGTCCACCCTCAACCGGGCATGGGCCGACATTACGGTAAACAACACCGGCTATTTTCTCCATAGTGATTTCCTTCGCACTATTCTTGGTAAAGATGCGCAGCACATGGTAGGAAGCCAATCCCATGGCGATCATTCCACGCAGGCGATTTTTGATAATCAAGTTGCAGGGCCCTCGTCGTTCCCTTCACAGTTCACCTTCAATATCTTTGGCGAATTCGATGTTTTCGCGGTGCCTGAGCCTCCTACGTGGCTCCTCATTCTGCTTGGTATGACAATCGGATTGAATTTTCGAAGAGGTGGAAATATGTCGAGACGACTGCAGAATCGAATTGAATTAGCGCCGCGTAATGCGGCAGGAAGCCCATAAGAAAAGTGGATTGCCGGATCAGGCAGCGCTAATCCTGACTGCTCGAGCTCTGATCAGAGTCAGGCAGCCGTGCGCGATCGTGAGGCTGATCAAAGTCCAGGATCGGCCCAGCCGGCACAATACCGTTGGGATTGATAGTTGGATGGCTGCGGTAATAGTGCGCCTTGATGTGCTGCATGTTCACCGTCTCCGCAATGTTGGGCCACTGGTATAGCTCGCGGGTGAAACCCCAGAGATTCGGATAATCCGTCAGACGCCTGAGGTTACATTTAAAGTGGCCATGGTAGACCGAATCGAAGCGAACCAGCGTGGTGAAGAGCCGCCAGTCGGCTTCGGTGAGACGACCGCCCACAAGATAGCGCTGATGTGACAGACGCTGATCGAGGTTGTCCAGGCATTCAAATAAAACCCCGACGGCATTCTCGTAGACCTGCTGATCGGTGGCAAAGCCCGCCTTATAAACTCCATTGTTGACATCGTGATAGACGCGGCCGTTAATCTCGTCGATTTGGGGCAGCAGCGCAGCCGGCGCAAAATCTTCTCTCGTAGCGCCAACGCCATCAAAAGCAGAATTCAGCATGCGGATAATCTCGCCTGATTCATTATTGACGATAGTGTTCCGCTGCAAATCCCACAGCACCGGCACAGTCACCCTGCCGCTATATTCCAGATCGGCGCGCATGTAGACTTCATAAAGATAGCACGCATTGCCGACCGGATCAGGCACCACGCTGGGAGCCTGCTCGAACGTCCAGCCGTGATCACCCATATATGGATTGACTATGGAGATGCTTATCGCGTCGCCCAAGCCTTTCAGCGCGCGAAAAATCAGTGTTCGATGCGCCCATGGACAGGCCAGCGAAATATAGAGGTGGTAGCGGCCCGCCTCAGCGGGAAATCCGCTCTCACCGCTTGGGCCGGGACTGCCATCCGGCGTGATCCAGTTGCGAAACTGGGCATTCGTGCGGACGAAACTGCCGCCCGTCGATTTGGTGTCGTACCATTCGTCCACCCATTTGCCTTTGATGAGCAAACCCATCTTGTACCTCCCCCATTTCGCCGACTTGATGTGTAACAGTGTAACGTAAGAGTAGATGGTTTACGAAGGGTTGGAAGATCAGCCGGCAGTCGATGTCCACCGGATGTACGCTGCGACAAGCTTAACCTCTTACCTCGTATCTCTCATGTATAACTGGCACTATACGAACCGCTGCAAACGAGGCTTTCGTAAAAAATTGCGCCAAGCCCAGCGCTAAAGCCGGAAAATTGGGCTCTTCTCAGGACATTATCCTTGCGATTTTATTCAATTGATAAAAATAACTTCTTATGATTAAATAGATTTTTCACGAATTAATCTAGACATTTCTCTGGACAATAATGATACCTCCGAATTATCACCTTCGAGTAGAAACCGATCGTTTTGGGCCGTTTATCTTTGAGCTTGGGGTAGATTTGCCAAAGATGGAGTCTATGCTTTTACGCGTCGAGGATGTGCATGGCTTCTTTCGGAATTCCCCTCTATCGCAAGTGGCGAACCAGCTTGAGAAGGAAATCCTGGTATCCGGTATTTATGGAACGAACACGATAGAAGGCGGGTTACTGACAGAACAGGAAACTGCTCAGGTATTGGAAGAAGATCCCGCGAAACTCAAGGAAGAAGAGGCCCGCCGTGTCGGAAACATAAAAAAAGCTTATGATTTTTCACATGGGGCAGCAGCAGATTCCAAGTGGCGACCCACAGTGGCGTTTATTCGCCAGCTTCATGCGCTGATAACTGATGGGCTAACCAGCGTTGAAGAACGTAACCAGCCTGGGCAATTGCGCGACAACCCGAAGAACGTTGTCACCCGAGTGGGTGGAGCGGCAACTGGCGGGAGCTACAAACCGCCTCAATTTGGCCGTGACGTTGCCCGCTTGCTTGCTGCGCTGGTGGATTGGCACACGGAACTACAAAGACAGCAGGTTCCTGCACTGATTAGAGCACCTTTATTTCACTACTACTTCGAACTTATTCATCCGTTCTGGGATGGCAATGGACGGGTAGGCAGAGTGGTAGAGGCTACTATTTTGCTTGCAGCGGATTACAAATATGCTCCTTTTGCACTAGCAAGGTTTTACCTCTCTGAAATCCAGCAGTATTTCAGGCTATTCAATACTTGCAGATTAAAGGCCAAGCGCAGCGCGGAAAACCCGAACCTCGATTTTGTCATGTTTCACCTCGAGGGAATGCTGGAGACCATTAAAAGACTGCATGAGCGGACAAATCTGATCATCAAGGTTTTATTATTTGAAAACATGCTGAAAAGGATGTCTGATAACAAGGAGATCAACATTCGCCAATATGCCATTGCCTCCCAGGTGCTGAAAAATGGACCAACAAGGCTTGACGCCATACGCGTCGCTCCATGGTATGTTGCTCTGTACGTGAAGCGCAGCGAGAAAACGAAACAGCGAGATCTCTCGGACTTGAGAAAGAAGGAATTGCTGATACTGGATAAGGAAGACAAACTATGGCCGGGTTTCGCACAATAGAAAAATGAGGTGATTTAATTCATCATCGAGTATCACGCGCCGCAGTTCGCATACTGCCGAGAATCCGATGGCGTGAATGATTGAGGTAAACCGGATTAACCAGGACTTCCATTAGAAATAATTCTAATGGAAGTGGGCGGATAAATTTTGGTAGCACAACAATATAAAGGTATCAATATCGTAAAGTAGGTGGGGCTTTGTCCCATGATCGAAAAAGGCGTTGGGCATAGCCCAACCTACTTCTGGTACCACTCTCCTGGATCGGATTAGCTCAGCATAAGTACGGAGGCACGCAAACAGCTGGGCACATGAAGACGACAGCAGTAGCGCAATATCTGATTTTATTGTGCTGAAGGG
Organism: Nitrosospira sp. Nsp1; assembly: GCF_900100985.1. Taxonomy (NCBI): domain Bacteria; kingdom Pseudomonadati; phylum Pseudomonadota; class Betaproteobacteria; order Nitrosomonadales; family Nitrosomonadaceae; genus Nitrosospira; species Nitrosospira sp. Nsp1. The sequence continues at coordinate 192,632 of NZ_FMUF01000003.1, forward strand.
TAAGAGTGGTTCCAACTTGACACCCGCGGGGCGTAAAAAGCTCGCTCACATGGCCTCACCGGTCCAGTCGACAAGCAAGGCGGCGATTCCGCACGCAGCGCCGATAAGGCAAACCGCTATCCATCCACCCCAAGCCCAGGCGATCCCCACAGTGGCCGCGCCGGCCGCTCCGCCGAGGAAGAAGAGACCTACGAAAAGGCCGTTGAGCCGGCCGAGTGCCTCCGGCTGGAGAAGATTGATGACCCGACGACCGAGGTTGTGGTCACCAACGACGCCGATATCGAGCAAAACCGCACCTGCACCCATGAGAAGAAGGGATTGGAGCAGCGGCTCGACATGTGCCGATCCGCCCCATCCCGCAAGCGCGAAGGCCACCACGATCAGGAGATGGGATGCGATCGTTCCCGATTGCGTCCAGCCGAGATCGCCCGCTCGCCCGACAAGCGGCGTCACCGTCGGCGCCGACCGCGCCGACGAGCGCGAACAAAGCGATTTCACCTTGGTCGAGTTCGAACGGCGGTTGCATCAACCTGAGTGCGACAGCAGTCCAGAATAGGCTGAACGCGGCCATGGCCAAGCCCGCCGTGAGCGCTCGGCGCCGTAGCACAGGTTCCACGCGCAATAGATGCCAAAGCGAGGCGATCAGCACTGGATAGGTCGAGCGTGTCGTCGGCCGACGCTCGAGCAGGCGCGCAGCGAGCGTGAACGTGAGCATCGCCAGGGCGAAAGCGCTCACACCGTAAAAAGCGCGCCATCCAAAGGCATCGGTGATGACGCTCGCAAGCGGCCTCGACAGTACAATGCCGATCATCAACCCACCCATGACGTCCGCGATGACGCGGCCGCGTTGCTCTGGCGGTACCATTGACGCGGCGACGGGAACCAGAATGTGGATAGCAGAACACGCAGCCCCAAGAATGAAAAGAATCGCCAGCAGTAAAGCCGCGCTTGGAGCGAAGGCGGCTGCAATCGCGCTTATCGCCGCACATCCGAGCATCTGGACGATCAGCTTACGATTTTCCAGGAGATCGGCCAGCGGAACCAAAAGGAAGAGGCCAATAGCGTAGCCAAGCAAGGTCGCCATGGAGACGAACCCGCCGCTTGCTTCGGCGAGGCCAAGCGACGGGCCGATCAGGCCGATCAAGGTCTGCGGAGCGTAGAGATTGGTGACGACGACCCCTACCGACGTCGCGAAGAGCGCCGTGAGAGGCCCGGTAAGCAGTATTTCTTCCCTAGTCGAGGAATGGACGGCAGTCTCGCGCGGCGTTATGGGCATGGAGGCTGTTATTCTGATGGAAGGTCACTGTTTGCCAAAACCAGCTCTGGCAAGATCTGACACGGTGCACCGTTGCTTGTTGGATGAACGCTATCAGGCAGGTAATATCGGTACAGTCAGGGAAGGCTTCAATCGATTTGTGGCTCCGCCACGGATCCCGGCTGTAATCGAAGTCAAGCCTCGCCTTCCGCACCCCCTGCGCGACGTCGACTGTTTTTAATTTCAAGGGAGCTGTTTCCCGTCAATCGACAGCTTCCTGTTCAATACTTCACCGCTGATAATCATGTTAATTCTGCAACATGAATGTTTCATACTCCAGGCGGTTGAATTTATGCGAAAGGATAAAGAGGCTGAGAAACGCGGACAGCGTTACCGAGGCGGCAAATCCATAACCGAAAGTTTCGGCACCAAGGTGCAATGTGGCAAAGGTGAACAGCAGATTCGTGATAAAGAAAAAGGCGGTGATGATCAGGACCTCGCGGCGGGCGTCGAGATAGAACAACACGTTGAGTATCGCCATCAACAGCACCTGCACACTGACTGCAACGACATCGATATAAAACAAATGTATATATAGCGGGGAAATACCTACCACGTGCAGCAGCTCCCTGCCCCATAACAGGCACAGCACGACCGTCAGGCCCTGCACTTTGAAAATCTCGTAGATTCCCTGCCGAGCAGCGTATACCATCCGGTCCCGTCTATATTCAATATGCATAAGCGTATCGCCTTCACGGACTGCGCGGTAAAAACGCTCATGCTGCTGTGCGAAATCAGCCTCCATACTCACCAGAAATACGGCCATGCCGGGCAAAATGAACAGATAGGCCAGAAAAATTGGAAGATCGTAAATGATGGAAGCACGCAAGGGACCGATTACTGCCTCGGAAGTATGCGGCACAAACCAGAATATGAATTTGTCGACCCAGACTGCCAGATAATAAAGGGTACCGACAGCAAATAAACTATAGAAACTCCTGCGTTGATTAAGAAAATCAAACTTGAGCAGCGTGCTTCCGGGATATTCGCGGACAATGTGGCGCAGGAATGAAAACAACAGATAGGCGTGGCCGGTCAGCACGCCCAGCAATAGCCCATTCAGTTCCCAGGGCGACGCCGCAAGCGCTACGGCGATGCCGAGCAAATAACCTTTACCCAATGTCTGGACTATGCGGCGATAGGCCTTCATTCCCGATAGAAAAATAAGCGTGATCCACGCGCCGCTGAGTACGACAAAATTGCTCAGCAATAACAAATTCTGGAAAAACGGTCCGGTAAAAAACCAGAAAATGGCAGGCGCAGCCCACAGAAAGCCGCCCGCCATGGTAATCGAAAGAACGCCAAACAAGTTGGGTAGCACCTCAGCCTGGGCGCTTGCATAAGCCCGATCGGCGACAAAGCGCGTAAACATCAACTGCATGCCACCGGTCCAGATTAATGAAGTCGCCATAAGGTAGGTTACGCAGATCTGGAAGGCATTGACTTCCCGCTGGGCAACCCCCAGCGCGACGGCAAGGACGCCGATCATCATGATGCTCAGAATAGATAATACCCACGGGCCGCCACTGACCAAGCCCGCATAGCCGTAAGCGCGCAATACCGACCAATAGCTGTCGCGCTCCAGCATTTTGCGAATTTCAAGACCGATATTGGCCATATTCAAGCCACTTTCACGGGTTTAGCTGCATCCGGCACCGAATCCAGTGCTTTCACATAAAGATTCCGATAGGATGAGAACATCAGCTTGTCGTCATAGTAGCGCTTCACCCGCTCAAACCCAGCCTGTTGCGCCGCGTGCCATCTGGCGGTGTCATTGAGCAGTTCGAGCGCCGCTTTCGCCGTTCCCTCGGGGTCGGCGATGAAAACCACGCTTCCCGCCGCGCCGAGGGCGCGGTCTTCCTCGCTGTTCCCCTCAATAAGCTCGCGGCATGAACCTACATCGGTGGCGATACACGGAACACCGCTGGCAAACGCCTCCAGTACGACCAAGGGCAACGCTTCGCTGATCGAAGTCAATACCATCAGGCCCAACTGCGGAAGAATTTCAAGCACGTTTTGAAAACCCATGAACTTGACGTGGTCTTGCAAACCGAGGCTCGCTGCCAGTTCTTTGCACTCATTCACATAGGATGGGTCTTCATCTTCCGGGCCGGCAATCCATCCTTCCGCATCGGGCCGCTCATTGACCAGCATGCGCAATGTCCGAATAAATGTCTTGATGTCCTTGATGGGCACCACCCGCCCGATCAATCCCAGCACCGGCGGAATTTTTTCACCGCGTTTTTCAAACGCAACCCGATAGCGCTGCAGATCGATCCCGTTTGTAATAACGAGCGTTTTTTCCGCCGCCGCCCCATCCGCAATCTGCCTCAGGCGATTGCCCTCGTACAGGCTGACGATGGGCGACGCCTGCGCGTAGGCCATGCGGCCGATCTGTTCGTAAAATCGTATCCAGAGGCCGCGGATATATCCCATTTCATCATGCAGGGTGTTACATACGTCGTCATTGTGATCCTGAATCCAGGTGGCTTGCGCCAAATCGATTTTCCGCTCTTTCGTATAGATACCGTGCTCCGTCAGCACGAAGGGAATATTGCGGCGCAGGCGAATCATCGCACCCAGCAACCCCGCATACCCTGTCGAGATGGCGTGTACGGCACGCACGGGCGGCAACCCGGCCGCAATATCTGCCAGTACGAACAGAGGCGCATGCATGGCGCGTATCGCCCAGAAATAGGCAACAAACGAGGGTTCCGTGCAACGCTCGCGGTACTGCCGGGTGATGTAATCCCATGAAGCTTCGCTATAGAGAAAATCCTCGTGGCTGATGCCACCGGCGGAGCCCAGGCGGGAAAACGCTTTTGTCATTTTCTCGACTGGCATTGTCGACGATTGGCGCATGTGCGCATGCAGCTCGTCCATTTCCGAGAACGCCCTGCGGTCGCCTTTCCGCGCATTCGGTTTAAGCGGTTTATCCTGGTTCAGCAAATAATGCGTTTCCACGTGCGTTACGTTGGGCGGGAATTGATACTGCGCGGGACCGTACATTTTCCTTTCGCCGCCGATAAAAATAACGGCGAATTTGATTTCCGGCAAACCGGTGATGATCTGGTGTACCCATGAGGATACGCCACCCCGAACATACGGATAGGTACCCTCCAGTAACAGGGCAATATCGGCCACCGGATCTGCCACTGATCCTGTTCCTGCTGACGTCCCGGCTGCATTGGCTCGAACGATGTCATTCATTTGTTCCACCACGCCCTTACCAAAGCCAGTTCGTGCCCTCTCTCGCCGGGCCGCGTCAGTGCCGATAAATAAACCTTCACTTCCGGGAATCTTCGCTCATTGAAAGCTATTTCGGCAAGCCACGGCAGGATTTTCTGCTCATCCGTTCCGCCGGCTCGTGCGTTGGCGAACGCTTTCCCAGCGAGCGTAAGATCATCCGATTCCAGCAGAATCCGCCCGTATAAAAGCCAGCTATCCGCATCGGACATAACGGATGCGTCAGGTTTATCCGCAATATCCGGCACAGTTGGCGCATCAGGCGATGATGCATCGCCTGATGCGCCAAATACAGCTTCCATATGATGCCGTGCGGTTTGCAGCCAATGCTGCTTCACGGCCCCTTGTACCAGACGGTGATACACCAGTTCCCAACATAAAGCAGCAATCGCTTTATGGCAGGCATTGCGCATACGCACCGGAACATCCGGCAGTGCTTCAACCAGGGCCGAGATATGGTCGGTCAGTTTTTTTTCGCTGCTGTCTCTCATGGCGTAAGCCAGCAATCGCACGTCATCGACGGGATCGCAGGTCGCCTTCGACCAGATGGTCATGGCTTCGCGCGGCGCCATATGCCGCGTCGCCATCACCGCCTTCAGTCGCTTCAACGGCCGTGCGGCAAAATGCACAATCTGGCGCAAGGCGCCTTGGCTGTAGGGCGGTGTCGGGAAAATGACAGGGGGCGAAAACGGCAGTTCAGGTAACGCAACAATCTTTACATTGTGGGAAGAACGGCTGCGCGGGCGTTGTAAAGCGCTGGTGATGCTCCACAGTACACCAAGCGCACCGAGGACCGGTAAAATCCATATAAAGGCAACCAAAAAACTCAAGCTTCTTCTGGCGGGCAGCTTGTAACGGCGCGGCAGCAATTGCCAGAAACCCCGGGCAAGAAAATAGGATGAAACAGAATGTGATAACACCGCCGCCAGCACTACCCAGTTCGCTGCCCAATTCGCTATCCAGGCACTTGCGCTCAACCAGAGCAGCAAACCAGCCAATACCTCGGCTGATACCCCCCATCGCATGGGCAGCCGATACATCAGTGCGGCTCCAGAGTACGAATCGTTTGCGGATCGATGTCGCCAATGGCTATCAGCTCGCTGGTTACTCGTACCAGAATATCATCCACCCGCTGCATCCATGCTCGCGCGTTCATGGTATCGGTCAAGGGCAGCAAAAGCCAGATGACGGGTTTTTCCCTATCTCGAGCCACACACATCAGGTCGATAGCACGAACGGAAGACCGCAGTTGCCCATAAACGTTCAGGATATCGCCGGGTGCGCCGGACAACCGCAGGAGCGTTGCATCGAGCTTGAATCTTGAGAAATCCTGGTGCACACGCTCGAACGAAGCAATGAAGCGTCCGACAGAAGAATTGGCTGTGCCAAAACGAAGATGGTCAACGCCATGCGCCGCAAGCACCGCAATAAGTCTTAAATTATTTTCTTGAAAGGCGAAGAACGGCATGGATCTAATCACCAGCATCGCATGAATTTCGCCGGTCGAGTCAGCCAGGGGAACAGCGGCCAGTAACTGGTCCTGATCCATGGCATATTCGTTTATCAGGTTGACTGCCGCCAGCTCGCCGCTTTCAAGTGCACTCGCCACCACGGGGTCGTCGTCATTTATCGAAAAATTTCCGCCGATACACGCCAGAATTCTGCCCGTATCGATCCGGTCCGCTGCTATACCCACGATACATGCTTGCGTCAATGCACCATATTCCGCTATGAACTCGATAAGCCGCTGTAATGAAGATGGGCTCAGCCCATCAATGGCATCGAGAGTCGATTGCAGGTTCATGATGCCTTCACGCAGCGAAAATCCGCTGTTGGCGACAGTCTGCTCCAGGCGGTCGTGCGACAGGCGTAATAACTGATAACTGCGCGTGAATTCCTCCAGACGTTCGGCGCGATATTGATAGGCACCCTCCAACCGGTGTAACCGGCGTCCCCACATATCGCGAAACTCTCCCGCCACCATCGCAACGACTACAATGCCAATTGCCCATGGCAATGGAAAACCGGTCGCAATTTGCCACTGCTGATTGATAGCCACACCTAATATTGCCAATATGAGCAAAGCACTGACAAAACCATAGACGAATCCATACCGTAACCCCGCCAGCAAAGGAGCGAGAAGCGGCCACGGAAACCCGCCATTCAGCCGGAAAGGATCATGCTGCTGGGTAATGAACGATGCCGCAATCACAATCGCAGTCAGTACAAATGTCTCGAACCAGCCACCCCAGGCCGAGACGGGCGTATTGACATTGATGACCTCAATGCCTTCCAGCCAAGGTTTTTTCATGGCTTGGCAGGCTCCTTATCCGGGCTGGGCGTCATCTGCAATTCACGGATTTTTGCCAGGGTTTCACGACACACCTCCAATTCTGCATTTAAAGAACTCTGATTAGGCGCTGCTTCCCCGGCGAGCCATCGATTGGCACGGTCAACGTCATCTATGGATAACGGCAATATTTTCGGGGAAGAAGGACCGCCTGGCTGCTGCTCCAGATGAGTGGAAATTGCGGATAATTGCGCAGAAACCGCCGGATGATCCTTATTTTTCACCGCATCGGCGAATGCCTCCCATGCTGGCGTTTGCAGGCGCTCGCGCTCACGCCGCAGTGCAAAATAACGCGCGTTGTCCAGTGTTTTTGTAAATCCCCAGCGCTCGCGCATCGATTGCCATTTTTCCAGGTTATCCGCATTGCCGGACTGCGCCAGCGGATCTTTCAGTCCACGAAAGTATTCGGCCAGGCGTGGGGGATATTCCACCGCGGTTTGGGCGAAACGCCGTGAAGCGAACATTTGCAAGGTGCTGAAGCGGACCTGGTTTGCGTTGGCGAGGCAATCCGACCATTCCATATTATCGGCTAATGTCAATGTCCACAAAAAATCCCGAGGCCTCGTTTCCAACGATCCCAAATACCGCGCCGCTGCCTGAACGGGTTTGCCCAATGTTTGCTCCGCCGCTGCCAGGGCTTCGGTCAACGGCGGGTTTACCACCGATTGATTCCCGGATGGGTTACGGTACGGCCGAACGATGGCCTCAAGCAATACCTGATCGACTTTTTTGTCGGACAATAGCAGCCAGATCATTGCCTCGGTAACTTCGGGGTCAGGACCTCGCAGCCGCAAGAGCTCCCGCAAAGACTGACGCGCCGCGTCTCGATCTCCGCTTGCCATTTTCCGCATGGATCGGAAATACCAGTAATCCGGTGCCTGCGCTACTGAAGGAAGTGATTCGGCCAGGGAGAGCCAATGATCGAGCTCTTCCAGATTTTTTCGCTTCCATGAAAAACGCATGAGCCGCTGCAAATCTTCTATACGCCGTAGCCGATCCCATCCATAACGGGCAAGTTGCTCGCTCTTTTTATCGTCGCGATGGCGTACCGCCAGACGTTGCAGATGATCGAGTATTTCCGTGTCATTTGGCCGAAGCGCCAGCGCCTTTTCGTAGGCTTTGCTTGCATGGGTATCCTGGCCCAACTGCGTAGAGACTCTAGCCAGTAATAACCAGTACGCTTCGGCATACGCTGGATCAGGAGATTTGATTCCATGAAGTAGATCGAAGCTTTTTTGTGTTTCCCCCGCTTCTTCATATACCCGAGCCAGCGCTAATTGTTGCCGTCCATCTCGGGTATCGGGCATTTCCTCATACACTTTGAGCGCCGCGCGAGGCTTGCCCTGGAGAATCAATAAATCCGCCAATGCTTTCATTGTCGGCGGAGGATTATCAAAGCGCTCCGCATGCCGCCGCAATTGCTGTTCCACATGCGAAGGCTGCGCAATGCTGAGGCCGGCCTTGACGTAGGCCGCCGCTTCGTCCGCGGCAAGCCTGCGGCGCGACATGACAGCCTCGAGCAATTTTACCAGCGCATCGTAATCCGGTTTCGCCTGCGCAAGTGCAAATGCTCGCGTCTCCGCCTCGTTATCGGCCTTACGAAGCGCGAAAGACAGCCATAGAGCCAGCGCATCGTCTGGTTGTCCATTCCAGTCATAAATATGGGCAAGCAACCGGTGGCGATCGCTGCCAAGCACCAGGGATGATCTCAGCACTGCCGCGCGAGAGAGACTTTCATCCAACAAACCCATCGAAATTTGCAATCGTATGACACGTTCGGCCAGCGTGAGGTCTCCCGGCAATAATTCGCTCGATTTTTTCAGCCAGGCCAAAGCATGTTCGCGATCCTCGAGCGGCTCGGCAATATTGGCACCCAGCAACAAAAGTTCCGCATCGCCCTTGACACTGTCAGGGCCGGAAGTACCGCCGTTCAGCACCTGCACTGCGGCCTTCAACGCCTCGCGATCGATACCTGCCTGAAGATAGGCGCGCAAGCAGGATCTCGCAATTTCCTTTTTCTTTGCCGGTATTCGTTCAATCACAAACGCTTTGCACAGATTGCGTGCGGCCAACCTGGGCTGATTGGCCGCTATGCGCTGCTTTGCGGCAAAAACGAGCCAACGCGCTTTCCTTTCGCCAGATTCATTTCGCCGGACAGGCAGTTGCTCGAAGATTTCCGCCAATACCGAGGGCTCCCCAAACTGCTCCGCCAATACAACCACTTGGTTCAGTTCGTCGTCATTATGCGAAATGCGTAAGAGCAAAGGGATGAGTTCAGCGGTGCGGGATCGCAACGACGCTTCGACATCCTTGGGAGGATGCCGGTAAAGCTGCTGCAGCGACAATTTTAGCTCCGCCATGCGGATTTCATAGGTGAGGTTCGATTCCGGAGCGTGTCGCAAAGGATCGATAGCAAGGACAGCCTCGTCAGTCATGCCCGCCTCTGTCAGCACCTGAACGAACGACAAACGCAACGGAGCGTTCCCGGGATCCGACTGGACAAGAACGCGAAGGTAAGCCACTGACAAGGCGTCTTTTGCCGATAGATTGGCCGGGTCCCTGAATGCAGGCTGCCGTGGAAACAAAACCCAGAAGGCAATCAGCAATACCGCGCTCAGGAACATTAGCGCAGGTGCGTTTAGCAAGGATTCTCGCTGCGTTTCAACACTCAAGCTGAAATTCCCCGGATGCGTTGTCCGCGGGTACCGCATATATGGAATGCGGGCCTTCACGGCGAGGGGTCAAAGGCTTGCCACCCATGCTCAGCGCGCACGATATCGGCACGCTGACAGCCAACTCTCCGCGTGCTTCAAACAATAGCGTAGCTGAACCATCGGAATTGACATGCCAGGATTTCAGCGGCGCACTGGCATCTATCAGCCGCAAGGCTGAGCTCGCATCCCGCTTGTTGCGCCTCTGGCTGAGGACGGCATAATTGCGTGCCAGATAAATATAGCGATCCGCATTTCGTTCGGAATACCCGACAATATCAACCGAGATTTCCGGTTTCATTTCCGAAACAGGTAATCGTACCGTCCTGAGCGCATCTCCGAAGAGCATCCAATCACCTTCAAGATCGCGTGCAATGCTCGCTGTTTGAAAAGCCCTGCCACGCTGGACATATTCATCAACCCAGATGCCAAGCACCTTCTCTTTACGCTGCTCATCGGCCAACTGATCCAGAAGCTCCGCCCCTCGTGCATGCAATAGTGCATCAGCATTGATCGATATGGATGAAGCACGCAACCGACGCCCAAGATCGAGTTGCCGGTTCCAATCGCTGACCCTGCCGAAATTCAGCGCTTCCCCATACCAGAGTTGCGCGAATAACGGCTCGGCGGTCAATGGGGTCAACACTTGCGTACCCCATTCGGTCGGACGCAGCGCCGGAGAAAGATCGGCGAAAGATAACGACCCACTCTGCCAGCGCAAGCCGCCTCCACCATAATGGGGCAGGTTTTCTTTTTTTGTGGCTGCCAAGACTGCGGGTCCCGGCTTGCCATCGCCTGACCAGATAAGCAACAACGGCGAACTGGGCGCGATCGATTGCAGGAAGGGGATGGTACCCACGGTTTCGCGCGTTATATCTGCCGCATAACCTTCCATGAACACGCTATAGCGGTAAGGCTGCCGATCGGCATCCGTCTTACCCTCGAACACGCCCCAATAAAAAGGATGGCTGTACGTGTGGCTCGCCAATCGAACCTGCGGCATCGCAGCCAACTGTCGCAATTTGCTACGCTGATCTTCACTGCTCACTTCTGCTTCTATTACACCCAGCGTTACCGGCGCACTGTTTTTTTCGATCCACGCCCGAAGCCGGCCGATTGCTTCAACGCCATACTCGTCTTTAGCAAACAGTCGGTCGCCGCGCACTTCGATAATACCGAGACGGCGCCCGTTTTCGGTGGTCATATCAAACACGGGCTGTACCGGCAGGCGCAATGCAGCCTGAAAAAAAGAAAAAGGGTCCAGCAGCCATTCACGGCGGCCCGATGCATTCTCGGTTAAAATGTGAGGGTGTAGTGCGTATCCTCCCAATGTGCCAACCGAGACCGGATGAAACAGCTGCTCTCCGTCGCTCAATGTCAACCACGCCTGGTTACGGTCGCGAACACGAACACCGGGCGTACCGCTTCCTACTACCGGCGCCGTGCTCGGCCGGCCCAGGTGTTCATTGACATCGCCGAGCTTGAGCATGCTGGTGGTGGGTTGCAGCTCCCCCTGATAGTCGATCAGATCGCGGCAGGCAACACCGGCCGGCAAATGACCCATGAATACCACCGGCAAGCCGGCATCCACTTCTGTTTTCAATCGTGCGCAAACATTCTCATAGCGGCCCGTGCCGTCGGCGCCGTCTTCACCCAGCCACGCAACGACACCGGCATAACGGCCTACAAGGGGTTCGATGGGCAAAGGAAGTTGATCGACGTACCAATAATCCAGCGCCAGGCCAAGGTATTCCAGGGGCATGGCCGCATGCTTGAATAGCTCATGATCCATCTGTTGCGCGGGCGTGCCGTTAATGACCGCGAGTAATTTGCGCGGAGCCAGGCGCAGGCGGCCCTGCCCCAGCCAAGTCAGGTCGCCATTGGCGACCCACGGCATGAACCCAAGCTTGACAATCTGGCGCGCCGTTTTTTCAGCATCAACCCAATTGCCCGGTTCGACGTAATCAAGCACGGTAATCGGCACGTTAAATTCATTTTGCGCACGCTTGAGCTGGTTGAGAAGCCATTCCCGGTTTTCTTCCTTGGTGGGCGCATGCTTGCCCGTCACAGGATCAAAGCCGTGAAAAAGAGATTCGGCAACCATGCCGTCCGCGTATTGACTGGCGCGGTCCAGTACTTCAAAGCCCCGATTGAGGATCAGCTTGCAACCAGGAAAACGGCGCTTTACCTCTGCAAGTAACGCAACCAGTCCTTTTTCCTGTTCCTCGCGTTGCTTGCCTTCGCTCGTCACAATCAGATAGCTATCGACGGTATCGAGGAAAAACGCGCGGTATCCATCCTGCCACAGGCGGCCAAAATGGTGCTCCAGCAAATATTCGTGCCAGGCGGGATCGTTCATGTTCATCACCAGGCTATTCCATGCCGGGTTGACGCCAATCGACCATTTTGTTTTGATGCGCTCCAAGTCCTCGCTGTTGCGTGCAATTTCACCGAATGAAACATAGGCAAATATCAGCGAATCCAGATTCAGCAACGCTGTCTTCTCATGCGGCAAAATCTGGCTCGGTTGTATGACGATCTGGTCAAAATGGCGCAAATCCTCGACCGGCGGCCGACTGCCATAGTAAAACGCAATATCGCGCTGCTCGAGCACATCAGCGAATACCGCAGATGTCATTAACAGAAACGGCAGCAAAAACTGCCAGATGCAGAAACGGAAAGATAATATTTTGCTGTTGAGCATTTAACCTAAATCCGGTAGTTGGACGGGGTGAAGTGTACGGTTTTTGGGGTGCAGGGCAAGGCGCAACGACGCGGAATGGTCGTTCCATTCCAAGAAGTTGCAACGCAGCCATGTGCCCCAAAAACTGTGCAATTCACCCCGTAGCGCCCTCATCCGGAAGGTGAGCGTCAAATAATATGAAATATTGTTATTAATCATAACACTGGTCTATTAAATGAGCGGTCAACTACCGGATTTAGGTTTAAGTCCCTTTGCTAGCGTCAGGGGAACAGTAAAAACGAAACAGAGCTGATCTGCAATAGCCCATCTGTTCCACCCCGCTAGCAGCTTTGATGCTGGCTGAGCCTTGACAACACTGGATTTGATGTAGCAGTTAGCAAAACTTGTTGAGATATCCTTGCAGATTTGGATGCCCATTGCTGGATGAGCTCCTGGCATTCCCCAGCGGGAATGATTTGACGGTGTTGCCTTGACGATCAAATTGCCGGGCACTTTCGCTTGGCAATCCTGCCAGCAATGACGCCCGTGCGGTATGGCAACAAGTATTTACCGGTTCGCTGTCCGTAAAAAGAACCCATGGCGACACCAGGTGCCTGGGCAGCAGATCCCACTTGGCCATTCGCGCCATTTCATAGCGGGACTCGGTTGCATGATGATGAAAAACCCCCATAAAGTTGTCCCGTTCATTAGCTCAGTGAATAAGGTAGCGGCGCGATCTCCAGCGATGGGCCAGCCAGCGATTTCCAGCGAACCGCCGCGGCCTCGACACTACTTGTCTGAATGACCGCCAGCACATGGAAGCCGCCATCAGGGGAAGGTGATGCGTTGACTACCATGCCGATGGATTGTTCCCCCATATCTCCGAATAACTCGTCCCCGGCCTCAACCTGGCTATCGGATATCCCCGGCCGGATATTCGCCAGATACATGCGACGTTTGATTTTACCTAAATATTGACTGCGAGCCACGATTTCCTGACCAGGATAGCAACCTTTTTGAAAACTCACGCCGCCGATGGCCTCCAGATTTGCCATTTGCGGCACGAACTGCTCCTGAGTGGCGGGTGTAATGATGGGAATACCGGCTTTGATTTCCAGCCAATCCCAACAGGGTGCGCCCACCGGTACGGCGTCCCTGCTCAGACCTTCCCATATTGCGGGGGCCTTTTCCGGCACAATAGCCAGTTCAAATCGATTCTGTGCAAGGCGAATGATGCTCACGAATTCGCTATGAATCACGCCGAGACGGGAAGCGGGAACCTCACCCAGATTTTTCCGCACCAACGCCTCGGCATCGTCTCCCGCCACACCCAGGCACACCAGATCATCGCTGGCATCGGCAAGCTTTACTTTAGCACGCAACACGTACATGGCCAGACGCTTCTGTATGCCGGGCCGCACTACCGCGGGCAACTGCATGACGTAACCGCCGCCATTGCCGATGCCCTTGCTCCAGATCAGGAAACTCGCCAGCAACCTGCCTTTCGGATTGCAATAACCTCCATAGAGCGCAGCGGAAGCATTGACCTGCTTTACGTCGCAACTCAACTGCCCTTGCAGGAAGGATTGCGCATCCTCTCCCGAGAAGTGGATCAGGCCAAAGTGCGAAAGGTCGCTTAATACCGTAGCAGACCGGGCACTCTCAAGTTCGGCCGCGTTATCGCCAAAGCCGACAACGCAGCCATTCTGGATAATGGCGCCATGGTTGCGCAGATATGCTTGCCAGATAAGGTTCATGCAGAACGATGTATGGCTGTGGAAAGGGCTAATTATAAAGCATACGCTCCGGATGAGCGGCAAATCGCCAGGAATGAGATAATTCGACCATGGCTAACTTCATGCCTTCGTCTCTTCCCCCGCTAGTGGTTGTCCGGCTCAAACCCTCCGGGCGCCTTGCCGCGATGCTGAGTGTCGCCCATTTCGCGGCGATCGGCCTGCTATGGCCGCTGATATTGCCCGTATCAGCCAAACTGGCGGGGTCCGCCATGCTGGTCGTCAGCCTTGTTTTCTACTTGAGGCGTCACGCTTTATTACGCTCGCCGGATTCGGTGATGAATATCGAATTATCGGAAGAAATAATTTGCACGCTTGAAACACGGCGCGGCGACCGCATCGTTTGCATACTGCTCGGCAGCAGCTTTGTCGCGCCTTATCTGACGTTGCTCGAACTGAAGCCGCTGAAACGCCAGGAACCCGCCAAATTACCTCCTCCGTCAGGCTGCCCGAGACGACGGCGAAGATTTTTCGCACGCAGTATAGTGATACTACCGGACGGAATAGATGCGGAGCAGTTCAGGCAGTTACGAGTGCTGTTGCGGTGGAAGTGGAAAGATCCGACGGAAAAAAACCCGGCAGACCCGGGTTGAAGCTTACTGTTCCAATATGTAGCAAGCATGCTGTATTCAACCGAATACCAAGCCATGGTCCCCAACGGCTGGGTACTCGTCAACTGTTGGCGCTGCCATCAAGCCCGCGTTCCGGAAAATGCCCGCTGCTTGATAAAGCAGAAGCTACGGCTTGAGTCATTCCAAACAAACGGGCCAAGCGTCATCCGATGCGCTGGTTTAAAATCCAGTGGACTAGAAAAATACCAGCGAGGCGCTGCCGCTCAGACGTGTTACCGTATAAAAGTCTCGCTGTCCGCTAATCGGTATGATCGAGAACTTGTGTATAGTCGTTATACCGAAAGTTTTGACGGGTATCGTCTGCTCTCCCGGTATTTGCACATGCGGCAGCAGGATGCTGAAAGTAGTTCCACCGGTATCGACAGTCATGCGGATGGTTACACTGACAAGAATGCCGACTTCGGTCTCGACACTACGAATCTCGTCCCCGCTGAAGCTGAGCGTCTGCTGCCGGTCCTGGTAGGTGAAACGCGGCTTGCCGTCAAAACTGGTGGTCGAGTATGTAACATGGAGATGCTTACCGCTGAGTTGATACTGGTTTGGAATCTGGATGACGGGCTGATCCGGTTGCATGGATAACTCCTTCATTAAAATTAACCTCGCTCAAGACGACGACAATAGGCCGCGTTAAAGAGGATTAGCTGATCAATATGCAACGTAAAGACGTTGGCTGGAGACGCTGGCTTTGCCGACTCCCATTGACAATATAGATCACGACATTCAAAAAGCAAGGAAGGAAAGCAGATCAACGAATCGAGAATGCGCCAGTGATTCAGGTAATGCCGGTACAGTATCACTTTCAATTGCTCTGGATCTGCTCGAGAATTCCACCCTTGGCGAAGTGCATTTTCTGTACCTTCTGCCAACCGCCAAAAAAATCGTCGACGGTGAACAGCGCCAGGCGAGGGAACCGGTCCAATGGCTCACTGTGTCGGGGCTCTCGCTACTGATGGATGGTGCGCAGTCCGTGTCGCGCATGCGCGTGGATGTATAGCAACTCGATTGTGACTGGTTTGTTTTCTCCGGTCATAAGGTATTCGGTCCGGCAGGCATCGGTGCGCTGTTAGGCAAAAACAAGTTACTCAACACTTCTCCTCCGTGGCAAGGCGACGGGAACATGTCAACTACCAGATTAGGTTGAATAACATGAATTTTCAGCAATTGCGCATCATCCACGAAACAGTTCGGCAGAACTACAATCTCACCGAAGCGGCAAACGCCCTGTTTACTTCACAATCCGGCGTCAGCAAGCATATAAAAGATCTGGAAGATGAACTGGGCGTCGAGCTGTTCATACGCAAAGGGAAACGACTGCTCGGATTGACCGATCCGGGGAAGGAACTGGTGAAGATAGTCGAACGCATCCTGCTCGATGCCAAGAACGTCAAGCTTCTAGCTGAGCAATTCAGCAACCGGAAGCAGGGGCGGCTAACCATTGCAACTACGCATACTCAGGCACAGTATGCCTTGCCACCGGTGGTGACCCAATTCAAAAAGGCGTTTCCGCAGGTGCATCTCGTCCTGCATCAGGCCAGCCCCGGCGAGATCGTATCGATGTTGCTCGACGGCCATGCAGATATCGGCATTGCCACGGAAGCGCTGGAGAGCGTTTCGGAGTTGGCGTCCTTTCCCTATTACTCATGGCATCACGCCGTCATCGTGCCGCACGGACATCCCTTGGAATCCGTCCATGTCCTTACCCTTGAAGCGATTGCCGAATTTCCTGTTATCACATACCACGAAGGTTTCACGGGGCGGACAGGAATCGATCAGACATTCGCAAAGGCAGGTCTGGTACTCGATATCGCCATGTCGGCACTGGACGCCGATGTCATCAAGACTTACGTCGAACTCGGGCTGGGGGTGGGCATTGTCGCTTCCATGGCGTTCAACCCGGCGCGGGATACGAAGCTCAACCTGCTCGATAGTTCGCACCTGTTCGAGAAAAATACGACCAATATTTCCGTCCGGCGCGGCCACTACCTGCGCGGCTACGCTTATCGCTTTATCGAGCTGTGCCTGCCATCGCTGACGGAGGCGGCTATCCGCACAGGCGTCAAGCCCGAGGTGGACATAGAGCTGGGCACCTGAATTGAACCGCCTGCTTCGTACTCCCGGTCTCCATTACATAACTTCGACCAGAACCTTTACTCTGATCATTTCATTCATGCAGGATGGCGCAGTGCAAGGTATGGCATGCGCCAAAACAAATTACACGTCGCCCCCCAGGAACCCGCCGCTCTGATGATTCCATAGCCGCGCGTAGAGGCCATTGAGCGCTATGAGGCTTTGATGGTCGCCTTCTTCTACAACACGACCCTTATCGATCACGATCAGGCGATCCATCGCCGCGATAGTCGACAAGCGATGTGCGATTGCGATCACTGTCTTGCCCTGCATCAATCGATACAAGCTGGACTGGATGGCTAATTCCACTTCGGAGTCCAGGGCGCTGGTCGCTTCATCGAGCAGGAGGATCGGCGCATCTTTCAGCATGGCGCGGGCTATCGCAATCCGCTGGCGTTGACCACCCGAAAGCTTTATCCCCCGCTCGCCCACATGTGCGTCATAGCCTTTACGCCCCATAGGATCGGTCAGCCCGGCTATGAAATCGTGTGCTTCGGCTCTTTTCGCAGCGGCTATCATATGCTCATCGCTCGCATCCGGCAGGCCATATGAAATGTTGTCCCTCACCGAGCGATGCATGAGCGAAGTATCCTGCGTAACCATGCCGATACTGGCGCGCAAACTGTTTTGGGTAACATATTTGATGTCCTGTTCATCGATCAGTATGCGCCCCTGCTCGATATCATAAAATCTGAGCAGCAGGTTTACGAGGGTGGATTTACCCGCGCCTGAACGTCCAACCAGTCCAATCTTTTCGCCCGGCCTGATATGCAGCGAGAGGCGATCTATCACGGGTGTATCTCCTCCATAACAGAAGAGCACTTCCTCGAACCTGATATCGGCATTATTGATCTGCAGCGGCTTTGCATCGGGATAATCGGTTACCAGATGCGCCCGGGATAAGGTATTGATGCCGTCTCGCACAGTGCCGACATGTTCGAATAGCGCCGCCATTTCCCACATGACCCAATGAGACATGCCGTTGAGCCGTAGCGACATTGCACCGACGACAGCAACCGCACCGACGCCTATTTCACCGTTTGTCCATAACAGCAAAGCCACGCCAACCGCAGCGATGATAAGTGCCGCGCCCATGATCTGATTAACCGTCTCGAAGCTGCTGATCAATCGCATTTGGCTATGCACCGTTTTCAGGAACTCCTGCATCGCCGATCTCGCGTAACTCGCTTCCCTGCCGGCATGTGAGAAGAGCTTGACCGTTGCAATATTGGTGTAAGCGTCACTGATGCGCCCCGTCATGAGGGAACGTGCATCGGCCTGGGATTGAGAAACCCGGCTCATGCGCGGAACAAAAAACCACAATGTGAAAATATAGAGAGTTAACCACGCCATAAAAGGCAGTAACATCCAGACATTAAAATTACCGACCACCGCAACCAGCGTAAAAAAGTAAATCGTTACATAAACGAGGATATCTCCCAGGATAAAACAGACATCACGCAGTGCAAGAGCGGTTTGCATGACCTTGGCCGCTACGCGACCGGCAAATTCATCCTGATAAAAGTTCATGCTCTGATTAAGCATCAGCCGGTGGAAATTCCAGCGTAGCCGCATCGGAAAATTCCCCCCCAGCACCTGGTGCTTAATGAGATTTTGCAATCCAACCAAGATGGGGCTTGCCGCCAATATCCCGGCAAACAGAAGAAGCGTGTACCGTTCTTGTTGCCATAGTAGAGAAGGCGGAATTTCACTGAGCCAGTCAACCACCTTCCCCAGTATCGCAAACAATATTGCTTCGAACGCGCCTATGGATGCGGTAAGCAAGGTCATCGCGACAAGATACCGCCTTACGCCATCTGTTGCTTCCCATACGAAAGATGAAAAGCGTTTTGGCGGAATCCTGTCCTGGGAATCGGGATAGGGATAAATCAGTTTCTCAAAGTAACTAAACATTTAACCTAAATCCGGTAGTTGACCGCTCATTTGATAGATCAGAGTCATGATTAATAACAATATTTTATATTATTTGACGCTCACCTTCCGGGTGAGGCCGCTACGGGGTGAATTGCACAGTTTTTGGGGCACATGGCTGCGTTGCAACTTCTTGGAATGGAACGACCATTCCGCGTCGTTGCGCCTTGCCCCGCACCCCAAAAACTGTGCAATTCACCCCGTCCAACTACCGGATTTAGGTTTAAATCATCCAATAACAGCTTTAACAACAAGCCTCTGGTCGCTAAAACGCATTAAATTTGATATTCGGCTGATGCATCGCTACATTAAAATACGGTGATGACCATCGCAGCCTGAAGCTGAAACAAAATATACAATAGCACCGATTCTCCGATGCAATATCCGATCAACGATCGCGGCACCGTCCAACCAGGCTGGATGGCATGCGATCAAGGAAGTGGAACCTGGAGCATACATGCCTGGTGCCTATGCACATCTCACGCTCGTCAATCTGATCAGGGAACCGGTCCGGCTCGAAAGTCACGGTTTAACGCCTGAGGCAATCGTTCCGGTACTGGATTACTTCCGCTTTTGCGAGCTTGGCGCGGTCAGCCCGGATTATCCCTATCTGGATATCGCTCATCCCGATGCCTGTCAGTGGGCAGATCGAATGCATTATCAAAAAACCGGCGATATGATCAAAGCAGGAATTGATCTTATTAGAAAACTGGACGGCGCATCGCAACAGAAGACATTCGCCTGGCTGCTGGGATATACGAGCCATGTCGTGGCGGATGTGACGATTCATCCCGTCATCGAGCTGAAAGTAGGCGAATATCAAAAAAACAAGGGCAAGCACAGAATCTGCGAGATGCACCAGGATGCCTATATATTTCAACGATTGAATATCGGTGAGATAGGTTTGGGCGAGCATCTGGATTCGGGAATCTGGGGATGTTGCGATAAACCCGACAGCGGAAAGCTCGACCCGATAATCGTAAGGACATGGCAACGCATGCTCGAGACCTGCTATTCCGACCCATATCAAACCAATCCTCCGATCATCGACAATTGGCACGGCGCGTTCAAGTTCATCGTTGACAAAGCGGAGGAAGGCGGTGCACTTCCCCCTTTTGCGCGACACGTTGCCGCTAACCTCGGCTTGACCTATCCGGCGATAGGCGATCTCGACAATCAATATCTGAAAGGTCTGGCCACCCCTCTCGGACCGATGAATTATGACCAGATATTCGAACGGGCGATGGAAAACGTCCTTACCGCCTGGGCATATATTGCCAGTGCCGTGTTCACGAAAGATGACACGTACCAGACGGTATCGGTCAACTGGAACCTGGATACCGGAAGAGACGTTGACGGCAACTATGTTTATTGGAAGAGCCGCGCATGACCAGAACCACTGTTGCCAATGCCATTGGCGTTATGATCACGATTGGTTTCCTGGCGGCCTGCACCTCCAGTCAGCGAGGCCCCGATAGTGAGGAAATGTACGTCAAAGCCTCCGCACTGACAAAACTATCGGCTGCGGTGGAATCGACGGTGCGTTACAAAAACCCCTCACCCGACCTTGGCGACAGCGAATTGCTGGAACTCGCCACCCGCCACGATCCGGTGCTGCTGGAAAATTTCCGGGGCTATAAGGTCAGGGTGCTGCGGCAGGAACGCCACTCGGTTGTGCTCGTATGCGATGCGACCGGTACCCGTGCGCTTCTGGAAGACGCAGGCTGCTCCGGCCCGATGGATCGCGAACGCTGGATGGGAAAGACGGAGGCATGCGAGTTCTCGATCGATACGGAACAGGTTTGTGGTGGAAATTGATATTAATATTTTTATTTACGCCAAGCTAGAATTGGAACGAAAAACCAATGATATGTAAGTGAATCTCATGCAGCATCACATTTCCTCGGCCCACGTCCAGTCCAATATCGAAATGATAGAGCTGGAGAATGATTTTTAGAAAGCGCGCGAACCTCGGCGGATATATCTAGAACGTGTTAACACTACGAAATGCCGAACAAGCTTTCCCTTTTGCTACTCTGGGACGAAAATGCAAGTATTGCTTTTTTGGTTCGCTTTGGCTTTGGCCGTTTAGATTCGATTTAAACCATGGAGGAGATAAATCATGAACTACGTCGATGGATTCATTGTTGCCGTGCCTACGGCCAATCGGGAAATCTACCGGGAGCATGCCGCAAAGGCTGCCATAGTATTCAAAGAGTACGGCGCGCTGAACGTCGTCGAGTGCTGGGGCGATGACGTACCCGAGGGCAAGCTGACGTCCTTTCCGATGGCGGTCAAGTGCCAGGCGGACGAGACGGTGGTGTTCTCGTGGGTGACATGGCCCTCGCGCCAAGTGCGCGATGAAGCTTGGAAGAAGGTGATGGTCGACCCGCGAATGCAGCCAGATACTAACTCAATGCCATTTGACGGCAAGCGCATGATCTATGGTGGATTCGCGGTGATGGTAGAGGCGTGACGTAGCCGCTTGTATTAAGTGCTATCTTTGCTGCCTTAAGAACGACAATAGCCCCGATAAGTATGGTTTGACCCTGGCACTCTTTCTGTCAGGCCAATCCGCTTGCAGCTACGCTTACGCACGGCTAATCCTGTGTTGCGATAGAGTCGGTAGACCGCGCTTTACTACCGTATCCTTCGCCTCCGGCAGCAGTTCGGGATAATCCCGGCTGTAGTGCAGACCACGGCTCTCATGCCGCAGCATGGCGCTTTGCACGATAAGGTCGGCGGTATCCACCAGGTTGCGTAGCTCCAGCAGATCGCTGGTTACGCGAAAATTTGCGTAATACTCGTTAATTTCTTCATGTAGAAGACCGATCCGATTCTGTGCGCGTTGCAGACGCTTGGTAGTGCGGACAATGCCGACGTAGCTCCACATGAAACGACGCAATTCGTCCCAGTTGTGCGAGATGACGATCTCTTCATCTGCATTGGTAACACGGCTTTCGTCCCATTGCGGCAACTCAACGGCGGGCGCTGGTGTCTGTCCGATAATATCATTGGCTGCCGCCTGGCCGAATACAAGGCACTCCAGCAGCGAGTTGCTTGCCAGCCGATTGGCACCATGCAGACCGGTATGGGCAGTTTCGCCGATCGCATAAAGATTATCCATGTCGGTTTTGCCCTTCCGGTCGGTGAAGACACCACCACAGGTGTAGTGAGCGGCGGGCACAACGGGAATCGGTTGCACGGTGATATCGATGCCGAATTCCAGGCAGCGCTTATAAATGTTGGGGAAGTGCTCTTTCAGGAATTTGGCCGGCTTGTGGGATATATCGAGATAAACGCAATCGAGCCCGCGTTTTTTCATTTCGAAATCGATTGCGCGAGCGACGATATCCCGCGGCGCAAGCTCCGCACGTTGATCGTGCCAGGGCATGAACCGCGAGCCATCGGGAAGCTTCAGCAAACCGCCTTCGCCACGTACCGCCTCACTGATGAGAAATGATTTGGCATGGGGGTGATAAAGGCAGGTGGGGTGGAACTGGATAAATTCCATATTGGCTACGCGGCAGCCTGCGCGCCAACCCATGGCGATGCCATCGCCGGTAGCGGTGTCGGGATTGGTGGTGTAGAGATAAACCTTGCCGGCACCGCCAGTCGCCAATACCGTGTTATTCGCGCCGATGGTGTAGACCTGTCCGGCTACGCTGTCCAGCGCATAGGCGCCATAGCAGCGGTTGCCGTTATGATCCGCGCGGCCCAGTTTCGCGCTGGTAATGAGATCGATCGCGACATGGTGCTCAAGCACGGTGATATTGGGATGGGTACGTGCCTTCTCGATCAGGGTCAACTGCACGGCCTGCCCCGTTGCATCCGCCGCGTGGATCACGCGCCGTACGCTGTGACCACCCTCCCGGGTCAAATGATACCCGGTCCCGCTACCCTGGTTTCGAGTGAACGGCACGCCCTGGCTGATGAGCCACTGGACAGCCCGGGGTCCTTCTTCCACCACGTATCGCGTAACAGCTTCGTTACAGAGACCAGCGCCCGCGATCAGCGTGTCCCTTATGTGGGCTTCTGGCGAATCTTCCTTCGACAAAACCGCGGCAATCCCCCCTTGCGCCCACCCGCTGGCGCCGTCCAGTAGCGCACGTTTGGTAATGAGGCCCACCTTGTTGGTCTGCGCCAGATTCAGCGCCAGGGTGAGGCCAGCCAGACCGCTGCCGATGATCAGAGTGTCGAAATTGAGCTGTGGCAATTGAGTATTCTTGTTTTAATTCCAATGAATGTAATAATAACAGACCTGCCGCCGGTCTTTATACGCATTATGCCATCATGCTTTGCGACAGGGCAGCGACACGCCGACTTCACCCAAGCTTCGCACAGATGGATGGGAAAGTTGGAACGGGCTCCTATAACAAACATTGGAAAGGACGTCCCGCTGAGGATTACTTTATATGGCACGCATGGCTGACGAGCCCCTGCTCGATTTGAAGGGTGCTGTGATGAATTGCATACTGGACTTCGAGTGTATTTCTGATCTCGTCCATGAATGTGTCTCCAGGATAACCCTCGGGCATTACCAGGTGAACGGTCAATGCGCTTTCTGTCGTGCTGAGGCCCCAGACGTGCAAATCGTGTACATCCGTTACGCCGGGCTGGCGCCGCAGATAGGCGTCGATAGCCGCGATATCGATGTGCGCCGGTACTGCGCTTAATATCAACTGCACTGAATCACGAAACAAGCCCCAAGTACCATAGATAATCACGGTGATGATGATCAGGCTGATGACGGGATCGAGCCAGAACCAACCCGTTAAAATTATTGTCATGCCTGAAACCACTACGCCTGCGGAAACCGCAGCATCCGCCGCCATGTGCAGGTACGCACCCCGGATATTCAGATCGTCCTTGCTTCCCTTCAAGAACAGCCACGCGGATAAGCCGTTGATGATCACACCTGCAGTTGCAACCACGGTCAGGGTCAGGCCGGATATGACGGGAGGCTGCGAGAAGCGGTGAACTGCCTCCCAGGCAATCGCACCGCAGGCCACAAGAAGCAGCGTGGCATTAGCCAGCGCAGCCAGAATGGAAGTACTGCGCAATCCATAAGTGTAGCGTTCGCTGGCCGCTTTACGCGACAGGATGGCTGCGCCCCAGGCGAGTACAAGGCCGAGCACATCCGATAAATTGTGACCTGCATCGGCCACTAAAGCCGTGGAGTTGGCGGCAAAGCCATAGCCGAACTCAATCATTACAAACGTGATATTTAAAACGATGGCAATCGCAAATATGCGTCCGTTGTCATGCGGGTTCGCGTGCCGATGACCGCCATGCCCGACCGGTGAAGGCGGTCCGGAAGAAGCATGCTCATGCTTGTGGTCGGAGTAATTTCCCATCATGCTCCGCTTGGATGAGAAGGATATATGTCGGCATATCGCCGAGTCGGCATTAATACTACCCGACCTGATATTACTCCCATCTGATATGCGCCGGATTTACTCATGAAGCGTTGATCGAAACAGGTTGGGCCTCCGGATGATCGATTAAGTGAACTCACGCCGCTCGCTGCTCCCTTCCCCCGATTTTAAACCCAGATAACTCATTAGGACGCGAGATGATGGCGAGACACGTTGCGAGACGGTTTTGCCGGTTGAGAGAAGTCCATAGCCTGGTCTATGGACGCCGCGCAGGTAGCGAAAATGGCCGCAAACTGACTGCCAGCACTCGCGTAGGCTCGCGGAGCCGCCTAATGAATTATCTGGGTTAATAGCAGAGGCTATGTCTGCTATCGTACAGAACGCGCCGCGCCGCGCGTGCATATTACCTTCCTGCACCGATTTTTGCCTTGGCCACATGGAAGCCGCTTGACGAGCAAAAAAGGAGATGTCTCACCATGCCTACCGATAACAGCCACAACATGCAAGCATGCATCGATGCATGCAGTCATTGCCACCAGATCTGCCTGCAAACCGCCATGAATCATTGCCTTGAATCAGGTGGAAAACATTTGGAGCCCGAGCATTTCCGACTCATGATAAACTGCGCCGAAATTTGCCAGACGTCGCTTAATTTCATGCTGAGCAGTTCGGGGCTGAGCAATCATGTCTGCGGTGTCTGCGCCAGAATTTGCGATGCTTGCGCGGAAAGTTGCGAAAAACTGGATGGGATGGAAGAGTGTGCCCGCGCCTGCCGCAAATGCGCGGAAAGCTGCCGAAGCATGGCGAGCTAGCAGCCTGTCGGACTTGAAGAATCGCAGCGAAAAAAGTGACTGGATGAGAACAGATTTTGCGGATTTTGAAGGCCAATAGTTATTCTATTGGCCAAAAAAGCAGCGAAATATGAACCAGCCAGACGCTTTTGCAGCCGATTTCCTTTAAGTCCGACAGGCTGCTAGAGTCACTGATTCTCGCAACCCTCACTTTCACATCGGCGGAATGCCGGATTGAAGTAGCACTGCGAGCAGCAAGTACCCGGGGTTGTGCTTAATGCGATGCAAAGTGACATCGAGCGCAGTATTTGAACCACGACCCTTGTTTGGTTATGTCGTTTTTATGCAGTACCTGGGCAAGAGTAAGGACACCGATAAAGTGAAACCCGGCAATCGAAGCAGCCCTTCCATTCCCTTCGGTCCCTCAATTTAACTTTTGAACTGTTATTGAGTTCATTTTTTATATTATAAAACTGTCAGGAATTGCGCCATGAACTCTGCCATATCGAATAACCATATTTTCAGCTGAACTAATTTATATTATGCGTTGTCTGTTCACACAGGCCACCGATAGTGTGTCTGCGCGTAATACCCAGATGGACCCTTGAACGAGTATACTTGACTGGGCTGCCTCGTAATGCAGCAGTCACAAGTATAAAAAACACAAATTCAGGGATTAGGTGGCATGGGTGACCGGGAAATCGATCAGCAGCTGGTGGAGCGCGCGCAACAAGGAGACAAACACGCGTTCGATCTGCTGGTGATCAAGTATCAACGCAAACTCGCACGATTGCTATCGCAATTTATCCGCGACTCTGCGGAAGTGGAGGATGTGACCCAGGAAGCCTTTATAAAAGCTTATCGCGCGTTACCGTCGTTCCGTGGAGACAGCGCGTTTTATACCTGGTTGTACAGGATTGGTATTAATACGGCAAAAAATTTTTTGGTGGCTCAAGGTCGGCGTGCGCCGACGACCACCGCCGGCTTCGATAACGAAGATGCAGAAGGCTTTGAGGAGGGCAGTCATTTACGGGAGATGAACACGCCGGAAAGCGAACTGACAAGCAAGCAGATCGCGCAGACGGTTAATCAGACCCTGGAGGAATTGCCTGAAGAATTGCGTACGGCAATTACGCTGAGAGAAATTGAGGGGCTGAGTTATGATGAAATTGCTGTCATCATGAATTGTCCCATCGGTACGGTCCGGTCGCGAATATTTCGTGCCCGGGAAGCGATAGCGGAAAAACTACGGCCCCTGCTGGGGACCGGCAAAGATAAGAGGTGGTAGCATGCAAGATAAAATATCAGCGTTGATGGATAGCGAGCTGGATCCTGAAGAGGCAGCGGTAGTTGTCGATCAATTCAGAAAAATGGATGGCTTACGCGAGCAATGGGCGCTTTATCATCTGATCAGCGATTCGCTGGGGCAATCCGACGTGAAACCTTTCGATATCACACGTCGCGTCGGCGCAAGATTGGCTGACGAACCGGATATACGGGCTGTGCTCGCACCGCGCTCGTCGATGAAACATAGACCGATCGCCTACGCTGCCGCTGCCTCGATCGCGGCAGTGGCCGTCGCAGGATGGATGAGCCTGCAAACGATGCAACCTCCGGAGGTGGCGCGGCAAAATCTGGCGGAGAACAATCCGGTTCCTGCAACCGCTATTCCGGCGGTTCCGGCAGCGGTGTCGGCCCCAGCGCAAATTAACGATTACCTCCTTGCGCACCGGGAATTTTCGCCGAGTACCTCGGTGCATGGCGTAGCGCCTTATATGCGTACGTCCGCGGAATCGCACCAAAATTTTGCCAGATGACACGGGTCGCGCTGGCTACCCTATTGCTGTTATGCGCCAACGTTCAACCTGTATTTGCACAACATCCATCCAGTTCCTCCCCAGAGGCATTAAACTGGCTGCAAAAGATCGCTGCCGCGCCTCGCCAGTATAACTACGTCGGCACTTTCATTTATTCATCCGGCGACCACATCGAGACCTCTCGCATCATCCATTTCGTGAATGAGGACGGCGAGCAGGAAAGAAGCGAAGTGCTGGATGGCGCACCCCGGGAAATCATCCGTAATAATGATGAGATGAGGTGCTATTTGCCGGAAAGCAAGACCGTTGTCACTGAAAAGCGTTGGCTTCGGAAGGTTTTTCCGGCACTGCTGCCTCAGCCCCTGAATAATCTGGATGAGAGCTATATTGTCAAAAAAGGTGGGCAGGAACGCGTCAGCGATTACCTTTGCCAGGTAATCGAACTGGAACCCAGGGACGACAAGCGCTATGGCCAGAAACTATGGGTGGATATCCATACCGGCCTGCTACTTAAAGCCGCGGTAATGGATAAGGGCCACGTCGTCGAACAGTTTGTTTTTACCGCCTTGAAAATTGGCGGCAATATAGATAAAGAACTGTTGAAATCCAAATATGCCAAGAAAGCTGCCGAGTGGCGCACCACCAATCTCGTATCGTCCACGGTGGGCCGTGGCAAACTCGGCTGGCAGGTAAAAGATCCGCCTCCCGGATTCAAAAAGATCATCGAAATGAAGCGTCATCTCTCAGGAAAACCTGCGCCCGTGGGACATATCGCGTTGTCGGATGGTCTTGCCGCGGTATCGGTGTTCATCGAGCCGGTTTCCGAGGATTCCCCCCCGCCGAATGACGGGCTTTATCACAGCCGTGGTGCAATCAACATCTATAGCCGCACGGTGGCGGATAACGTCGTAACAACGGTAGGCGAAGTTCCGCCGGCCACCGTCATGCAAATCGGAAACTCGGTAAGCAGGAAGGCCGATTAGAAGCGGAGATGGAATCTCGATACCGCTTGAGTTGTTTTCTGACGCACGCTGATAACGAACCACGAACCGGAAAAATGTGCCCGGAGGTCTTCACCCAGGTTGCCTGTCATCAAGCCCGGGTATGGATAACAGCTGTGGTGAGTAAAAATGCACCGCCTATACCGTTTGATGCCTATACCGTTTGATTCCTGAGCCTGTTACGAAACCGTTTCTGGCGCGCCAGACTAAAAAGTTCGGTATGATAGTCTTGCAGAGGCTCAGCTATTATCTCGAACGGATGGTTTATTCGCTTTTATCCTATGGAAGACAGAGAATGATACGCAAATTTATTCTGATGACGCTGATTGGATTGTCAACTGCCGTTTTCGCACAGACCCGGGAATTACCCGATTTTACCGGTCTCGTTGAAAAAGAAGGTCCTTCCGTGGTGAATATCAGCACGGTGCAAGCGCCCAGCATGATTTCCAATCGGGATTTTCAGGGAATGCCTAATATTCCCGAGGATGACCCATTTTTTGAGTTTTTTCGCCGGCACATGCAGCCCTATGGCGGCGCACCCAGGGACTTCGAATCGAAATCGCTCGGCTCGGGCTTCATCATCAGTTCCGATGGCTATATCCTGACCAATGCGCACCTGGTGGATGCTGCCGATGAAATTACGGTAAAGCTTACCGACAAGCGCGAATTCCGCGCCAAGCTGATCGGCGCCGACCGGAAAACCGATATTGCGCTTCTCAAAATCGAAGCCAGCGGCTTGCCTAAGGTAACTCAAGGCGATCCGGGTAAATTGAAAGTCGGCGAATGGGTAGTGGCTATCGGTTCGCCCTTCGGCTTTGAAAACAGCGTGACCGCTGGTATCGTCAGCGCCAAGGGACGCTCCCTGGCACAGGAAAATTTCGTACCTTTCATTCAGACGGATGTGGCGATCAATCCCGGCAATTCGGGTGGGCCATTATTCAACATGAATGGTGAAGTGGTGGGTATCAACTCCCAGATTTACAGTCGTACCGGCGGCTTCATGGGCTTGTCATTTGCCATTCCCATCGACGTAGCCACGAATATTTCAAACCAGTTGATCGCTACAGGCAAGGTGAGCCGTGGCCGGATTGGCGTACTGATCCAGGAAGTGACCAAAGAACTCGCGGAATCCTTCGGATTGCCGAAACCTGACGGCGCGCTGGTCGCTTCCGTGCAAAAGGGCGGCCCCGCAGATAAAGCGGGAATGGAAGCGAGAGACGTCATTTTGAAGTTTGACGGTAAACCCGTGACTGCTGCAGGCGATTTACCGCGCATTGTAGGCGCCACCAAGCCAGGGTCGAAGGTGCCGGTGCAGGTTTGGCGTAACGGCGCTACCAAGGAAATGACGGTGACAGTGGACGAAACGCCGCCAGATGAGAAACCGGTGGGCCGGGGCGGTAAACGGGGTAAAGCGCCGGATACATCCAATCGTATCGGGCTCAGCTTGAGCGAACTCAGCACAGACCAGAAGAAACAGTTGGAAGTAGACAACGGTCTGCTGGTGGAAGACATGGTGCCAGGCATCGCCAGCCACGCCGGCGTTCGTCCCGGTGATGTGATTCTCAGCATTAATAATCAGGATGTTACCACTGTTGAGCAATTCAATCAGTTGCTCAACAAAACCGGAAAAGGACGCAACATCGCACTCCTTGTCAGGCGTGGCGATACCGCAACTTTCATTACGATGAAGCTCAATGGCAACGACAGCAAATAACCCGGCCGCTTCCGATACCCGTCGCGATCCATTTGAGCTGGTGGTATATAGCCGGGAGAATTGCCATCTCTGCCAGGATATGATCGCCGCCCTGCGTGAATTGCAAGTGCAGCTTTCTTTTCACCTTGAAGTGGTGGATGTGGATAGTGATGAAGCGCTACGGTCGCGTTTCGGCTTGAAGGTTCCGGTACTGGTAGCGGAGGGGGAAGAAATTTGTCACTATCACCTCGATCCTGTTGCGCTTGATGCTTATTTCGCCAAAATTCGCTAGCAGTCGGTCGGACTTGAAGAACCGCAGCGAAAAAAGTCACCGGATGACGACAGACTTTAAAGGCCAATAGTTATTCCATTGGCCGAAAAAGCGCGAAATGTGGACCGGCCAGACGCTTTTGCAGCCGATTTCCTTTAAGTCCGACAGGCTGCTAGAATGCGTATTCTTGAATAATCGGGGTTGCCGGGTCCTTGCAAGACGTGCGAGGATCGATACCATACATTTTCAAGAGGGCACAGTAGTGCCCTTTTTAGTTGTTTATAATCCCGCCATTCCGATCATCATCCTCTTTGATTCCATCCCCGACTTCCCGACCGCTGATGCAGCACATTCGTAATTTTTCCATCATTGCCCATATCGACCATGGTAAATCCACCCTCGCCGATCGCATCATCCATTTGTGCGGCGGCCTGTCGGACCGTGAAATGGAGCAGCAGGTACTGGATTCCATGGACCTGGAGCGCGAGCGCGGAATTACGATCAAGGCGCAGACGGCCGCGCTGGAGTACAAATCGCGTGACGGTACTCATTATCTGCTGAACCTGATCGACACACCGGGGCACGTCGATTTTTCCTACGAAGTATCGCGGTCGCTGGCAGCCTGCGAAGGTGCGCTACTGGTGGTGGATGCTTCGCAAGGCGTAGAAGCCCAGACGGTTGCAAATTGCTACACCGCCATCGAGCAGGGGGTGGAGGTCGTGCCGGTACTGAACAAGATCGATCTACCTGCAGCCGAACCAGCGCGCGTCATTGAAGAGATAGAGGATATTATCGGCATCGACGCCCAGGATGCGCTGCATTGCAGCGCCAAGACCGGAGAGGGCGTACTGGATATTCTCGAAGCGGTTATTGCACGTATCCCGCCACCCAAAGGTGATCCTGCTGCGCCGCTGAAGGCCCTGATCATTGATTCCTGGTTCGATAACTACGTTGGCGTGGTGATGCTGGTGCGGGTACTGGATGGGATACTCAAACCCAGAGACAGGATATTGCTGATGGCCAGCAAGACCGTCCATCTATGCGAGCAGGTCGGCGTATTCACGCCCAAGTCAAAAAACCGGGAATCTCTCGGTGCGGGCGAGGTCGGCTTTATTATTTCCGGTATCAAGGAATTGAAATCGGCCAAGGTGGGCGACACGGTAACTTTGGCAGAGCGTCCCGCCAGCCAGCCGCTGCTTGGCTTCAAGGAGATAAAACCCCAGGTATTTGCCGGCCTTTATCCGGTGGAATCGAACCAGTACGAGGCTTTACGCGACGCATTGGAAAAATTGAAGCTCAATGATTCATCGTTGCAGTATGAGCCGGAAACATCGCAAGCCCTGGGTTTTGGTTTCCGCTGCGGTTTTCTCGGCCTGCTGCATCTCGATATCGTGCAAGAAAGGCTGGAGCGGGAATACGGCATGGATCTCATTACCACCGCCCCGACAGTCGTATATCAGATAGTGATGCGCGACGGCTCCATAACTGAAATCGAGAACCCGTCAAAACTGCCTGATCTGTCGAAAATAGAGGAAATCCGCGAGCCGATCATTACTGCTACCATCCTCGTTCCACAAGAATATGTGGGTGCGGTCATTACGCTTTGCATCAGCAAGCGCGGAACACAGAAAAACATGCAATACATGGGCAGGCAGGTGATGCTCACCTACGAAATGCCGCTGAATGAAGTCGTGATGGATTTTTTCGATAAGTTAAAATCCACAAGCCGCGGGTATGCCTCGCTGGATTACGAGTTCAAGGAATTTCGAACTTCCGATCTGGTCAAGCTGGATATTCTCATTAACGGCGAAAAGGTGGATGCACTGTCACTCATTGTGCATCGCGCCAGCAGCCAATACCGGGGACGGGAACTCGCACAGAAAATGCGCGAATTGATTCCTCGGCAAATGTTCGATATTGCGGTACAAGCCGCCATCGGTGCGCATATCATCGCGAGAGAAAGTATCAAGGCGTTGCGCAAGAACGTGCTTGCCAAGTGCTATGGCGGGGACATCAGCCGCAAACGCAAGCTGCTCGAAAAACAGAAGGCCGGAAAAAAACGAATGAAGCAGGTCGGGAATGTCGAGATTCCCCAGGAAGCCTTTCTGGCTATTCTGCAAGTGGGCGACAAATAGCAAACGATGGGCATCCGTGTTGAAAAGGCCTGTATACGCCAGCCAGAGCAGTTCTTGCCTTCAATACGGCGCCAAATACTATCACTTGGGGACGCGGAATGAACTTTCCTCTCATCATGCTGATACTGCTGATAGCAACCGGCGGTATCTCGTTGCTCGATCGCTTCGCGCTGCGCCGCCACCGCGCGCCGGAAGCGCAGGGACCTTGGTGGGTGGAGTATCCCAAAAGCTTTTTTCCCGTGATACTGGTCGTCTTCTGTCTACGATCGTTTCTGGTGGAGCCTTTCAAAATCCCATCCGGCTCGATGATTCCAACCCTGTTGGTAGGGGATTTCATACTGGTGAACAAATATACTTATGGCATCCGGTTGCCAGTCGTCAACCTCAAATTGTTGGACGTAAAAGAGCCGCAACGTGGCGAAGTAATGGTGTTCCGCTACCCGGAGAACCCCTCGATGGACTACATCAAACGCATCATCGGGGTTCCGGGCGATACCGTCACCTATCGCCACAAGAGGCTCGCTGTAAATGATATTCCAGTTAAAACGCAGCCGGACGGGGAATATACTTATGTGGAATCCGGCCTGAATTACGTTTACAGCCGTCGGTTCAGCGAATCAGTGGGAGATCACAGTTATAGGATTCTCATCAATTCCGAAGTCCCCCCCATACAGCTTGCCGGCGTGCGTCCGTTCCCCCACCATGAGAATTGCAGCTACAATGACAATGGTTTCACCTGCAAGGTGCCTGAAGGCAATTACTTCACCATGGGCGACAACCGGGACAGCAGCAGCGATAGCCGGTACTGGGGATTTGTTCCGGAGCGCAATATTGTCGGCAAGGCATTCATGATCTGGTGGAATTTCAATGATCTCAAGCGTATCGGGTTATCGATTGACTAGCAGCCTGTCGGACTTGAAGAATCGTAGTCGAAAAAGTGACTGGGCGAGGGCAGATTTTGAAGGCCAATAGTAGTTATTCTATTGATCGAAAAATCAGCGAAATATGAACCGGCCAGACGCTTTTGCAGCCGATTTCCTTCAAGTCCGACAAACTGCTGGCCGGAGCCAAGGTGAATCACGGCGCGTAAGAGTGCCATACGATAACGCAGCGGCAGTGCGGTCATAATCCGGACCAAGGATTGCATAAAACTTGCAGGATATGAACAGTGATGCACTTTGCCGGAAAATCGGCTACATCTTTAACCGGCCGGAACTGCTGCGTCAGGCGCTGACCCACCGCAGCCATAGTCTTCCGCACAATGAGCGCCTCGAATTTCTCGGCGATAGCGTACTCAACTGTGCCGTCGCAGGATTGATATTCAGGCATTTCCCGGATCTTACGGAAGGTAATTTATCGCGGGTCCGGGCCAACCTGGTCAATCAGCAAGCGCTGGCCGAGCGAGCTCAGATGCTTGAATTGGGAAAGCTGATCAGATTTGGCGATGGAGAACTCAAAAGCGGCGGAGAGCGGCGCCCTTCTATTCTCGCCGACACATTGGAGGCGG
Source organism: Nitrosospira sp. Nsp1 (assembly GCF_900100985.1). Lineage (NCBI taxonomy): Bacteria > Pseudomonadati > Pseudomonadota > Betaproteobacteria > Nitrosomonadales > Nitrosomonadaceae > Nitrosospira > Nitrosospira sp. Nsp1. The sequence continues at coordinate 226,014 of NZ_FMUF01000003.1, forward strand.
TACTCGGCGCGATATACCTCGACGGAGGCTTTGCACAAGCCGAGAAAGTCATCACAGCGCTTTTCGCCCCCTTACTGAAAGGATTGGATGCGCAAACGCTGGGAAAAGACCCTAAAACGCTTCTGCAGGAATATCTTCAGAGCCTCAGGCTGGCGCTGCCCCAATATTCTGTTATCGCTACGACCGGCGAAGCTCACCAGCAGCAATTCAAAGTGGAATGCATAATTGTAAAACCTGACATTCGCACGGTGGGAGAAGGTGCCTCCAGGCGGAGCGCGGAGCAGGAAGCAGCGAAACAAGCCTATGAGCAGCTTCATTCGAGCCGTTAAGCAAACTGCGGATAGGCAGGAAATTCCTTATGTTTTTTTGTGCTGCATGCTCGCCCATCACCCGGCTCTCCGTTTCTCTTTAACCATTTCCTGCATGAATATCGACCTCGACCATTCTACCGATCCCAACCATAGCAGTGGCTATGTCGCTATCGTGGGACGCCCCAACGTCGGCAAGTCGACGCTGTTGAATAGCCTCGTCGGGCAAAAGATCAGTATCACATCAAAAAAATCACAGACCACGCGCCATCGCATCAACGGCATTCTTACCGACGCACGGTCCCAGTTTATTTTTGTCGATACTCCCGGTTTTCAGACTCGGCATACGAATTGTCTGAATAGCGCAATGAATCGTATCGTTACCCAGAGCCTGCGCGATGTGGATGCGGTGATATTCGTTATCGAGGCGATGCGTTTTGATGATCGCGACAAAATGGTCGTTAAGCTCCTGCCTGAAGACCGGCCGGTGATTCTTGCTGTCAACAAGGTAGACCGGATGATCGACAAATCGCAGATGCTTCCCTTTCTCCAAAAAATGGCGAAGGAGTTCCCTTTCGCCGCAATCGTTCCGGTAAGTGCTGAGCGAGGAACACAGCTATCGGCACTGATAGACACGGTTCGACCGTATTTGCCGCAAAACCCGCCATTGTTCAGCGAAGATGAGGTAACCGACCGCGATGAAAGATTCATCGCCGCCGAACTGGTACGTGAAAAATTGTTCAGGCTGCTGGGTGAGGAAATTCCTTATTCAACCAGCGTCGTCATCGATCAATTCAAGATGGAGGGAGAACTGCGCAAAATTGACGCCTCCATCATCGTGGACAAGGCCAATCAGAAAGCGATCATCATTGGCAAGGGCGGGGAAAAGCTCAAGCTGATCGGCACCACCGCGCGCAAGGATATGGAGGAAAATTTCGGCGGTAAAGTATATCTCAAGATCTGGGTAAAAGTTAAAAGTGGCTGGGCCGACGACGCGCGGGTTTTGAAAACCCTGGGGTATGCGTAAACCCGGTTGACGAATAATGATCCTAAATCCGGTAGTTGACCGCTCATTTAATAGATCAGTATTATGATTAATAACAATATTTCATATTATTTGACACTTACCTTCCGGGTGAGGGCCGCTACGGGGTGAAGTGTACGGTTTTTGCGGCACATGGCAGCGTTGCAACTCCTTGGAATGGAACGGCGCCCCGAAGCGTCGCCCGAGGGGCCCCGCGCAGCGGGGATCGGGCAGCGCAGGGGATGCCGCGATCGCGTTCCACACGCAAGGGGGCGCAAGCATCCCGCTTCGGGGTCGCACCTTCCTGCGGAAGGCACTGCTCCGCCCTGCGCGGTCGCATTCCGCGTCGTTGCGCCTTGCCCTGCACCCCAAAAACCGTACACTTCACCCCGTCCAACTACCGGATCTAGGATGATCGCGGATAAACAGCGTCAGGACGCCCAGCCCGCATTCGTGCTGCATACTTACCCGTACCTTGAAACCAGTCTCGTGGTGGAGGCCTTCACACGCAATTTCGGGCGGGTGCCACTGGTGGCAAAAGGAGCCAAGCGTCCTAAATCCGCCTTCAGAGGTCTATTACGGGCTTTTCAGCCGCTGCAGCTCAGTTGGGGTGGAAAAACGGAACTGCGCACGCTGCATAAAGCCGAATGGCAAGCAGGCCAGATGCCGCTGCAGGGGACAGGCCTGATCTGCGGTTTTTACCTCAATGAGTTACTGGTGCGCCTGTTGCACCGTAACGATCCGCATGAACAGCTATTCATATATTACCAGGAGGCACTGTCCGCGCTGAGCAACGGGAAAGATTACATTCCCATACTGCGACGCTTTGAACAACGCCTGCTGCAAGAGCTCGGCTATGCCCTGACACTTGATCACGACGCCGCCTCCGGCAATCCCATCGATGCGAATGAAGATTACTGCTATGAAATCGAGCGCGGGCCGGTACCGTCGAATGGGCATCGCTGCGATCAGGGTTTGCAATTGGGCGGTAAAACACTTCTGGATATGGAGCGGGGCGATTATTCCGACACGCTGACACGGCAACAGAGCAAAGCACTGATGCGCTATATACTCAATCACTATCTCGGCGACAAACCGCTCCATACGCGCCAATTGCTGAAAAACCTTCAACAACTATGATGTGTTACTTGGATAACCTCCCCTGCTTGCGCCAAACCCAACGCACGTTGAACGCTTGAAACCAGCACGCCGGAGCGCTCCATACCGAGAAAGCATGAATGATCAACTTGAAGCGGGAAAATGGATGCAACCGAATATCGAGGCATTTCTTGATCCAGCGACGGGGACACTTAGCTATATTGTCTTCGACGAGTCTGGCGGAACCTGCGCAATCATCGATCCCGTGCTGGATTACGACCACAGATCGGGCAGAACGAGTACTTTGTCCGCAGACAACCTGATTACGTTCGTGGAAAACCAGCAATTGACGGTGGAGTGGATTCTTGAGACGCATGTGCACGCCGATCATCTGACTTCAGCACATTATCTCAAGAGCCAATTGGGCGGAAAAACCGGCATCGGGCGTGAGGTGCCAAAAGTGCAACGGATCTTCAAGGAAATATTCAACCTTGGGCCGGAATTCTTGCCGGATGGCAGCCACTTTGACCATCTCTTGGCGGATGACGAAACCTTCGAAATCGGTAAATTGAGCGCAAAAGCAATTTCGACCCCTGGTCATACGCCTGCCGACCTGTCTTATCAGTTCGGCGACGCCATCTTTGTCGGCGACACGCTCTTCATGCCCGATCTCGGTACGGCACGCGCTGATTTCCCCGGAGGGGATGCGCGCCAGCTATTTCGGTCGATACGCAAACTGCTGGAACAACCGCCGGAGACCCGGTTGTTCATGTGCCACGACTACCCGCCCCCCACCCGCCAGGCCCGGTGGGAGACTACCGTCGCTGAACAGCGTGCGCGCAACATACATGTGCACGACGGCATCTCCGAAGACAGTTTTGTCGCCATGCGCGAAGCGCGTGACGCTACGCTCGATATGCCGACGCTGCTGCTTCCATCGGTCCAGGTCAACGTGCGGGCGGGAGAAATGCCGCTGCCGGAAGAGAATGGTGTTTCATATTTGAAAATACCGTTGAACGTAATCTGATACGCCGAGAGTAAACGTTTGCGCAATACGCCTATATCCTTTGTCCTTGGCAATAGTAGCGAATTTGTTCAATGGCTGATTCAGTACCCGTATAGATAGGCATCATGCGAATAAAAGATACACCGCCAGCAGAACCCCCACCACGGCGATAGATACCGATAGAAATGATGTAAGCCATGGTATGGCCAGTTTGGGCAAGTCCTCCGGTGGGAGAGAACGCACATAAAGCCTGTGATTATGGAAAGCTCCCAGGATAATTGCGGAACCGGCCAGCACAAGAATAACGCCAAGCGCGTCCGAAGACCAATGAGGCGCCACTGCCGAAATTCCGGTTGAAGCCACCATGAGATTCAGAAACAGCCCGAACCTGGCCACTACAAAACCGAGGGCCGTTATAGTGAGCCCTGTGCGCACCCATGCTAAAAGTGTGCGTTCAGCCGCAAAGAAAACTCGTGGGTCCGACATTTTTTATAGCTCGTCCTCATCCGTGCGGGTTTCCGAACGGGTAAATTCTGTAGCGATACCCTGCACCCAGGCTGGATCTCACGCTCCTTTTATCACCGGAATCCGAATTACGCACCAAGCATGTTGTCCTTCCAATACAGTCTACTATAGTATAGTGAGTTTTTATTTGAGCATCGCCCAACGCCGGGCCTGTATAGAATCATCGGCAACCCCGGTATAAGGGCCTGGTTTGTGCCAGCAGCCAGTCGACATCGTGTCTGCTCAAAGGTTTTTCCAGGCGTTAGATCGAATGACTAGCGGGCCGCAAGTACCCAACTGCTGCATGCGCCACCATTTCGGCAACCGCGCGCAGACGGCAATTATTGAGACAAACAGGAATTATGATAAAACTCGGCGTCAATATTGATCACGTCGCCACGCTCCGGCAGGCGCGACGCACGTCCTACCCCGACCCTGTAGAGGCGGCGTTAATCGCAGAATCTGCCGGAGCGGATGCGATTACGCTACATCTGCGCGAAGACCGCCGCCACATCCAGGACAGGGATGTGGAACGCTTGCGCGGCTCGCTTAAAACCCGCATGAATCTCGAAAGCGCGGTGACCGATGAAATGATCGATTTTGCACTACACATCAGACCCCATGATGTTTGTCTCGTGCCTGAAAGGCGGGAGGAACTGACAACCGAGGGCGGGCTCGATGTACTGCAGCACTTCGATCAAGTGCAACGCGCCTGCCACAAATTGGCGGAGGCCGGCATCCGCGTATCGCTATTTATCGATGCGGATCATGCGCAGATCGAGGCAGCAGCAGACGCCGGTGCGCCAGCTATCGAAATTCATACCGGCCATTACGCCGATGCGCAAAGTGCGGACGAGCAACAGCATGAGCTGGAGCGGGTTCGCATCTCGGTAGCGGCAGGCCTGCAGCAAGGGCTGAATGTCAATGCCGGCCATGGATTGCACTATCATAACGTACAGCCCATCGCGGCGATGGCCGATATATCCGAGCTCAATATCGGCCATTCAATCGTGGCCCGCGCCCTATTTGTTGGTTTTGAACAGGCTGTACGGGAGATGAAAAAGCTGATGATCGAAGCGCGCAAATGATTTATGGAATAGGAACCGATCTGGTCGAGCCATCACGTATTGCGCGATTACTGGAAAAATATGGCGAGCGTTTTGCCAAAAGATTGCTGACGAATGACGAATGGCCTGACTATATCAAGAGCGGCCAGCCTGCCATGTTTCTGGCCAAGCGTTTCGCCGCCAAGGAAGCTCTTTCCAAAGCGATCGGCACCGGTATGCGCTATCCGGTAAGCTTGAACCATATCGGGATCACCCATGACAACCTGGGCAAACCGTACTTTACCTTTCATCCGGCATTGAGCGCGCTCTTTACGAACAAAGGCATTACCAGCCATCATCTTTCGATTAGCGACGAGTTAAATCTTGCCTGTGCTTTTGTCATTCTGGAAAAATAGCGGCCACTTTTAATATAAATTTCTTATGCGGCTCAAGAAGTTTGTCAAAATACAAGATGTGGCAGCACGAACATTTCTTGCACCTTATCTTCCCGAAATTTTGAATTCATAGAGACATGTTATGTCGCTCGGCCCTGTCATGCTCGACATCGAAGGCACGCAACTTACTGCCGACGACAAGATAAAACTCCGGCACCCACTGGTCGGTGGCGTGATCTTATTCACGCGTAATTACTCATCGTTCATGCAGCTCAAGGAACTGACCGCCGAGATTCATGCACTTCGAACTCCACCATTATTGATTGCAGTCGATCATGAGGGCGGCAGGGTACAACGTTTCAGGAAGGATTTCACGAGGCTGCCCCCCATGCGCGAACTGGGTGCAATCTGGGATGTACACCCCGGCCAGGCCCGGCATCTGGCGCAGCAGGCAGGTTACGTATTGGCGGCAGAACTGCGCGCAGCGGGCGTGGATTTCAGCTTTACCCCGGTACTGGACATGGATTATGGGCAAAGCTGCGTCATCGGCGACCGTTCCTTTCATCGTAAACCGCAGGCGATCGTCGATTTGGCGCATAGCCTTATGTCCGGTCTGAAATCCGGCGGCATGGCGGCGGTGGGAAAGCACTTCCCGGGGCACGGCTATATTCAGGCGGATTCCCATATCGAAATGCCGGTCGACGAACGTTCTTACGCGGAAATCGAAGCAAATGACCTGGTCCCATTTCGCAAAATGATCGATTTCGGCCTTGCGGGCATCATGCCGTCGCATGTGGTTTACCCGAAGGTGGATATGCGCCCGGCAGGCTTTTCCGAGATCTGGCTGAAAAACATTCTCCGTGGAGACCTTGGCTTTGAAGGATGCATTTTCAGCGATGACCTGAGCATGGAAGGCGCAACAATTATCGGAGATGTGATGCAACGCGCACAAACAGCACTAGCGGTGGGTTGCGATATGGTCCTGGTATGCAATGATCCGGAGGCAGCGGATATATTGCTGGCGGAATTACAATATGACATTGCGGCCACCAGCATTATTCGCCTCGCGCGCATGCGTGGAAGGCCCCACCCCGATTCGATCGTAAAACTGCGTGAGAACGCCAGCTTTGTTAAGGCAGTCGAGCAGATCTCAGGCATTGGAATTCACAACGGAGAATTGCCGCTCGCATAACGCATCAGGTTCCCCCTCCTTCTCCGCCACGTCGGCAGGCCATCTCGGTAGAGTCATGGTAAGCGTATCTGCTGGTGTGCCTTCAATCCTCAAATAGAATATTGCGTTGCGCCCGCATAGCGAGTGCGCTGGAATTTTCCGCGCCTGGTTGAAAAAACGGCAAATGCAACTATATTGATTGTTAAGTGCTGGTTCAATCTTTCAGCATTGGTACAACATCAACAATATGGAGGCATTATGGCTATAACCCGTTATGAACCCTGGAGTCTGTTGCATCAATTACATAGAGAACTGGACCGCGCGCGCGAAGGCGGGGAAGGCGAAGGATCGACTGCTACCGCCGAATGGGCGCCCGCGGTCGATATCAAGGAGGACCCTGATAAATTCATTCTCCAGGCGGACCTTCCAGGAGTTAAACCGGAAGAAATCGATATCAGCATGGAAGATGGTGTCCTGACTATCAAGGGCGAAAAGAAAACCGAAGCCAAAACTGAAAAAGAAGGATACAAGCGGGTTGAGCGTACCTATGGCTCATTTTACCGACGCTTCAGCTTACCCGATACCGCAAATCCGGACGCAATATCGGCAAAATCAAATCACGGAGTGCTGGAAATCGTCATCCCCAAACGTGAAGCTGTCCAACCAAAGAAGATCAGCGTAACCTCTGCCGAGTGAGCGATTTCACGGAGTCTTCGGACTCCGTTTTTTTGATCTACCTGATCCAGGTTTATGGCTGACGGTTGATGCGCACGCGATAGGTCAACGTGGCCTTGCCGTTTGCTGGAATTGATACTTCCCATTCCGCGATGCCGGAAGCTCTCTTGATGTGAGGTTGCGATTCCGAAACCATCGTCCAGTCACCTGGTACGGGTTCTCGTACAACTACTGTAACCGATTCTTTTTTTGCACTCTTCAATACAATTTGAAAAGCAGCTTCGACTACGCCATCATGGCGCCCTTCCCCACCCGATCTTTTGAAGTCGGTCTGCTTTTTATCAGCAGTCACATCAAATGCTTCGCCCAATTTCAAGCGGATAGATCCATTTCCCGGCGTATGGTCGATCTGATCTTCGCCCACGAATTGCGCGTTACCCTGCGAATCTTTTTTATAAACCCGTACCGTTCCCCTGGGTAGCGGAAGACCAAGATTGTCGCCGGTATTTTGAAACTCAAGAAATACGCCAACCTTCGGTATCTGGCCAAGGTCCGCACTCTGGCTGAAGTAATAATAATCCGCTCCGGACAGCAGAAATTGCTTCGTGACGGAAATATGATTCGCAGACATCAATGCTACCTGCTTGGTCTGAGCCTCCGCCAACGTCGTGGATCGCGGGACCGTATAGAGATGATAATCAAGCAGCGACTCCGGCTTCATCTGCATGGCATCCGCTGCTTCCGCCATCATGCCCATCACTTTACGCTGCATTGGGGGCCGCTGACGGGCCCGGTTCAGATCACCCGCCACGAGTTGCAGTCGGGCATTCGGATAAGCCATTCCACTTTGATTGATCAGCGTAACCCAGCCGTTGAAGTCGAGACGATCCTCACGATCGCTCAATTCTGCCATGTAGTCAGCGCGCCAGGAGAGGCCCGACGTTAAATAGGAGAGTTCAAGATTCTGTTCGCCCTGAACAGCATTGATGAGCGAGATCACCAGGGTCGGCTTATCGCGCAAGCCCTCTGGCACGCCAGGAAATGCCAGTCTGCCCGGATTGCCAGCCTCGATACGATCGCCGAACTTGAGTACTGCCCCATTATTTGCTGCGAGCACTATGGCCGTTTCTCTGGTTTCAACACCCGTCACCGGGTTAGTGCGGATAGCGATTACTTCCTTCCCGACATACTTCTCCAGTAATTTTTCCGGCGTCAACAGATCGGAATCAAAATTCTGCTCCAGCAGCCGAAATCCGGCGGAGTGCGTCAGATTACGCAGTTGCGCCGTTTCAGGGCGTATCTGACCGGAAATGTCACGCCAGGCCAGCTTGTTGAAATCCAGGCCGAGCTTGACCCGGCGCGTATCTTTCACCAGCGCCAGATCGTCATTGTAAATGGTAACAGCCATGCCCTTTTGTTCAGCAGCAGTGATGACTTTCTCATCACTGGCGCTTCCGGAAGCCGCGACAATACCGAAGGAAGCCATTGCCAGGCTCGCGGTGACAATTCCCATTACAAATATTTTCAGCATTTCATCCTTGATTCGGTTCTCTTACTCAGCAAGCTCTGTAGTGGACTTATTTCCAGTGCCGGAATACCCCTGCGCAACGCGATAATATACGCGCCGCAGTGGCTTACCGTCCCGAATGATCGCCAGCTCCTTTACCGGCCCCGGTTGAACGAGCGCGGGTGTAATATCGTCCACGCCTGCGATATCATGTTCGAGCTGATGAGGCTTCATGCCCACCAGTATAATCGGCCGGGTCGTCGGTGGCTCGGATGGATACCAGAAATCGTACATGGCGGCGTTCTGGCCGAACATGTTGCGCGAGCGTATATCCATCGGTTCCTCTTTATTATAGAAAGACAGGGCGCTTGCGACCGACCACCGGCTCATTCCCACCACGATAGGCTCTTGCCCGGCCTGCTGTCGAACTGCAGCTACAACCCGTTCAACCTCCTCCGTTGCCTCTCGCCAGAAGTAGTGTTGATTAAAAACCGCGTACGGAACGCCGGGTACGCCGAGCACAACATAGTGAAGCGCGAATGCGTAGAGAAACAAACAAACACCGATGGCCGGCTTCCACGCCGCTCTGACACGGTTTGCCAAACCTTGCCTACCGGTTTGTCCTATCATCCACGCCATCGTGGGCAGCACCGCAAGCCATACCGGCGCCGTCCAGTGAAACTTTGGCGCCCCAAACAGGCTGAGCCAAAAAAATGCGGCGAGCGGTACGACGGTGAATATACGTATGAACAGGCGTCGCCTATGCATGTGCAGATTGTCGGCGCCATTTTTGCCCAGCAATGCCAAGCCGGCAGCCAGCATGCCGACAGGCGTTAAAACCAGTAAAATGTGGACAAACAACAATTGCAACGAAAATTGACTGCCTATTCCCGTAGCCCGCTGCGATTGAAATCGGATCGATGCCCAGTCGTGCTGGAAATTCCAGATAATCGCGGGAGAAAACAGCAGTAGTGCAAGCGCGGCGGCCAGATACGCATGCGGACGGCGCAGCCAGCGGCGCGAAGCGGGATCCAGGATCACAAACAGCAGCGCCGCCGGACCCAGCAGGCCCAGCGTGTATTTCGACAGGATACCCAGGCCGAATGCAATGCCCATGCCCAGCCAGGCCGAACGCTCATCGGCCATCAACGCGCGCTCCATATAGTAGAGCGTGGCAGCCCAGGCGGCCACCAGCGGCGCATCCGGTGTCGCCACCATGCCAGTGGCAAAGTAAAACGGCAACACCGCCAGCAGCAT
>NZ_FMUF01000015.1:0-77590 GCF_900100985.1 Nitrosospira sp. Nsp1
TTCTTCGTCAATACGCTCGCCTTGCGCCTCGACCTGTCGGGCGATCCGTCATTTACCACGCTGCTCGAGCGCGTGCGCACGGTGGCAACCGAGGCATACGCGCATCAGGATCTGCCCTTCGAGATGCTGGTGGCCAGGCTCGCCCCGGCACGACATCTGAGCCAGGCGTCGCTCTTCCAGGTGATGTTCAACCTGCTCAATATCGATGGACGCATACCTGACGAGTCCGACGATAAGGCTGACGACAAGGCGGAATTGCCTGATGCCGAACTCGATGTCGATGTCGATGCCGACACTGATCTCGACGCCGGTGAGGAGTCGGCAAAATTCGACCTCACCCTCTATGCCATCGAATACGACCGGAACATCCGGCTCCACGCAGTCTATGCACGCGATCTTTTTGAGCCCGGCACCGTCAGATACATACTCGACCACTTCACCAATCTCCTGGAAGCGATCGCTGCCGACCCAGACGTGCCGCTCACGCAACTACGCCTCACCCGTCAGATACCTTCAGGAAAAAACATTGTCACGTCCAAGCATCCATTTACAGAATTCTCCGAACAAGCGATCGACCAATCGATAGGAAACCGTTTCCGCGAGCAGGCGAAGCGTTATCCTGATAATACCGCTATCAGGATAAAAAACGAGCAATGGACCTATACGCAGCTGGAGGCGCTTTCCAACCGGGTCGCCAATGCCATTCTCGCCCTGCGCGGAGAGGGCGAGGAGCGGATCGCCCTGTTTTTCCGCCATGGCGCCTCCATGATCACGGCGATGCTTGGCGTGCTGAAAGCAGGCAAGACGTATGTCCCGCTCGACCCCGCTCATCCTCTGCCCCGGATGAACAGGCTCATAGCCGATTCCACGGCGGCCACCGTCCTGACCGATATCGAAGATTTTTCCACGGAACAGGCGCAGGTGATTCGATTTGCCGAGAACGAGCGCTTCGATGCGAATCCGCCGCCAGCCATCTCGCCGGATGCAATCGCCTATATTCTGTACACCTCGGGATCCACAGGAGAGCCGAAAGGCGTCGTGCAGACTCACCGCAATGTCCTGGCCCAAGTCCGGAACTATAGTAACAATCTGCATTTGTGCGCCGATGACCGGCTGACCTTTGTTTCTTCGTACGGCGTTGACGCTGCTGTCCAGGATATCTTCGGTGCCCTGCTCAATGGCGCTGCGGTTTACCCTGTTTCTGTGCGGGAGCATGGCATCGAGGCACTCGTCGATTGCCTCGTAGAGCAGGAGATTACGGTTCTTCATTCCGCCCCGACTCTATTTCGCCATCTTGTCAATGCGCTGACGGGAATGGAGCATCTGGAGAAAATCCGCCTCGTCGTCCTTGGCGGTGAAGCCGTGTACCGCCGCGATGTTGATTCTTTCCGTGCGCACTTCGCTCCGGATTGCCTGCTGGTCAATGGTTACGGTCTCACGGAGTCGACGATGGCGCTGCAATGCTTCATCGACAGTAAAACGACGCCTGCGCGCGATGCCGTGCCCGTCGGTTACCCGGTTGATGACATCGAGGTTCTGCTGCTGGATGATGCCGGACAGCCTGCGGATGTCTACTGTCCAGGGGAAATTGTGCTGCGCGGTCTCTTCGTCGCCATGGGTTATTGGCGGCAGGGCAGTATTGCAGCGTTTCCATCGGAGGGCGGAGGACGGCGAATTTACCGTACGGGCGATCTTGGACGCCGGCTTCCCGATGGCGGCATCGAGTTCATCGGGCGGCGGGATTTTCAGGTGAAAATTCGGGGTTATCGCATCGAACCGGGCGAGATCGAAAACCACCTCCTCCAATTTCCTGGTGTAAAACAAGCGGTGGTCATCGCGCAGGAATACGCTGGCGAATGGCGGTTGGTCGCCTATGTCTCGACGGGCTCGGCGGATTCTGCGGATTCAGGGCAATCACCAACCGACAACGACTTGCGCCGGCATCTCGCCCAGCGGGTGCCCGATTATATGGTGCCGTCAGTGTTCGTAACACTTGAAGAGCTGCCCACAACACCCAGCGGCAAGATCAATCGGCTGACGCTGCCGGTCCCGGAAATTAGGAACGAAGGCTTTGTTTTGCCTCACGCGCCTGCTGAGGCAAAACTTGTGGCGATCTGGGAGCAGGTACTTGGAATCGGACACATCGGTATTCGGGACAACTTCTTCACCCTGGGAGGGCACTCCCTCCTGGCAACCCAGGTAATGTCGCGGTTACGCGACGAGTTCGGTGTAGAAGTTCCGCTGCAACAGATTTTTGAGACCCCCACTATCGCCGATCTGGCGTCAGTGGTAACGACGGCGCAGGCGGAGAACACACCTTTGCCAAAGATCGAACCACTGCCGCGCTGGCGCCATCGGGCAAAAGTTTCCCCGCTCGGGGAGCCTGTGTTTTCCAAAGAACTCAAGGCGCTGCTCGACCGCTTTGCCGCCAATGACATGATTCTGAATCCGGCAACTGACCGCTCATTTATTAACTAAATACTATAACTGAAAAGGATTTTTCGTACCCCGTAAGCTTCACCTTTCTGGTGAGCTCACTCCACGCCGTCCAACTGCCGGATCTAAGATGATGATGCATTTTGAGGAGAAAGCACAATGAACGAGATACAGCAAATAGAAAACCCGGAGATAAAGCTCATAGAAGGGGATGGGGATGAAGTCACTCTCCTCATCGAAGACGGTCAGGCGATGCAAGGGTGGGAAACGGCATTGATGTGGGAATCCGCGGATATTCTCTGCAAATATGGCTCGCGGTTCCTGGAGGTGGGCCTGGGACTGGGCATCTCGGCACTGCGCATCGCGAACAACCCAGCCACACGTCATCATACCGTAATCGAAAAATTTCCCCAGGTGATAGAACTCTTCCGCGAGCGAAATCCATCGCCGCCGCCGACGCTGGAGATCGCTCACGCGGATTTTTTTGAATATATCCAGGAGATCGAACCGGAGAGCCTCGACGGCATTTTTTTCGATCCCTACCTCGTCCCCGTGACGTTGTGGGACGATGAGGGACTATGGGCGGAAGTCATGCCGGCGGTTACGCGCGCCCTGCGGCGAGGCGGCGTTTTCATCCCCTGCTTCTCCACACGGCCGGTACTACGTTGGCAATTCGTCCATCACTTCGATCGCATCGTCGTCGAGCGTCGATCCTATGCATCGTACGCAACCACCGATTATGTCAAAAACGACACCGGGGACGCCTATATTCAGTGCTTCGTGCGGACGCGTTGAAATTCACGATAGCCTGACGCAGCGCTTTCTCTTACACCAGGGATATCCGCCGCAACAACGCACCGGAGCCGTATTCACGCAACTCGACTATTTTACAAGTACGGTTGATGGCGAGACAGCCCAGTGCGTTCCGCCCGGGCTCAAAAATCACCAACCGCCATGAGGCCGGGGCAGCAGCGTCATCGGAGTCGAAGAGAACCCTTGGCTCCACTCCCTCTTTTCCCATCGCGAGGCTGATTTCGAAGCTGTTCAAAGGCTTTGAAAGCCCTCGGCCAAGCGCCTTTATGTAAGCTTCCTTGCAGACCCATAGTGTGAAGAACGTGCTATTCCACGCTTGAGAATCCGTCGCCGATAGCCAGCCTTGTTCGCCAGCGGCAAAATACGAAGAAATTGATGCAAGCCCAGCAGAATCGCGGATGACTTCAACGTCTACCCCGACCTCGGTTCCATGCGCGATCGCGTGGAATACGTAGTTGCCGGAATGCGTTACGTTGAACTGAACAGAACTGGCCGGATATTGGAGAAACGGCTTACCGTAGCGGTTCTGCTCAAATTGGATGAGCGCAGGATCGGAATCACTGTATCGCGCCAACAGGCAACGCAGGGAAGCACGACCCAAAACGAATCGGACTCTATCGTGATCGAGATGGAAGCGACTTGCCCGGTGCCGCTCTTCCTCGTCGAGAATGGATAGATGATGATCGAACGGAATCTTCGTGTCCGCGATGGAGACATACCAGAGGTGAACTGTCCCTGCAGGCAACTCAGTGGGTAGCATCTCAAGGGATGGTTCGGGGGTTGATGCCGAACCTGCAGAATTCATCCCCTGGCCGGTAACGCGCATACTGGAACAGGTTCATCGAATGGCAACCTCCGTTTGAGACAGACTCGAAACGATCAATGCTTTCTTGACAGCAACATCAACAGCATCGGTACGCCCAGCAATGCCGTCAGCACGCCCACGGGCAATTGCTGCGGTGCCCACAACGTACGGGCCAGGGTATCGGCCAATGTGAGAAAACTGCCTCCGGAGAGCACCGACAAGGGCAGCAGCCAGCGAAAATCGTTAACGCCCAGCAAGCGCACGGCGTGCGGCACGATCAGACCGACAAATCCGATGGCGCCCGCCAGCATCAGCGCGGATACGGTCGCCAATGAGGCGCAAAAGTAGATGCCGATCTGCAGTGGCAGTACCGCCACGCCAAGCGTTTTCGCCTTCATCTGGCCGAGGCTCAGAACGTTGAGACTGCCGGAAAAAAGCATGCTCAAAGCCGTTACGATGATAAGCATCACCCATGCCGGCGTCAGCGCTTCAGCGCGCGAAATGTCGCCCATCAGCCAGAATAGCATGCCTTTTATATCGCGGGCGGGCGCCAGCGTCAGGATCAAGGTAGTCAGCGCCGTACAGCCAGCGGACAGCACCACGCCTGTCAGGAGCAACCGGTAAAGATTCCAGTCGCCGGCACGAAAGCTCAAGCCGAACACGATGGCAATTGCCGTCAGCGCGCCCGCCAACGACGTCAGATTGGTCAAGACGAGCCCCCATCCCAGCAGCATCGCAAGGAGCGCACCGACTGCCGCACCGCCCGATACGCCCAGAATATAAGGATCAGCCAGGGGATTACGCAGCAGGACCTGCAATAGCGCGCCCGCCAGGGCCAGCAGGCCGCCACAGGCAAATGCCGCCGATACACGCGGCAAGCGAAGCTGCCAGATGATCTGGTGAGGGATGCTATCGGTCTGCCACAACAGGACATCGATAATGCCGAGGATCGGGATATCCACGCTGCCGAACAGTAGTCCGGTAAACAGACTGCCGAGTCCCAGCAGAAAGAAGAAAATCAGCAGCAATAAAGGATGTTTGGCGGGACTCACTCGGGCGCTCAGGCCAGTTTGCGAACGATCAGCACGCCAGACCCCGAGCCAATAACCGAATCAGCAAGAAAGCTTTGCCGTGTTTTCTGCTTTGCTACTACCATCCGCCCGAACCTGGCGTTCCTGAATCATTATCCAGGTTATCGCAGGCTGATGATGGGCCATCCTTTTTTTTCCGCATGAGCCTTGAGGGTTGCATCGGGATCCACCGCGACCGGGTGGGTAACCTTGTTGAGTAGCGGAAGGTCATTCAACGAATCGCTGTAAAACCAGCTTTCCTGAAACGATAGCCATGTCAGATTATGCTCATCCAGCCAGCTTTCCAGCCGCGTTATCTTGCCTTCCCTGAAACAGGGTAGGCCCGAAACCCGGCCCGTGTATTCACCATCCCGCTGTTCCGCCTCGGTGGCGATCAGATTGCTTATTCCCAGTTCCTGCGCGATCGGTGCGGTCACAAATCGATTGGTGGCGGTGATGATGATGCATAGATCCCTGCCGAGCATATGCTTGTTAATCAACTCGCGCGCGTCCGGCGTTATCAATGGCAGAATTCTTTCCTTCATGAATTCGCTGTGCCAGGCATCGAGCTGGCTTCGGGGATGACGCGACAACGGCTTCAACTGAAAATCCAGGAACTCATGTATATCCAGCGTTCCGGATTTATATTGCTCGTAGAATTCGACATTCTGGGCTTCGTACACTTCACGGTCGAGCACGCGCTGCTCGATCAGGAATTGCGCCCACTGGAAATCGCTATCACCGGCTAGAAGCGTATTGTCGAGGTCAAACAGCGCCAGGTTCATGATGCTGCCCGCAATAATTCACGCACCAGCGGAACGGTGACTTTACGCTGACTGGCCAGCGAATAGCTGTCCAACGCGTCAAGCGTGGCCATCAAAGACGGCAAGTCGCGGCGTTGGTGCCGGAGCAGGTAGTCGCATACCTCCTGCGATAAATCAAGCCCGCGGCGGGTTGCATGACTTTTCATGGCTTTTATTTTTTCCTCGTCGGTCAATTCATGAACTTGATACACCAAACCCCATCCCAGGCGCGTAACAAGGTCTTCGCGCAATTTCAATTGTGCCGGCGCGACCGTGCCACTCACCAGAAGTAACGCTTGAGCCTCGTCACGAATATGATTATAGAGATTGAACAAGCCGATTTGCGCCTTGGCGTTGAGCTGGTCCACATCGTCCACGGTTACGCAATCGGCTTCGCTGCCCGTGGCGAAACTGGTATTTGCGTCACACGCGAAATATGCTGTATTCATTTTATGGTGCATATGTATCCCCGCTATCGCCTGCAGCAAATGACTTTTACCGCACCCGGCTCTACCCCACAGATAAATAAAACGCTCACGCTCCGATCCGGCAAGAATATTATCCAGGGTCTGCAATAGCTCGGTATTGCGCCCCGGCACGAAATTAACCAGCGTGGGCGGCGGCGATGGGGCGATATCCAGCAGCAGTTGCTTCATTTACGAGGTATAAGGTTGTTGTCCATGAGTTGTCGACCATGTATTGACGATGGCTGACCATGACATGTCGAAGTCATACACGAAGCAGCGACTCTCGTGACCATTTACGGTAAAATTGGCATTTTTGAAAACGGCACTCTATCTGCAATAAGGCGAGAACTCAACTTGACTTCATCCAAATTCGAGCATCCCAACCCCGACTCCACCCATTTGTCCTACCGCGACGCAGGCGTGGACATCAACGCGGGTGACCGCCTGGTGGAGAACATCAAGCCCTACGCCAAGTGTACCATGCGTCCGGAAGTGCTCGCCGGCATAGGCGGCTTCGGGGCATTGTTCGAGATTTCGAAAAAATATCGTAATCCGGTGCTGGTAGCGGGTACCGATGGCGTGGGCACCAAATTGAAGCTTGCATTCCAGTCCGGCCAGCACGACAGTATCGGTATCGACCTGGTGGCAATGAGCGTCAACGACATCCTGGTGCAAGGCGCGGAACCGTTGTTCTTCCTGGACTATTTCGCGTGCGGGAAATTGGATGTGGAAACGGCCACCCGCGTTGTAAAAGGTATTGCAAAGGGCTGCGAACAGGCGGGATGCGCCTTGATCGGCGGCGAAACCGCCGAAATGCCGGGCATGTACCCGGAGGGAGAATACGATCTTGCCGGCTTTGCGGTAGGCGCTGTCGAGAAAGACCGGATTATCACCGGCTTGACCATTCGGGAAGGCGATGCGGTATTGGGACTTGCTTCCAGCGGCGCACATTCCAACGGCTACTCGCTGATCCGCAAGATCATCGAGAAAAATAATACGGATTTGTCAGCGGATTTCCACGGTAAAGCGTTAATTGATGTCATCATGGCGCCGACGCGCATTTATGTGAAACCGTTGCTCGAACTGATGAAGCATCTGCCGGTCAAAGGCATGGCACATATTACGGGCGGCGGTTTGACGGAAAATATCCCGCGTGTCCTGCCGAAAGGCGTCACAGCGATATTGAAACGCGATGCATGGGATATGCCTCCGCTTTTTCACTGGCTTCGGCAGCAAGGCAATGTGAACGAACAGGAAATGCAGCGTGTGTTCAACTGCGGCATTGGCATGGTACTGGTGGTGGCGCCGGAATTTGCCGATAGTGCAATGCAGCTTTTGCGGTCTGCTGGCGAGACCGTGTGGAATATAGGCATGATTCGGCAGCGCCATGCGGATGAAGCGCAAACAATCTTCGAGTAATCGGCAGTGCATGTAAAGAATAAGCCGAGTCCCGCTGCCGAAATAATGAAATCTCTCGTGATTCTCATCTCCGGCCGCGGCAGCAACATGCAAGCGCTGATCGAAGCAAAGCTCCCCGTCAGGATCGCTGCAGTCATCAGCAACAAGCCTGATGCACCGGGACTTGAGATTGCAAAAATGCATGGTTGTGAAACCAGGGTACTGGATCAACGGTCCTACTCCGAACGCCGGGCGTTTGACGCCGCGCTGGCCGATGTAATCGATGCTTATGCGCCCGACCTGATAGTGCTCGCGGGCTTCATGCGAATTCTGGGAGATGATTTTGTCGACCGTTATCGGGGGAAGGTAATGAACGTTCACCCCTCATTGCTGCCTGCTTTTCCGGGCCTCCATAGTCACAGGCAGGCGTTGCAGGAAGGCGTAAAGATACATGGCTGTACGGTACATTTCGTTACCTCCCAGATGGATCGCGGCCCAATAATCGTCCAGGCCGCAGTCCAGATATTACCGGGCGATACCGAGGAAACTCTCGCGGCACGGGTACTGCAACAGGAACACCGCATTTACCCCGCAGCCGTGCGGTGGTTCATGGAAGACCGGCTGAAACTCTCCGATAATCACGTTGAAGTGAGCAATGCCGGGATCGACAACTCAGTTTTATACTCACCGGAATTATACAAATGAAATATTTATCCATTGCGTTGCTGTGGGGCTTAAGTTTTTCGGTTTTCTCCGCTGGTGCCGCCGATGTCCCCGCCCGGGTCGACATCAGCTATTCGATAACGTCTGGCGCGCTCGAAGGCGAAGTGAACGATACGTTGAAAATCAGGCAGGAAAGTGGTAAACGTAGCTATGAGATCAATAGCGAATCCCGCGCCATAGGACTACTGGCGCTGACACAACCCGAAAGCGTGGTGCGTGACAGCCAGGGGACCATTACAGCGCAAGGGGCATTGCGCCCCGGACGTTTTTCGGATCAGCATGGCAAGAAGATACCCAAGATAGCTATTTTCGACTGGGACAAGAAGCTGTTGACGCTTCAACATAAGCGCGGAGAAGAGCAAAAGGCCTTGCCTGCCGACGTTCAGGACAAGCTGAGCCTGCCCTACAGCTTTATGTTCTCCCCCGTTTCCGCTGTTTCAGGCAAGGTGATCGACCTCCATGAAACCGATGGCAAGCACCTCGAATTAGCCCACTATACAGTGGGAAAAGAAACGCTGGACACGCCCATGGGTAAACTGGAAACCATCGTGCTAACAAAGCGGCTGGAAAGTGAAGGCCAGCGCGACAAGAAAATCTGGCTTGCCGTCGACCATCACATGTTGCCGGTGCGCATCGTTGCGGCTGAGAAAATGGGCATTGTTACGGATCAGATGGTTACCAATATAAGCTACACGGACAAAATGGTCGGCAGTTTTAAACAGGGACGCCTGCGCTGATTGAAAAACGGCAGGTAATCGATATCAGCTGATACGGTCCTGCCGGCTTGTTGTTTACGAGCGCGCCCATGCGGGCCGCGCATCTCTCTCCCCTGCTTTCCCCAATAATCGACAATAGATGCGTCTTACTCCTGCTCATCTGGACATGGCTACCACTGCATTGCGTGCCGTGCTTCCGCTGGAACATCCGGCAGATTCGATACTGCGGCATTTCTTCCGGGAAAATCCGACACTTGGAGTAAACGATCGCGCATTTGTTGCGGAAACCGTATTCGGCATTTTGCGCCACCGGTTTTTTATCGAGCGCGCGGTCAGCATTGCCACTCCCCGTTCGTTGCTGCTTGCCTACCTGGCCAGATTCCAGGGTTTGAATATGCGCGAACTGATATCGCTCGTTAGCGAAACGGAAGCAAAGTCGCTCACGGAAATCAAGTCGGTATCGCTGGAAGCGCAGCCACTTGACGTCCAGGCTGAGTTCCCGGTCTGGTTGATGGAGAAGCTGCGCAATTTCATGCGCGATAGCGAGATACTCGATCTGGGACGGTCGCTGCAACAAGCGGCGCCGCTCGATCTGCGTGTCAATACGCTGCTGGCGAATCGCGACGAGGTTCTTGCGGTACTGGGCAAAGACGGCATTGAAGGCAGCGCGACCCCTTATTCACCCACCGGTATCCGCC
Source organism: Nitrosospira sp. Nsp1 (assembly GCF_900100985.1). Taxonomy (NCBI): domain Bacteria; kingdom Pseudomonadati; phylum Pseudomonadota; class Betaproteobacteria; order Nitrosomonadales; family Nitrosomonadaceae; genus Nitrosospira; species Nitrosospira sp. Nsp1. The sequence continues at coordinate 9,930 of NZ_FMUF01000015.1, forward strand.
TTGCGGGGAAACCCGCTATCAATCGCCACGAACTATTCGTCACCGGCAAGGTGGAGATCCAGGACGAAGGCAGTCAGTTGCTGGGCTATTTGCTTGGACCGAAGCGCCGCGATATGGTGGTCGATTTCTGTGCGGGTGCTGGAGGCAAGTCGCTGATGCTGGGCGCCCTGATGCGTTCGCAAGGACGCATCTATGCGCTGGATAATTCTGAAAAGCGGCTGAACAACCTTAAACCGCGCCTCAAGCGTTCCGGCTTGTCCAATCTGTATCCCCAGCTCATCACCAATGAAAATGATATCAAGGTGAAACGCCTGACGGGAAAGATAGACCGTGTACTGGTGGATGCCCCATGCAGCGGCCTCGGGACGTTGCGGCGTAATCCGGATTTGAAGTGGCGACAATCACCGCAAAGCATAGAAGAACTCAAGCGCAAGCAGACAGCCATTCTGGCGTCCGCCGCCAATCTGCTCAAGCCCGGCGGCAGGCTGGTCTATGCTACCTGCAGTTTCCTGCCGGAGGAGAATCAGGAAATCGTCGATCACTTTTTAAACAGCCACCCCCGCTTCATACAGTTGAATTGCGCCGAGCTATTGATACAGCAAAAAATCCCCCTGGACACCGGCGCATTCCTGCAACTGTCGCCCGGCCTGCACAGTACGGACGGTTTTTTTGCCGCTGCGCTGGAATTGGTGAAGAGTGAAGCATGATATCGCTACACCGCTGCGCCGCTCTTTCCGTCGCCGGCTATCTGGCGATTCTATTTGCGGCCCCTCATGCAGCAGGGTTCGAGCCCACTTCCAGTCGCGACCATAAACCTCCGCTCGTTCTTCCCGCCTCTGGCACGGTACAAGCGGCGTTTACGCCAGGAGATGATGTCGGTAAACTTATCGCCGACACTATCGATAGCGCACATCATCAGGTGCTGGTGCAGACGTTCAGTTTTACCCACCGCAAAATTGCCGACGCATTAATTGCAGCGAAGCGTCGTGGAGTGGACGTCAAGGTAATTGCCGATAAAGACCAAACCCATCGTATTCCCACCAGCCTGATTTCCAGGATCGCGGCCGAGGGCGTGCCGGTTTTTACGGATTCCGATCACACCAGTGCACATAATAAAGTCATGGTGATCGACGCGGACAGTCCTGACGCAACCCTGATTACCGGCAGCTTCAATTTTACCCACGCTGCGCAGTACAGGAATGCGGAGAATATCCTGGTGATACGCGGCAACACGGCTCTGACTGATCTTTATCTCCAGAACTGGCGGCGCCACTACAAACACTCGCAGCCTTACCGATAGAACTAGCTAGCAGCCTGTCGGACTTGAAGAATCGCAGCGAAAAAGTGACTGGCTGAGGGCAGATTTTGGGATTTTGAAGGCCAATAGTTATTCTATTGGTCGAAAAAGCAACGAAATATGAACCGGCCAGGCGCTTTTGCAGCCGTTTTCCTTTAAGTCCACAGACTGCTAGGGGCTTGCCTCATGCCATCCACTAATGAGCTCCAGAATTTTCTAAGTGACCTGATCAGCGGCGCCCAGAAAGTCGGCGTCATGTGGCAGCTTGTGGTGTTGGTTGCAAGCCTGGGGCTCTCGTGGTGGTGGCTGCGGCGAGCGATGATCCGTCGGATCGCACCACAAGTGACCGGTCGCCCGCAGGATCCCGGCACGCGCGGTACCGGCCGCATCCTGTTGCGCGGGAGATACCGCGTCCTGTTCCCTCTTTTCGCGCTCATCCTGCTCGTTTTCGGCAAGTGGGTGTTGGATCATTGGTATTCGACGCATCTGCTCAGCATTGCCGTCCCGTTGTTATCTGCGCTCGCGCTGATTCGCGCAGTCATCTATATGCTGCACAAGGTTTTCTCCAGTCAGGAGCTGCTGCATCCTTGGGAGCGATTTATCGGCTGGACGGTGTGGACCGGACTGGTGCTGTATGTAACGGGTCTTCTGCCGGAGATCCTGACATTTCTTGATGGTATTTCGTTCCAGATCGGCAAACAACGCTTCTCCGTAGTACTGGTCGTACAGGGCATCGTCATGTTCTGCGCCAGCATGCTGGTGGCGCTTTGGCTCGCCGGTGCGCTTGGCGCAGGCATCATGAATACCAGTGCGCTGGATATCAATCGGCGCGTGATTCTGTCGAAAATCCTCCGCACGACGCTGATACTGCTGGGAATACTGATCGCACTGCCATTGGTCGGTGCAGATATCACCGTTCTATCCGTGTTCGGGGGCGCGCTTGGCGTCGGACTCGGATTGGGTTTGCAGACTATCGCCAGCAACTACATAAGCGGCTTCATCATTCTGCTGGATCATTCGCTGCATATCGGCGATACCGTTACGGTAGAGGGTCGCAGGGGCGAAGTCACCTCACTTACGACGCGGTATGTGGTGCTCAAGAGCGACGATGGCACCGACGCCCTTATTCCCAACGATGTGTTCATTACTTCCGCGGTTGTCAGCCAAACTTTTTCGGATCACCGGTCACGGCTTGTCGTGCCGATTCAAATCAGTTACGCAAGTTCCGTTGAGACCGCGATGGATATCATGCTGAACGCGGCAAAAACACGAAAACAAGTACTGGCTGATCCGGAACCAGTTGTATTTTTGAAGGAATTTGATGCCAGCGGAATCAATCTGGAGCTATACGTATGGGTAGAGAATCCCGGGGGCAGTGATCTCGGCGAGCTCGGACCACGCTCAGACATCAACACTGAAATCTGGTCCGAATTCCAGAAACACGGCATTGAGCTGCCGTTCCCACAACACGAGGTGCGGTTGCTTCAGTAAGTTGGAAAAGCCGGACCGAGGTTGATCTTCCGGTGATTCGATGTGCTGCTTCCAGGGAGCACGTGGAAATTTTATCAGCTCATCCTCTGAACCTTCAGCCGCATCCACGGGTATATAGTGAATCCCGATTTTTCAACACCCCACTTTAACCCACTGACTGATTCAGTTATCCCGGATCTGTTGCACAAACTCGGTGGAATGGTGATGGACATCATGCTGGACGCCGCGACAAGCGGCAACAACTATTGTCCCTTAGTGGCAGCCAACTCAAGAGCATGTATGCCGCCCAGTTATAAATATAGTATTTGACAACCTGAAAGACCTTCCGTAAATTCAACACGTTTTAGCGGAAAAGTCCTTATTTTTCCTAGAACGTTTTCCTGTCGTTTTAGCTGGAAATTCGATGTTTCTATTTGGGTTTGGATGATAGTCAACTTCTTTATGGAGAGAGTATTATGGGACGATATAGTCGGATTGCAGTAGCAGCTTCTCTATTTTTACTTCCTGTTTCTGTTTTTGCGGCTGGCTATGGCGCAGCAGGTTGTGGACTAGGGTCGGAGCTCATGGGATCAAAACCGGGTGCGTCGCAGGTTTTCGCTTCAACAACCAATTCAACATTCGGAAACCAAACGTTCGGAATTACGTCTGGAACTTCAAATTGCGGTGATCATGGCCTGGTAAACATGAGTAAGGAGCGTGAAGTATTTGCACAGGAGAATTACACCAGCCTGGTCAAGGAAATGGCGCAAGGTAAAGGTGAAAATCTGTATACCCTAGCCAGCTTGTATCAATGTCCCGCAGCAAGCCATCAAGAATTTGGCACGATGGTTCAGGAGAAATTCGACAATTTAGTAGCGAGTGATCAAGCGAACTCAACTGAATTACTGAGCCAGCTTGAAAATCAAATAACTCGCCATCCTACACTTGCAAAATCATGTGATATCAAGCTATCCGCCTTGAACTAAAAAAATCAGAAACGGATACAGGTGGAAATCTGTGTCCGTTTCTATATTGTTATCACTCCAATGATTCCTTCGTGCAGCCTGTTTGCCTGGCAGCCTGTCGGACTTAAAGGAAATCGGCTGTAAAAGCGTCTGGCTGATTCACATTTTCATCGCTTTTTCAGCCCATAGAATAACTATTGGCCTTCAAAATCCTCAAAATCCGCCCTCACCCAGTCACTTTTTCGCTGCGATTCTTCAAGTCCGACAGGCTGCTGGTAGCCGGGATATTTTTCTGGTTTTGCTTTCTTCCTGTAACGGCTCATTCCGAACAAAAAGTCACTGCTGATTATCTGGCTGAATTACAACACCAAGCCAAACAAAAAAAGCTCGCCGATGAACGTGTCTGGCACCTGCTTTTAAAGTACGACAAGAAACTTTTTCTCGGCATGGCCAGTGAAGCCGATGGAATGGATTTTTTCAACTCTCCACAAGGAAAAGCCGATCCGGAGTCAGAGTTATTATCGACCCTCTCAAGCTTCTTTGTTCCAGCAGCCGAGATTGCGAAGGGTAAAGAGCATCCGCAGTGTAACTTTCCCGCCCGCTTCAAATGGTTGAATCAGCAACTGACATTCGACCTCAATCGCCTGAAAATACAAGCATGCGATCGACTCGACCGCTGGATGAAGACTTTGGATCCAGTCGGGGCGACGTTGGTGTTCGCGTCTTATTTTATGGACAATCCAGCCTCCATGTTTGGACATACCCTGCTACGCATTGATAGCCGGAGAACAGGCAGCGGTAATAACTTGATGAACTACGGTGCAAACTATGCCGCGGTTCCCGACACGGACAATGCGTTTCTATACGCGTTCAAAGGTTTAGTAGGTGCGTTCCCAGGCCGCTTCGCGATTTTCCCTTACTACACGAAGGTGCAGGAATACAATAATCTGGAAAGCCGTGATCTTTGGGAGTATGAGCTCCAATTTACCGAAGATCAGCTGAACACGATGCTTCTGCACCTATGGGAGTTAGGTGGGACATATTTTGATTATTTTTATTTCCAGGAAAACTGCTCATACCATGTGCTTTCCCTGCTGGAGATTGCCAATCCTGATCTTCGATTAAAAGATCCGTTTTCTTTCAGTGTGATCCCGACCGATACGGTAAAAACTCTGATGGCGCAGGACGAGCTGGTAAAACAGGTGGTATATCGACCTTCGGTGCTCAGCCAGATGAATCATAAGAGACTCAAGATGGTCGATGATGAGAAGCGGATATTGCGACGCATGGTCAAAGGAGAAATATCACCGGAAAGCACTGCCTTCAAGAGCCTTGCCGCTCCGTCACAAGCACTTGTATTAAACGCTTATATGGACTACTTGCAGTATCAAAGCATGCAGGAAAAGAGTAACGGGGAAATAAAAATTCCACGTTCCGTTTTACTGGCGAGAAGCCGCCTGCCGACTACCAATGATGGGCTAACAGATACCATCACACGCTTTTCGAGCCGCCCGGACCAGGGCCACGGTACGGATCGCTTTAGATTGGGAATCGGACACAATAAGTGGGAGCCTTTCCTGGAATTCGCTTATCGTCCGGTTTATCACGATTTGATGGCCAGGGATGTGGGGTACGATAAAAACTCGGAAATCATTTTTATGGACTTCAAGCTTCGGTATTACCTGGAGTCCGACCGGGTGAGACTGGATCAGGCAAAAATTCTCTCTATTACCGCGCTTAATCCCTATGATGCCTTATTTGCCAAACCTTCCTGGCGTGTAGACTTGGGGGTCGAGACGCTAAGAGACCGCAACTGTAACTACTGCAATTCCATCCAGGGCACATATGGGAGGGGGTTTTCCTATCGACCGGATTTTTTTTCACCCTTGCTGCTATATTCCTTTGCCGATCTGAAAACAGAGTTTTCCGAGCATTTGAAACAAAATTTTCGTTTGGGTGGCGATGTGGAAGTCGGCACGTATTACGATGTAACCGAAAATTGGAGGATCAAACTTGCGGGCAGTTATCAAATTTTTGTCTTTGGTGAAAGCAAACGTTTTTTTACTGCTCATTTCATTACCCGCTATGCACTCTCCCAGGATCTTGATATAAGGTTCGAATTGAATCGCTATGATCATAACAATGAAGGAATTTTTTCGGCCAATTATTTCTTCTAGCAGCTGTCGGGCTTGAAGAATCGCGGCGAAAAAAAGTGACTGGGTAAGGGTGGATTTTTCGGGGATTTTGAAGCAACAGTTATTCTATTGGTCGAAAAAGCGGCGAAACAGGAACGGACCAAACGCTTTTGCAGCCGATTTCCTCTAAGTCCGGCAGGCTGCCAAGGCTTCGTAGTCAGGTAGAGAGATGCGTTCTTGTAATAACGTAAACCGGACGAATCATTCGGTACAGATCCCATCGATTATTTGCGCGGCGCATCGGAACCCGCGCCTCCTTGATATGGAAATAGATTTTAGATAACATAATGCGATATCAATGACTTGTTTTTGGAGGAAGCGCTTGGAGCCACTGTAAAAAGGCTATCCGGTTACTTTCGCTCCAGTTGCTGCCGACGTACCGAAACAATTTATTCCAGGACTTATTCTGTTTATTACACATTAGAACTCATGAAAACAACTACGCTAATCTTATTCTTTGCGCTATTTTCCACGCAGGTTTTTGCGCAGAAGGAGGTCCAGGAATTCCCCTGGTCCAAGGCGGCAAAAATTATTTCAGCGGATGAGGCAAAAAGCCGCGATGGGAAAAAGACGGCGCAGCAACCCCAAGCCGACAGCAAAAAGACCGAGAAGAAAATTGATGCTGAAAATAAAAAGAGCGACCGGAATTACTCAGTCACGAATGGAACCGTGGACGATGGAAAGTAGTTATTGCCGGTTACAATTCAAGCGCTGAAGACGGGTTAATGAAGGCGGTGGGGAACGCCAGTCAGGTCATGACTTGGTAAATCCGGAAATCCAGAGGCTTTCATGGGCGCTTTGATCTTCTATGTCGCGGTCTACTTCATTGGCTACTACGCAGCGAACCTGCTTAACCGGATGGTTGGACGCGTCCTGATCCAGAACCGCCGCCTTGCAGGTCTTGTCTTGGTCCTCATGGTCAGCCTGCTTCACGGCTACAAGATAATAAGCACATCACCATCGCACGATCATGGCGAGGAAGCAAGTTATGCATTGGGCTTTTACGTTATCCTGCCCGTTGCAATCATAGCGATTGCCGTGTTATATCTCACTTGGCAGGAAAAGCAGGATGACGACATTCCTTGACCGCGGCCTGAATCCTGAATCAGCCATCTAAATTCCTTTAGCTCTGCCATCGCGCGTACCTCGCTCGATTTCATTGAAAACAGTTTCCCGGAAGGTTGGTGTAAAAGCGGATCGAAAAAACATGAAAAGGGAGGGGGAGAGAGATGACCTTCAAAATAATCTGCTGCGACGGGGGCGGTATTCGTGGTTTGATGACAGCTCTGCTGCTGCAGGATCTAGACAAGCAATTCGGTGTTGTCGCCAAAGCCGACGGCTTTGCCGGCACCTCAACAGGGGGGCTGATTGCTTTGGGGTTGGCCAATAATATCCCGATCAACGACATCGTCAGCATTTATGAAACCAAAGGGTCGACCATTTTCGAACCGAATGGATGGATGCTTGAGGAGAAGAAAAAGGAGTGTCTAGCTCCTCAAAGCATCGAAGAGTTTGTAGCGGGGCCTGGCATGCTCTCCTGTCAGTACACGAATGCAGGCCTGATCTCTATCGCCAGGGGCCTGTTTGGCAGCAAAAGCCTGAGCGAGGCTAAAAAATACGTAGCGATCAATACTGCGCGCTTGTGGAACGGCAACTCGTGGGAGCCTGCCACCTTATCCAATGCGGCCGGCAACGCATATGCCCATGTAATGATGAGGGATGCGGCGCTAGCCACCTCGGCGGCCCCCACCTATTTCCCGCCGTATCAGATCGACAATTTGGGGTATTTCGCCGATGGTGGCACTTACGCTAATAATCCGAGTATGAGTGCCATCGCCGATGCCCTGAAAGGTGGGCGCGCAGATGCGCTGGGCAATGTGCTCGCCCTCTCCCTTGGAACCGGTCTCGTGCCGCAAGGAATTACCCCTTCCTCCCTCTCCAATCCATTGGACTGGGGCGTGACCCATTGGATGTGGCCCTATGCTTTCGACAAGGTGCCTCCCACTGCCCTGATAAATCTGATGATGGACTGCACTTCACAGGCGACGACCGTAGAAGCGCAGAATTTGCTGTTGGGCAACTTCTGCCGAGGAAATGTCCCGATGCCGAAGGCCATCGGGCTGGATGAGTGGAAGCAGGTGGGTACGCTGAAGCAATATGCTACGGCCTATATGAACTCCACCCAATGGCAACAGGTGCGTACCTGGGTTGGTGCGAACTGGCGATAGCCATCGCTCGGCGTCCCGATGTCCGATACCCTTTGGGAGCGCCTTTCAGGCCTGATTTGTACTTGATTACGTCATTTCCGAGAAATACGGTGACTGGGTTGTTTGCGAACCTGGTAAACGAGCTGTATTAAACGGGAGAAGCTGAACTTCAACTGCCTTTCCAAGCAAGCTTAGCGTCAAATGCTTCCGGTTCCTGGTATAGAAAGTACACTTGGCTCGATTCCTATCCAGCAACATATCATAGTCCGGAAGCTGTTCGCCTTAATGATCATCGTGATCATTCGATGAGAACCAGCCATTTATTCTTTATTCTTCGTCCTTCGAGACGCGGTTTTTTACTGACGTCCGGCACGTCCCCGCTTATAACGCAGCCTATGCCGCCTTTTTCTGTATCAACTCGATCTTGTAGCCGTCCGGGTCTTCCACGAATGCAATCACCGTGGCGCCATGCTTCATCGGCCCGGCCTCACGTGTAATGTTACCGCCACGCTTTCTCACTTCTTCGCAAGCGTCATAAGCGTTATCCACCTCTATGGCGATATGGCCATAGCCAGTGCCCAGCTCATATTTTTTAACATCCCAGTTATGGGTCAGCTCCAATACGGCGCCACCCGCCTCATCCTGATAGCCGACAAATGCCAGGGTAAATTTTCCCTCGGGATAATCCTTCCGGCGCAGCATCTTCATCCCCAGCACATCGGTGTAAAAAGCGATGGATTTTTCCAGGTCGCCCACGCGCAGCATGGTATGAAGAATACGCATTTAAATTTCCACCATCTCAAAATCCTCCTTGCGCGCAGCGCATTCCGGACAGGTCCAATTCATCGGGACGTCTTCCCACCGAGTTCCCGGAGGAATACCTTCCTGCGGCGAGCCCTCGGCTTCGTCGTATACGTATCCGCAAATGAGACACATGTAACAGCGGTAAACCAGAGTTTCGGTAGTGGGCATGATGAGTAAGGGTAATTTGAGTTAAAATGTCATTTTACGGTATTAGCCCATGTCTCAGCCACCCCCCATCGTACTTTCTTTCGCCGCCAGCGACTCTACCGGGGGTGCAGGTATCCAGGCCGATATCCTCACTCTTGCCAGCATGGGTTGTCATGCGCTGTCGGTGATCACGGCCATTACCGTGCAGGACACGGCCGGCGTGGACGATGTGATGGCGCTGGATCCGGAATGGGTGGCGGATCAGGCGCGCGCGGTGCTGGAAGACATGCCCGTTCATGTTTTTAAGATCGGGTTGCTCGGCAGTGTTGAAATTATCACGGCTATCGCCGAAGTGGTTTCCGATTATCCCAACATTCCGCTCGTGCTGGATCCTGTGCTTGCTTCCGGGCGCGGCGACGAACTCACCAGCGACGAAATGGTCGCTGCAATGCGCGAATTGCTGCTTCCGCAAGCGACCATCATTACGCCCAACAGCTTCGAAGCACGGCGACTCGCCCAGGATGACGATGACGACAGCGAAATGCCGCATTTGAGTCAGTGCGCTGCCCGCCTTTTACATATGGGTTGCGAATATGTGCTCATCACCGGCACCCATGAAAACACATCGCAGGTGATCAATAATTTATACGGGACCGGTGGCGTCGTTCGTACCGATTCCTGGGATCGGCTACCCGGTTCATATCACGGCTCGGGCTGCACGCTTGCTTCGGCTATCGCCGCCTCTCTGGCCAATGGCTTGCCCCTCGCCGAGGGTGTATATGAAGCGCAAGAATATACCTGGCAATCGCTTAAGGCGGGGTTTCGCCCCGGAATGGGACAGTATTTGCCGGACAGATTATTCTGGGCCCGGGACGATACCGACGCCGAAGAGGGAAGCAAGAGTAAATGACACGGCCCGGGATTCTCGGCTTATACGCAATTACACCGGAAGCCGCCGATACCGCCAGCCTCCTGGCAATGACGCAGCAGGCGCTGGCAGGGGGAGCGCGGTTGGTCCAATACCGCAGCAAAACAGACGATGCCGCGTTGCGCCTTGAACAGGCACATTCACTTGCCCGTCTTTGCGCTGAATTCGACGTACCTTTCATCATCAACGATTATCCTGATCTTGCTCTGGAAGTGGATGCCGACGGCGTCCATTTAGGAAAGAGGGATGCGCCCATCACCGAGGCGCGGCGCAAGCTGGGGCCCGGCAAGATCATCGGGATTTCGTGTTACGAACGGCTGGAGCATGCTGTCGAGGCCGAACGGCAAGGCGCCGATTATGTCGCATTCGGCGCTTTTTTTGCCTCCGTCACCAAACCGGATGCTGTGTCCGCGCCCGCAGACCTGTTGCGTCATGCAAAGCAGAAGGTACGGATTCCAATTGTCGCTATCGGGGGTATTATTCCGGAGAATGCCGGGGAACTGATACGCCAGGGCGCGGACGCGGTGGCTGTCAGCAACGCCCTGTTTAACGCCCGGTACATTCGATCCGCCGCTGAGAGGTTTTCTCTGTTATTCAAGCCAGACCAGCATTTCATTTCTCATAATCACGGGTTAGCCAACAATGTCACGTAATCAGCAATTATTTGAGCGCTCTCAGGAATATATTCCCGGCGGCGTTAATTCACCGGTCCGCGCCTTCAAGTCCGTGGGCGGTACACCTGTATTTTTTCAGCGGGGACAAGGCGCCTGTATTTGGGACGCGGACGATAAAACGTATATCGATTATGTCGGCTCCTGGGGCCCGCTGATTCTTGGCCATGCTCATCCCGAAGTGGTTGAAGCGGTACAGGCGGCGGCACAAAAAGGACTGACCTTCGGGGCGCCCACCGAGGCGGAACTGGTAATAGCGGAACTGCTGTGCAACCTTGTTTCGTCAATCGAGCAGGTTCGCCTGGTGAGCTCGGGTACCGAAGCCACCATGAGCGCCATCCGCCTGGCGCGAGGCTATACCGGCAGAAGCCGCATCATCAAATTCGAGGGTTGTTATCATGGCCATGAGGATGCCTTACTGGTAAAAGCCGGTTCAGGCGCCCTGACTTTCGGCCACCCGAGTTCCGCCGGGGTTCCGGCAGCAACTACTGCCAGCACCCTGGTGCTGGATTACAACGATCTCGCCGGTGTGGAACAGGCGTTCAGCCAGTTCGGTGAAGAAATCGCGGCGGTCATCGTCGAGCCTGTAGCAGGCAATATGAATCTGGTAGCGCCAAAGCCCGGCTTCCTGTCGGGCTTGCGTGAGCTATGCACGCGGCACGGCAGCCTACTGATATTTGACGAGGTAATGACGGGCTTTCGCGTTGGGCTGAAATGCGCTCAGGGGCTTTACGGCATAAAACCTGACTTGACCACGCTCGGTAAAGTGATCGGCGGCGGCATGCCGATGGCGGCATTTGGCGGCAGGCGAGACATCATGCAGTGCCTCGCACCAGTGGGAGCCGTGTATCAGGCAGGCACGCTTTCCGGTAATCCGGTCGCGGTAGCTGCCGGCCTCGCTACGCTGAAGCTGGTGCAAACGCCGGACTTCTACGAAAAACTTGCCGCCAGCACTCGGCAACTGACTGAAGGTCTTACCGCAGCCGCGAAAAAACATGGCATTGCCTTTTGCGCGCAGGCGGTGGGCGGCATGTTCGGACTCTATTTCCGCGAAAACCTGCCGACGAGTTATGCTGAAGTGATGAGTTGCGACAGGGAAGCCTTTAACCGCTTTTTCCATGCCATGCTCGAGGAAGGCGTTTACTTTGCACCGTCGGCATTCGAAGCCGGATTTGTTTCGGCATCGCACGGTGCCGCCGAAATCAGTAAAACGCTGGATGCGGCCGATCGGGCATTCGGTACAACGAAAACAACGAAATAAAAAACCGACCTGGTTCTCAGGTCGGTTTAGTATCGGTGCAGCTTCAGGTTCAGGCTTGCGTATTTTAGCGCAGGCCTGAAATAAACTCGGCCACTGCCTCCATTTCCTTCTCGCTCATGCGTGACGCGATCATATGCATCTCGTTGTTGATGTCTTTGGTGCGCTGATCGGTCCGAAATGCACGTAACTGGGCCAGGGTGTATTCGGAATGCTGCCCGGAAAGGCGTGGATAGACCGGTGGAATGCCGACTCCATTGGGAGAATGGCAGCTGGCACAGGCAGGCACGCCAGAATCGAGGTTGCCGCCGCGATATATTTTTTCACCCTTTTCCGCCAGCGATTTATCCTGAGCCGCGCCGGGTTTGGGAGTCTGCTGGGCATAGTAAGCACCGAGATTCTTCATATCCTCTGCGGAGAGCGGCGCCACCATCGCGCCCATGATCGGGCTTTGCCGGGCTGCAGGTTTGCCGTCTTCCGATTTGAAATTATTCAGTTGCTTGGTGATATACTCGGCATGCTGACCGGCCAGGCTTGGATTTGCGGGAATGATGCTGTTGCCGTCGGCGCTGTGGCAAGCCGCGCAAACTTGAGTTGCTATTTGCTGACCCTTGGTTGCGTCTCCCTTGCTGTTACCGGTTTCCGCTGGAGTTGTTTCTGCGAAAATTTGACTAGATAGCGACAATGCAACACATGCCACAATCTTGGAAATTAGCTTCATGCCTTGCATTCCTGGAACTCCGAAAAGATGATGCTCTTGGGATTGAGGTTAACGCCGCATTTTAACAAGGCAGAGACTGAATAACAATAATAAGTCGTCAACAAATGAGAACATTATTTTTTCTACTGTTGTTTGTCAATCTGGCCTTTGCGACTTACATTCAACTGGAGCCGGCTGGCGGAAGCGCCGCCCCGCCGGCATGGGAGCTTCAACCGGAAAAAATCAAGCTTTTGCAGGCGCTTCCCGCATCTGCAACCTGTCTGGAATGGGGAACGTTCGTTGAGGCAGATCTGGAACGGCTTGCGGCAGCGATTGCCGCCCATGAACTGGACGACAAGGTAACTCGGCAGGAGTTGGGTACAGCCCCCGTCTATTGGGTGCATATTCCTCCGCTCAGAAGCAAACGCCACGCCGAACGAAAAATGGGCGAGCTCAAGAGATTGGGAATCACCCATTACACGCGCGTTGACGACACCAGTAAATGGAATAATGCCATCTCCATGGGGTTTTTTGAAAACATAGAAGACGCCCAGGCTTTTCTGGCAGCACTCAGGAAAAAAGGGGTAAGGTCTGCAATTATCGGCGCGCGCAACTTGAAGCAGGTCAAATACGTCGCACGCTCACCAGAGGAAAACATGAGCGCAAAGATGATGCGGTTGAAAGAAGAATTTCCCGGCAGCGAACTCAAGACGGCAAAGTGCGCAAATACCTGAGGCAGGACTTGAAACGTTGTTGCCCTTTGCAATTTTATCCAACGTAATAAACTTCATACAAAGAAGCGCAGCGACAAAACCTTGGCCAGATTTTCTTGCCTATAGAAAACTGCGGGTGCTTGACGTCCTCATGCAAGCCTTCAGTTTTTGAGTCTATTTTCTCGATCAATCAGGAATTCATTATGACGGTGTTTCTCAAATCCCAGCAGGAAATAGCGAAAATGCGGGTAGCGGGCATGCTGGCGTCGGAGGTGCTGGATTACATCACGCCGTTTGTTAAACCCGGGGTCACCACTGATGAGCTGGATACACTGTGCCACAATTACATGGTCGATGTGCAGCATACGGTTCCTGCTCCGCTCAATTATGCGCCGCCGGGATATTCACCCTATCCGAAATCCATCTGCACATCGGTCAATCATCAGGTTTGCCACGGCGTTCCGGGTCAGAAAATACTGAAATCAGGCGATATCGTAAATATTGACGTGACGGTCATCAAGGATGATTACCACGGCGATACCAGCCGCATGTACTACGTCGGCGAACCCGGAATCCAGGCCAGGCGGCTATGCGAAATCACGTATGAGGCCATGTGGCGAGGCATCGAGGAAATCAAACCGGAAAGACATCTGGGGGACGTCGGCCATGCTATCCAGCACTTTGCCGAAAATCATGGATACAGCGTGGTAAGGGAATTCTGCGGCCATGGCATCGGCGCGAAATTCCATGAAGAACCGCAGGTGCTCCACTATGGCCGCGCCGGTACCGGACTGAAACTCAAAGCCGGGATGATTTTTACGGTCGAGCCCATGATTAATGCGGGAAAGGCGCCCATCCGCGCGCTGGCCGATGGGTGGACCATCGTTACCAAGGATCACAGCCTGTCAGCACAATGGGAGCACACCGTGCTGGTGACAGAAACCGGATATGAAGTGCTGACAGTGTCCGCCGGTGCGCCGCCGAAGCCGGTCTTCCGTTCCTGACTTATCATGATGCGCCTCGATAAAAGGCTCATGCCGTTGTCGAGTCCTTTTAATGCCGAGGCTGCCAAGGAGGCGTTGCTTCAGGGACGTGAGCTGTTGCACCAGCGCTATTGCAAGGATAAGAATGGCGCAGTGTTGCTGCGGGGCCACAGCCAGTTGGTGGATAAAATTCTGCAGCACGTCTGGCGCGAAATGGCGATGCCCGGTTCCATCGTGTTACTGGCCGTGGGCGGTTATGGCCGGCGCCAACTTTTTCCTCATTCCGACGTTGATCTCCTGGTGCTGGTTTCCGCAGAAGGAAGCGATGCCAACGTAATGGACGCCGATATCAAGGTGCGATTGGAATGCTGGGTAAGATCGTTGTGGGATATCGGGCTGGACGTCGGCCACAGTATCCGCACCCTGGCGGAGTGCACCGAAGAGGCAGCCAAAGACATCTCGGTGCAGACCAGTATGCTTGAGGCTCGGCAGCTTGCAGGCTATCGTCAACCGTTCACTGAATTTTCACTCGCCATGCGGGCAATGCTTGAGCCGCGCTCGTTTTGCACCGCCAAGCAGCTTGAGCAACAGCAGCGCCACGGCCGATATCAGGACGCCATATACAATCTTGAGCCCAATATAAAGGAAAGTCCCGGCGGCCTTCGGGATTTGCACAATATTTTGTGGGTTAGCCGTGCTGCGGGATTGGGAAACTCATGGAAGGATCTTGCCCGGGGGGGATTCATTACTCACCGGGAAGCGCGTCTCGTGCAACATAATCAAACCATCCTTCAGGACCTTCGTATCCGGCTGCACTATCTCGCCGGAAGGCGTGAAGACCGCCTGTTATTCGATTACCAGAACCCTCTCGCCGATGCGCTCGATATAAGCGGCAAACCGCCGCGCCGCGCAGGCGAAATGCTGATGCAGCGGTACTATCGTGCCGCCAGAACGGTAACGCAGATTAACACTATCCTGTTGCTCACCTTGCGCGCAGAGATTTTCCCCGATACGGATGCGCTTCCGGTCGTCATCAACGAGCGGTTTCAGAAGCGCGGTGAATTGCTGGAAATGCGCGACGAGAATATTTTCCAAAAAAATCCGGCGGCGATTCTTGAAAGCGTTTTGCTACTGCAAAAGAATCCCGACCTGAAAGCGCGTAGCGCAGCAACACTGCGCGCAATGTGGCGGGCCGCGCCGTTGATCAATGCCGGTTTCCGGCGCGATCCGCACAACCGCGCCCTATTCATGGAAATCCTGCGCCAACCGCGCGGGCTGACGCGTGAATTGCGCCTCATGAACCGCTACGGCATCCTGGGACGTTATATCCCGGCATTCGGGCGCATTGTCGGCCAGATGCAACACGACCTGTTTCACGTCTATACAGTGGATGAACATATCCTCATGGTCGTGAGAAACCTGCGCCGATTCAACGCACCGGAGTTCGCCTACGAATACCCCCTTTGCAGCCGGCTCATCGGTGAATTCGAACGGCCTGAGGTGCTTTATCTCGCCGGGCTGTTCCACGACATTGCCAAAGGACGCCAGGGAAACCATTCGATACTTGGCAAAACCGACGCCAGACGTTTCTGCCAGCAACATGAAATGTTGAAGGAAGACGTGGAAATGGTTGAGTGGCTTGTCGAAAATCATCTGGTCATGTCCATGACAGCGCAAAAAAAAGATATATCCGACCTAGATGTGATCGCAGACTTTACCAGGCGCATCGGGAATGAACGCCGCCTCGCCGCGCTCTATCTGCTTACCGTTGCGGATATTCGAGGCACCAGCCCGAAAGTATGGAATACCTGGAAAGGCAAGCTGCTGGAAGATCTGTTCAGGGCAACGCGGCGTCATCTGTGCGGTGAGCCCGCCCACGCGGAAGGCACGCTGAGAAATCGCAGGAACAAGGTGCTGGAATTGCTACAGCGCGATAATATTCCCACGCGCGTATATGAGCAGTTGTATTCGGCGCTCGGCCCGACCTATCTGCTGTTGCATGATCCGCAGGAAATCGCCTGGCATGCGCTTCATCTGGGCCCGCAGATGAAGCCGCCGATACCCGTGGTGAAGGCGCGTGTCGCCCCAACCGGGACGGGCATCGAGGTACTGGTCTACGCAGCGGATCAGAAGGATTTATTTGCGCGCATATGCAATTTCTTCGATCACATCGATTTCAATATAGTCCAGGCAAAAATTCATACTACACGCCACGGCTATGCTCTCGATAGCTTTCTTGTGCTCGACCCCTTCAACGTAACGCAACACCACTGTGATGCACTCAGCTTCATAGAGCATGAACTGACACAGCAATTGGATCCGGCCGTTCCTCTGGAGGCACCGTTGCAGGGACGCCTGAGCCGCCATCTCAAGCATTTTCCGATTACGCCGGAAGTGGATATCGAGCCGGACGAAAAGGGTACGTATCATGTCATGTCGATTGTTGCCGGCGACCAACCGGGGCTGCTGTCCCGTATCGCGCAGGTGCTGGTGCGTTTTGGCATAAATGTGCACAGCGCCAGGATAAATACCATGGGCGAGCGTGCCGAAGACACGTTTCTGGTTACGGGAAATATATTGAACGAATCGAGGATGCTGATCCAGCTGGAAACCGAGCTGATAAAGGCGCTGCAGATTTCGTGTGAAACAGTTGAAGCTGCTGAAGAATCGTAGATTTTTGGCTGTTCTACCTCCACTTGGAGAGGATGCAACGGCTCAATCCTCGTCCCGCCCCAAATACCCTGCTTCACGCTGATGACGGATCGCAAGAATCAGGACAGCATCCTGATCTTCCTCCAGGCTATAGAGGGCCACATAACCGGTACTTCCGCGAGATATGACCAACTCACGCAATTCATACTCTACGGACCGGCCGATAAATGGGTGGCGGATTAATAAACTTATAGCTTCCTCAATCAGTTCTAGCGTCTCTGCTGCCGACAAAGGATCGCTATCAATCAAAAAGTCGGTAAGTCTTTCGAGATCGGCAAGCGCTCGTTCCGAATAGCTCAGCTTTGCCAGGATTTGGCTTTTGGCCTTGCAGGATTATTGCCAGCAATGCGCGCCTTAAGATAGGAATGAACCTCGCGGGCATCAAAGCCCTTGCCGGTCCTTAACATTTTTTCCCGTGCTGCTTGAGCCTCGCTTACGAAACTGGCACGCCATTCAGCTGCCGTCGCTGCTCTCTCTATCGCCTGGACCATGAATGCATGTGGCGACATCCCTTTTTTTTCAGCTGCAGCAACAGCACGTTGCTTGAGTTCATCTGAAAGCTTTAGCGATGTGGTGGTCATTGTGCCTTGCACCTTTCGGACTATCGGTGGCACCAGAGTAACACCACAGCGCCGTAAGGCGCAAGTCCGGGCGATCAAAGCTGCGATCAACGACACCGGGAAAAAGTAAGTCATTTAATCGTAACCCCCAATACCCATTCCGTAAGTCACGTGTACTTAAGTCCAATAGGCTGAGCTATAAGAACCGGTAAAATATGGAGAGTCTTTGAAAGAGGAACGCCATCCTTCTGTTCATTGCTTCGAGAGCAGGAAGGTGTCCCGGAATTCTGATCAGGAAATACGAAGCGGATGGCATAAAAAACCTTTTAATTTCCGTTGCAGGTTATACCAAGACATCAAGGACATACATGAAGCCCGACGTGGGAATCAATATTACTCCAGAGCCACGGATTTACCTGGCTACCAACAATGGTGCGAGTATTTGCAAGCTGTCCTGTAGCGTGTTCTTGTGATAGACATAACCGCAAAAAATCTGAAATCGATCTTGCACTCCAAGCGTGCCAACATTTACTACCTGGAGCACTGCCGGGTACTCGTCAATGGTGGACGGGTCGAGTACGTGACCGATGAAGGAAAGCGTTCCCTTTACTGGAACATACCGATTGCCAATACAACCACCATTCTCCTGGGCACAGGCACATCGGTTACCCAGGCTGCGATGCGTGAATTGGCCAAAGCCGGGGTACTGGTAGGATTTTGCGGAGGCGGTGGAACACCATTGTTCAGTGCGAACGAAATTGATATCGAGGTGGCCTGGTTTTCCCCCCAGAGCGAGTACCGTCCCACAGAGTATTTGCAGCATTGGGTCCGGTTCTGGTTTGACGATGCCTTACGCCTCGCTGCAGCCAGAGAGTTCCAGCAAATCCGCTTGGAGCGAATCAGTCAGAGCTGGTTCAAATTGAGCCGGTTAAAGAACAACCCGTTCCCGGTCGATATACGCGCTCTGGAGCAGCTGTTGAAGCAATCAGCGCAGGGCATCAAGACAGCCCCGAATCAGATGGAACTGTTGACCGAGGAAGGACGTCTCACCAAGCAGCTTTATCGCCTGGTTGCGGAGGCAACGCGGCACGGGGATTTTGTTCGCAGCCAACGAGGTGACAGCACCGATACCGCGAACCAGTTTCTCGATCACGGCAATTATCTCGCATATGGCCTGGCGGCCACGGCCACCTGGGTGCTCGGCCTGCCACACGGTTTGGCAGTGCTGCACGGAAAAACCCGCCGCGGCGGACTGGTGTTCGACGTGGCCGACCTGGTGAAGGATGCAATCATCCTGCCTCAGGCGTTTATCTCGACGATGCGAGGTGATGCCGAGCAGGAATTCCGGCAGGCATGCATTGAAAGCCTGACGAGCAGCGAGTCGCTGGACTTCATGATCGACACCCTCAAGGCAGTAGCACTCAAGATCGGCAGACTCGCCCAGGCTCATCCCCATGCTGGCGCATGAACATCCTGCTTATCTCGCAGTGCGACAAACGGGCGTTGACAGAAACCCGGCGCATCCTCGATCAATTCGGTGAGCGGCGTGGCGAACGCACCTGGCAGACTCCGATTACCCAGGATGGGCTTGATACGCTACGCCAACTGCTGCGTAAAACCGCGCGCAAGAATACCGCTGTGGCCTGCCACTGGATACGCGGGCTCGACCATAGCGAACTGTTGTGGATAGTAGGGGATGCCAGCCGTTTCAACAACCAGGGCGCTGTGCCTACCAACACCACCACACGCAACATCCTGCGCCATGAGGACGAAAACGATTGGCATACCGGCGAAGACATTCACCTGCTGACCGCGCTGAGTGCACTGCTGCACGATCTCGGCAAAGCCTGCCGCGCTTTCCAGATGCGCCTGGAGGGAAAGCTCGAGGAACGCAACCAGTATCGCCATGAATGGGTGTCGCTGCGCCTGTTCGAGGCATTCGTCGGCGTCGATGATGATGCGAAATGGCTAGCGCGACTCGCGGCGCCCACCTCGCAGGATGATGAAACCTGGCTGGATCCAAACCGGTTGCAGCGCGATGGATTGGATAAGGGCTTGTCACGCCCGTTTGCCCGTCTTGCGCACGCCCCCCTGGCTCAGGCTATCGGCTGGCTCGTGGTCACGCACCATCGCCTTCCAACCTTGCCATGCAATAGCGATGGCAGCCGAGGGACGTTTCAGCTCGGGTTGCTGAATAAGATACTGGAACGTATCGATGCAGGCTGGAATGAGCGGGTCGATGAGGGCGATCGCAGCACCCTGCCGTACTACTGGCAATTTCCCCACGGCTTGCCCGTCACCACCGACCTGTGGCGCAAGCGCGCGGCCCGGCTTGCACAACGCCTTCTCGCCCTGTGCGCCAAGCCCGGCAAGGGCAACTGGCTGAGAAACCCGTATGTGATGCACATATCCAGGCTGAGCTTGATGCTGGCAGACCACCATTATTCCAGCCTGAAGGGAAAGGACCAAGGACGCGTGGAGGTGCCCAAGGGCTACCCGCTGTATGCCAACACCGACAATGGTGATTTCAACCAGACGCTGGATGAGCACCTGCTCGGCGTCGCCCAGCACAGTGCGGAAGTAACCCACGCGCTGCCGCGATTTGACGAGCAACTGCCCCGATTGGCTCGCCACAAAGGGCTACGCAAACGCTCGCTAGACGAGCGGTTCCGCTGGCAGGACAAAGCCGTGGAAACAGCGGCGGCAATGCGCAAGCGCTCCAGTCACCATGGCGCCTTCATCGTCAACATGGCGTCCACCGGCTGCGGCAAGACGTTGGCCAATGCGCGCATCATGTATGCCCTGGCCGATGCGGAGCGCGGCATGCGCTGCGCTTTTGCCATGGGATTACGGACCCTGACGCTGCAGACAGGCAAGGCTTTTCAAGACTTGCTGGGCCTGAATGATGAGGACCTGGCCATTCGCGTCGGCGGCTCGGCGAGCCGGGCGCTGTTCGAACATTACGAGCGCAAGGCCGAAGCCACGGGCTCGGCGTCGAGCCAGGAGCTCCTCGACGAAAACTCACATGTCACTTTTGAAGGCAACCGGGATGCACATCCATTGTTGCGCCGCATCATGCACGACCCGAAGGTGCGCTTCCTGCTCACGGCACCGCTGCTGGTATGCACCATCGATCACCTGACTCCGGCCACCGAGAGCGAACGCGGCGGGCGCCAGATTGCCCCGATGCTGCGGTTGATGAGTGGCGACCTGGTGCTCGACGAACCGGATGATTTCGATATCGACGATCTCCCCGCGCTCACCCGCCTGGTGCACTGGGCCGGACTGCTGGGCTCGCGCGTGCTGCTGTCATCGGCCACCTTGCCGCCGGCACTCGTGCAGGGGTTGTTCGAAGCCTACCGCAACGGACGCCAGCACTTCCAACGCAATCGGGGATCGCGGCCAGGAGCTGCCGACCCGATTCCGGAAATTTGCTGCGCATGGTTCGACGAGTTCAACCAATC
Source organism: Nitrosospira sp. Nsp1 (assembly GCF_900100985.1). Classification (NCBI taxonomy): domain Bacteria; kingdom Pseudomonadati; phylum Pseudomonadota; class Betaproteobacteria; order Nitrosomonadales; family Nitrosomonadaceae; genus Nitrosospira; species Nitrosospira sp. Nsp1. The sequence goes on from NZ_FMUF01000015.1 coordinate 31,004, forward strand.
GCAGGCTGATTGTGCCGATACATCGGTGTTCGTCCTGGCGCATCAGACCTTTGCCGCCAAGCGCCATGACCGTCTGGGCAAGGCGGAGGTGCGCCGGCGTTGCCATCTGTTGCCGCTAAACCTTGGTGCACTGAAACAGGACCATCATGCCGCCCATTTTGCCGAGCTGGTGCAAACTGCTGCAATGCACTTGCATGCGCAGCACCACAGCGTCGATCCCCGCAGCGGCAAGCGCGTCAGCTTCGGGTTGGTGCGCATGGCCAACATCGAGCCTTTGGTGGAAGTTGCACTGGCGCTGTACCGGTTGGGTGCGCCTGAAGGGGTGCGCGTACACCTGTGCGCCTACCACTCGCAGTTTCCGCTGCTAATTCGCTCGAACATCGAGCGCCAGCTCGATCAAGCGCTGAACCGCCGCCAGCCCGAAGCGGTGTTCAACCTGCCGGACATCCGTCAGCGGCTCGATGCAAACGGCGAACCCGATCACCTTTTTATCGTACTCGGATCACCCGTCACCGAGGTCGGCCGCGACCACGACTATGACTGGGCCGTGGTCGAACCCTCGTCCATGCGCTCGCTGATCCAGCTCGCGGGGCGTGTCCGCCGCCACCGCGAGGGCGAATGCAAAACTCCAAACATACAGGTCTTCGATACCAATTTGCGGCACTTCCGCAAACCGGGCAAACCGGCGTTTTATAAGCCCGGCTTTGAAGCCGAAGGAACCGAAGATTTTCAGTTGATGACCCACTCCATGGCTGAACTGCTGTCCGGCGCTGAACGGGAAGTGATCGACGCCCGGCCACGAATCGTGTCACAGCCGCCCGAGGAATTGCAGCCAAGGATCCGGCTGGCCGACCTGGAACACGCCAGAATGCACCGGGCCATGCTGGTCCAAATGACCAGCACAGCTCCCGCTCCACCCGGCCTGCGCCAGCGCGGGTCGGCCAGGATGGCTCTGCCCTCGGTGCTCAACGCCACGTGCTGGTGGCATTTGCCACCGGACGATGCGCTACTCACAGCTGTATTGCCGCAGCAGCAGCGTTTCCGCCGGGATGACATCAAGCGCGTGGATTTATTACTGCGCCCAACGGCCGACGGGGATGATTACGAGCTGGTTCAACTGATGGAGAAGCCGAATGGCCGACGGGGTGAAAAAGAGTTTGCAGTGGTGGAAACATCGCGAAACGTTCGCATTCCCGACCCGGATGTGCAGGGCCGGGGCATCGAGCCCTGGGGTCAGACCGACTACATGCAAGCACTGATCAAATTGGCGGACGACATGGATATGCCGCTGGCTGAGTGCGCCGACAGATACGGCATCTTGACCTTGCCGCAGAACAAGAATAACGATAACAGATGGCGCTTTCATCCGGCGCTGGGATTTACGAAAGCAAGATTGTAAAAAAAGCCGACATGGGAATCGGCCCTGCCTACACGGCAGTGAAAATAAAACGCATAACTTTCTGAACTGCTTTTCAGCAGTTTTTGTAGTTTATACTAATTCTACCTAAAATCCAATTAAACGTATAACGGATTATACTAGTATTGCCCAATAAAAGGAGAACTAAATGGGAAATACCGATATGCAGCGTGTCACCGAATTGCGAGCGCTCATTGCCGGTTTTCTGAAAAAGCGGCTTGATGACAAGCTCGATAAACTCAGAGACGATGACCCCAAGCGTGCCGAACTTCATCAGCAGTTCATTCCGGAAAACTGGCTGGCTAACGCAGCGCGCCGCATCAGCCAGATTCAGGCGGTGACGCACTCGCTCAAACCAGCTCATCCTGACGCAAAGGGTACCAGCCTGTACAGCCCGCCGGACGTTCAGCCAGTACTGACGGTTGTGGGCAGCCACTGCCTGGGGAATGAATTTACAAGCGATGTGGTTGGCAACGCAGCCGCGCTCGACGTGTACAAGTTCCTCAAACTGGAACATGAGGGGTACAGCCTGCTGGCCTTGTCCATGGCGCGCGATGCCGACCTGGCGACGGCGTTGAGCAACGATCCAGCGCAAGCACAAGCCTGGATCAGTGCATTTGGCGGGTTGGCCGAGCGGCCGGACCGCCTGGCTTCGCACACTCTCGCCAAGCAACTTTATTGGCCGGTAGGCGATGACCCGCATGACGATGGTAGTTTCCACCTGCTCGCACCGCTGTATGCCAGCTCACTGGCGCATCGCGTCTACCAAACGGTGCAGGACGATCGCTTCAGCGAAGAAGCCATAGCGGCGCGTCAAGCCAAAAAAGAAAGTAAATACAGCGCCCGGGCGGTGCGGGAATATCCTGATCTCGCCATTCAAAAACTTGGCGGCACCAAGCCGCAGAACATCAGCCAGCTTAACAGCGAGCGACGTGGCGATAACCTTTTGTTCGCCTCGCTGCTGCCTACGTGGCGCTCGATCGACGTAAAACCGCTGCTGGGCTCCGACTCGATGTTCCCCCGCTTCAATCGGCGCCCGGAGGTACGGCGAATGGTAAAGGCGTTGCTGGCATTCCTGAAATCCGATCCGACACGTAACCTTGAGACCCGGAGGCGTCGCGCCGAGTGGGTCGATGGCATTATTGACGAGTTCCTGCAATTTCGTGCCGAACTGCGCCCCCTGCCGCCGGGCTGGAGCCAGACTCCGGCGTGCCATCTCTCCAACGAGGTAAAGCATTGGCTGGACCCAGAAGGTGTCGAATGGGCTCCGGCATCGGAAGGCCTGCCGCCGCCCACCGATACTGCCGAGCGCGTGAGCGCGCTGTTTGCCAACTGGCTCAATGCGCAACTGCGCGACCCGCTGCCCATGGGCGACCCCGAGTTTCTGGAATGGCGCAACCGGATGTACGAACAGATCAAGGCCGAAGAACGGGAGGGTCGCCATGATGACTGAGCAGCCACAGAGCGAAGCGCTGCTGGTGCTGCCGCGCCTGCGTGTGCAAAACGCCAATGCCATTTCCAGCCCAATGACCTGGGGTTTTCCTGCCATCACCGCCTTCACCGGTCTGATGACCGCGCTGGAAAGGCGCCTTGGGCCTTCCATGGGCATCGCGTTCTACAGTGTCGGCGTGGTCTGCCACAGCTTCGAGCCCCAGGTGACACAGGGTGGTTATACCCGAAGTTTTCACCTGACGCGCAATCCTCTGTTGCAAGACGGCAGCACCGCCGCCATCGTGGAAGAAGGTCGCATCCATCTCGACATTACCCTGGTATTCGAGGTTGAACTGGCGGCGGCGCTGCTGGGAGAGGCCGAACGGGCGCAACTGGCAGCGCATATCGGGGATATGATTGCAGGCATGCGCATCGCGGGAGGCAGCGTCGTTTCGCCACTGCCGGGTAAATTTCGCTACCCTTCGCGGTCCACATTAGCATTGGTGCCTGACGCTCTCGAGGAGCGCCGCAAAGAATTCCGCAAGCTCAGCCGCCGCTGGCTCCCCGGCTTTGCGCTGGTATCGCGTGACGACCTGCTGCAAGCGCGGCTCGCCGAGCTGCAACTGACCGTGCCCGGCGCGACCTTGCTGGATGCCTGGCTGGACCTCTCGCGCCTGAACCACCACGCCGTTCGCCAGAAAACGGTGGATAAGAAGACCGGAGACACCGCTGAGGCCATGGAATGGATGACCGACCGTCGTCCCGGCTGGATCGTGCCCATGCCGGTGGGATTTGCGGCGCTCTCAGATCTGCATGGCCCCGGGACTGTAGCAGGTGCGCGCGACCCTCGCGTGCCATTCCGCTTTGTCGAAAGCGTCTATTCCATGGGGCAGTGGATCAGCCCCCACCGTCTCACCGGCGTCAGCGACCTGGTCTGGGAGCCAACCTATGACCCTGCCAGCGGCCTCTACCGCTGCTTCAATGCGTACCAAGCCCCGCCGTCTTTTCCGGTTTCTTAAACTTACTCAATTCAAGGAATATCACTATGGCAACTACCGCTCTCAAAACCGCGTCCGTGCTTGCATTCGAACGCAAGCTGGATCCCTCTGATGCCCTGTTTTTCTCTGGCTCCTGGACTCAACGTACCGCCAGCCGGGAATGGGCCGTGGTAGACGTGCGAGAAAAATCCGTGCGCGGCACCATCTCCAACCGCCTGAAAACCAAAGACCAGGACCCCGCCAAGCTGGATGCCGCAATCGAGAATCCCAATCTGCAAACCGTGGACGTAGCAGCCCTGCCCGCCGATGCCGATACCCTCAAAGTCAGCTTCACGCTGCGCATACTGGGCGGCGCAGGCGTGCCCTCGGCCTGCAATAACGCCGACTACCAGCGCAAACTGCAAAGCACTGTAAAAAGCTATGTCGATGCGCACGGTTTTGGCGAACTGGCTCGACGCTACGCCTGTAATCTGGCTAATGGCCGCTTCCTGTGGCGCAACCGCCTGGGCGCCGAGCAAATTTCGGTACAAGTATCGCAACTGATCGAGGGCCAGCCCGCGCAGACCTGGATCTTTGATGCCCTGGCGCTGTCGCTGCGTCACTTCGATGCGCCATCCGAAGCTGCGGCAGCACTGGCACAGTTGAGCGCGCTCATTGCCGAGGGCTTGGCTGGCAACCGCCACGTGCTGCTGCAAGTCACCGCTTTTGTACGCATGGGTGCAGGACAGGAGGTATTTCCTTCGCAAGAGCTCATTCTCGACAAGGCAAAGACAACCAAGAGCAAGACGCTATACACCGTCAGCAGCATCGCTGGCATTCACTCGCAGAAGATAGGCAATGCGCTACGCTCGATTGACGACTGGTACGCCGGGGCGGAGGAGAATGGTCCCATTCCAGTGGAACCCTACGGCTCAGTCACTACACAGGGCAAGGCATACCGCAAACCCACTGACAAAGTGGATTTCTACTCGCTTCTTGACAACTGGCTGCTCAAGGACCGGATACCTGCAACAGAGCAACAGCACTTTGTAATGGCCACCTTGATTCGCGGTGGGGTATTCGGCGATGCGGACAAGGAATGAGCCATGGATCACCACATAGATATTGATGTTCTGCGGGACCCGGAGTTTCCCGCCCATCAGCTCATGAATGCGCTTTACGCCAAGCTGCACCGGGCATTGGCAGCACAGAACAGCGCCCGCATTGGCGTAAGTTTTCCGGGTTTTAGCTTGCAAGCACCGCATTTGGGCACAAGGCTGCGCCTGCATGGGAGTCTTGTCGCACTTTCGGCTTTGATGGCGAGCGACTGGATGACTGGCATACGCGATCACGTTACGCTGACGCAACCAACGCACATCCCGGAAAATGCCAAACATCGTGTCGTGAGGCGCGTGCAGGTCAAAAGCAGCCCGGAGCGATTGCGTCGGAGGCTGATGCGACGCCACAACCTGGACGCCCAGGAGGCCCGCCAGCGTATCCCGGACGAGCTTGCCCGTTTGGTGAAGCTGCCTTATGTGCAATTGCGGAGCGCCAGTACCGGGCAATCCTTCAGGCTGTTCATCGACCATGGGCCAGCCCAATCCCATGTAACCGAGGGCGACTTTAACGCCTTTGGCTTGAGCCAGGCGGCGACAATCCCCTGGTTTTGACCGTTTTTTTCGGACCTGAATTCGTTCTTTAAAAATCAATAACTTATCTTTTGCCTGAATTTTTAGGTAGGCACGCTGTATTTTGTTCAATCCTGTTGGATGATAAGCATTTGCACGACTTATGATTTAGTTCACTGCCGTATAGGCAGCTCAGAAATGGAACACTTCGGCGCCAGCGAAGCGGCGGCAGTTCACTGCCGTATAGGCAGCTCAGAAATGTACCCGGTAACGTGTTCTGACGGAATGCTAGTTCACTGCCGTATAGGCAGCTCAGAAATTGCCGTAGCTGTTCTTGCGGACACTGATGTAGTTCACTGCCGTATAGGCAGCTCAGAAATATTCAAGGCAGCCCAGAGTGGCACCAGTTCCGTTCACTGCCGTATAGGCAGCTCAGAAATGAGAAACAACGTTACCAAGATCAAGTCATTTGTTCACTGCCGTATAGGCAGCTCAGAAATACGCGCTCAATAAGCGGAACAGACTCGTCAGGTTCACTGCCGTATAGGCAGCTCAGAAACATCGAAGAATGCACATCTCTTTACAGCGCATCGTTCACTGCCGTATAGGCAGCTCAGAAAATATCGTGCGCGATCCTTTCGTCAGACCAGCGGTTCACTGCCGTATAGGCAGCTCAGAAATCAACTCGCTCACCATTTCGATATAAACTTTCGTTCACTGCCGTATAGGCAGCTCAGAAAGCTTCCGGCGCCAAGGGCTGGCCCCTTTGGGTGTTCACTGCCGTATAGGCAGCTCAGAAAAGCCAATGAATGAATCGCACGCGGCTGCAAAATGTTCACTGCCGTATAGGCAGCTCAGAAAGGCATATTCGGCGGTTTAGCTGCCGCGGTCAGGTTCACTGCCGTATAGGCAGCTCAGAAAGCGGCAAATCCTCGAAAGACATGATCGGCGTTGTTCACTGCCGTATAGGCAGCTCAGAAAGGGCGAGTTGATATAGATGTCCAACGCTAATAGTTCACTGCCGTATAGGCAGCTCAGAAAGATGATGACTTTGCGCTCGCCGAATCTCAATCGTTCACTGCCGTATAGGCAGCTCAGAAAGATACCGCACAGTTACCTTTTTCGGGGCCATGGTTCACTGCCGTATAGGCAGCTCAGAAACATTGCGGCGAGGCGAGTTTCTGCCAGCTTATGTTCACTGCCGTATAGGCAGCTCAGAAATTACCGACAGGACGAGGATCAGCGAGATCAAGGTTCACTGCCGTATAGGCAGCTCAGAAAATTGCAGACATCTATTTTGAGACGAGGATAGAGTTCACTGCCGTATAGGCAGCTCAGAAACGGTCCACCATCACATCACAGCCAAGATCTCCGTTCACTGCCGTATAGGCAGCTCAGAAAGACCGGACCTCATTCCACTGATACCTATCCAGGTTCACTGCCGTATAGGCAGCTCAGAAAAGCAACGATTACATTCTGATCGCGATCTACTGGTTCACTGCCGTATAGGCAGCTCAGAAAGGAGGGGAAGTGAGCTCTGATGACAAGGTTGTGTTCACTGCCGTATAGGCAGCTCAGAAAATCAGCCCACTTCTCGAACTCTCTATTTCCCAGTTCACTGCCGTATAGGCAGCTCAGAAAGACACGCTCAGATGTAGCAGGCGGGCTGCTTGGTTCACTGCCGTATAGGCAGCTCAGAAAGTATTACGTGCGCGAGATGATCCATTCCTCGAGTTCACTGCCGTATAGGCAGCTCAGAAAATATGGTTCCTGCGGACATTCATCGTATTTTCGTTCACTGCCGTATAGGCAGCTCAGAAAACGTAAAATTTCCCACCTGGACCAGATGCGTCGTTCACTGCCGTATAGGCAGCTCAGAAATTGATGATGTTCGGGACACAAGGGAGATACCGGTTCACTGCCGTATAGGCAGCTCAGAAATCTTCGGCTGGCGTGGCATGCACGGACAGTCCGTTCACTGCCGTATAGGCAGCTCAGAAAATTCGCGCCGATCAGCTGGTGGAAACCTTCGGGTTCACTGCCGTATAGGCAGCTCAGAAAGTTGATATGCCAATTAAGGACTGCCTGCGCTCGTTCACTGCCGTATAGGCAGCTCAGAAAGATTACCGTGTTCGTTGTTATGCTTACGATCGGTTCACTGCCGTATAGGCAGCTCAGAAATAACCGGACTGTTTGTGTCGATCAGCTTGTGCGTTCACTGCCGTATAGGTAGCTCAGAAATTGAGCCATGGAGTGTTCAATAGCACTTGCTAGTTCACTGCCGTATAGGCAGCTCAGAAAAAGGTCGGATAGAAGCGGTAAGTGGCGTGTACGTTCACTGCCGTATAGGCAGCTCAGAAATCGCAGATCGCGCCCGCAGTGAGCGTACCTTTGTTCACTGCCGTATAGGCAGCTCAGAAAGAGAAACACACGAACTCAAGACGAGAGTTTCAGGTTCACTGCCGCATAGGTAGCTCAGAAAGCAAGGGCGTGGCGGCCACCGAGTCTTTCCGCGTTCACTGCCGCATAGGCAGCTCAGAAATTCAGCATTCCGGCTTCAAAGTGGTCTGATGTGTTCACTGCCGCATAGCAGCTCAGATAAATTTACTGGATCAATATATTGCCTTTTATGTTGATTCAAAATCGTGGACTGAATCAACACGCATGCTACCGGGACAAGCACAAATGGCAGAAAGAGAAATGTTTTCGCGTCAGCGACATTAATTAGTAATAGTAGTAATGATAACGATTGTTAATACGCTAAAGTGCTTGAGGAATTTTCGGCATCCGATTCCCATCCTGTAACCGGCGCGGTATGATCCGGTTTCCCGAAATTCCCCACTTTATGGATTTACGATGAACTCGATCCAGTCTCCCGCGAGTGTAAAAAGAGGCCTTCCCTATTGGGGGGTCGTCTGCTGTGCCCTGTTTGTCGCCGCGTCTCAGGTTTTCTTGAAAATGGGGGTGGACGACACGCAAACTTTTCATAGCGGGCTAAGCTGGCTGGAGATTCAGGGACTTGTGTCAGGGTGGATCCTGGCGGGAATTCTCTGTTACATCATCAGCTTTGTCTTCTGGTTAAAGGTACTCAAGGTCCTTCCCCTCAACATCGCTTTCAATCTGATCAATATTGAGCACATCTTCGTCCCTCTGGCCAGCTATCTTTTTCTGGGCGAAATGATCAGTCCGATGCGCGCTGCCGGAATAGCCGTGGTGCTCCTTGGAGTCTTGGTGATTGCGGAATCCTATTGCCGGGTCGAGGAGCGCGCATGAGCAGCTGGTTTCCGGTTCTCATCATTGTTTCCCAAGCTTTCATGGTAGGGGGACAGATTTTTCTCAAACATGCAATGAATGATACGGCAGGCGAATCGGAAGCCGCCAGGTGGAAGCAGGCTGTTCCGTTCGCCTGCGGCATCGGCCTGCTGACGCTCTGGTTTTTCCTGTGGCTGGAGTTGCTGTCGCAGGTCGAGCTGAGTTATCTCTACCCGTTCGACGCCCTGAGTCCGCTTTTCATGGCGTTTGGAGCCAGCCTGGCGCTCAAGGAAAAGATGACGCCCCGACTGTGGTGCGGGGTCCTCCTGATTGTGGGCGGACTTATGATCGTGAGCGTCAGCCAGTAGCCAACCCCAGCTTCAGCACAGCTTCGGAATCGCCCGTTGATTGTTCCGGATAGCTCCGGACATTGGATTGGGAGGCAAATGAGGGATTCCGCATATTGCCTTTTATGGCGATTCAATCAAGTTCGACCCCGTCGAAACAGAGTCCCATTAAGTTCAGGTATTTCATATTTGTAATTTCCCGCTCTTAATATATAAATAATGAATAACTCCAGATAACAGCAGTCCTAGCAGTCCTTTATGTTTCGATATCGAATCAAGGCCGGGCTTGGGCAAGAGGTAATCATGAGAGGTGGAGTCATTCGGCAAACCGGCTTTACAAGAAACGTCAAAGCTTCCATGATAACAATCAGCATATGCTTGAACGAAACCTGATTGGTCATACTGAGGTGATGTCCATACATATGAAAAAACGCGTTTATTTTTCCTGATACATGGGGTCCTGCTTTTTCGGGACATCAACATCAACGGAAGGAGTAGACAATGGGTTGGGCACCGAATTGGGTTGGCGTCAGCGGCGGTGTTGCGGCACCGTCGACTTCCATCACCTCGGTTGCGAGGTATCCGCAGCATCTCGATATCTTTTGCGTGGGCACCGACCATGGAATTTACAGCGCGTGGTGGGATATCTCCACGGGATGGTCGAACTGGTTCCAGGTTGCCGGCGGCATCGCGGCGCCGGGGACGACAGTCACCGTGGTCGCCCGCAATCCTGACCACCTCGATCTTTTCGTTGTGGGATCGGACCACAAGATCTACAGCATCTGGTGGGATGCCAACGGCGGCTGGGCCAACGGCTGGTTCCGTGTTTCCAACCTGACCGCGGCGCCGGGGACTTCCGTCGCGGCCATTGCCCGCAACCCCAACCACCTGGATCTGTTCGTGGTGGGATCGGACCACAAGATCTACAGCATCTGGTGGGACGCCAACGGCGGCTGGGCGGCGAACTGGTTTGTTGTCAGCGGCGGTGTCGCCGCAGCCGGAACGTCAATCACGGCGGTGACCCGCAACCCCAACCATATCGATCTTTTTGCGGTCGGGTCCGATCACGGCATCTACAGCACCTGGTGGGACGCCAGCAGCGGCTGGGCGAGCTGGTTCCAGGTTGCGGGCGGGTTCGCCGCCCCGAACAGTTCGGTTGCGGCCGTGGCGCGTTATCCGACCCACCTGGACCTCTTTGTCGTCGACCCGAACCATAGAATCTCCAGCATCTGGTGGGACGCCAATGGCGGTTGGGCCCAGAACTGGTTTGTGGTGGCGGGTGGCGTAGCCGCACCCGACACGTCCATCAGCGTCGTGTCGCGCTATCCCGATCACCTCGATGTCTTCGCCGTGGGCAAGAACCACGGCGTCTTCAGCATCTGGTGGAACGCCAGCACCGGCTGGGGCTCCTGGTTCCAGATCGCCGCGGGCGCCGTCGCGCCGGAAACCTCGATCAATGCATTAAGCCCCTGGAACCGGCACGGCATGATTCGGGCTTTGCCGGTCGTCGCACCAGGATCCTCGATCAATGCATTGAGCCGCTACCCCGACATACTCGATGTCTTTGTCGTGGGAACCGATCACCACATCGACGAATTCAATGCCCTTGTCGTGGGAATCGAGCGCCACATCGATACGATCTGGTGGCTCGATGAAATGTACTTCTTCATGCAGCCCCAGCAGCAATCGAACTGGTGCTGGGCGGCAACAGCGACCAGCGTCGCCCTGTTCTACCAGCCGGGAAGCGGCTGGCAGCAGTGCGGCGTGGCCAATGGCGAACTGGCACGAACCGACTGTTGCGGCGCAGGTGCATCCGGCCCCTGCAATGTCTACGGCTTTCTCGACCAGGCACTCACGGTGGTGGGCCACTTCGACCACTGGGTGGGCGGCATCGCCACTACCGCCCAGATCGAGGACGAGGTAACTTTCGCCCGTCCGCTGGGGATCCGGGTGGCCTGGTCGGGCGGCGGCGCTCACTTCCTGGTCATAAAGGGGCAATATAGCGCGGGCGGTATCGACTACGTTACTGTTGATGACCCGATCTATGGCCGCTCGGATGTCAATTACGCGACCCTGCAGACTGCCTATAAAGGGTCGGGGACGTGGACCCATACTTACTACACCAAGTACTGAGGAGTTTCCGATGGCCTTTATTGCTCCAAAACCTCCGCAACAGGCGTTGGATGCCATGCATTCCACTTTCCTGGACTTGAGCAGGAACCGCGCCTTCAGAACACCCGCCTTGCGCAACGCTGCCGGGCCTCTGCAGCTCACCGAGCCGCAGCAAGTATTCACATTGGGGCTTTCCGACCTTGTGGCGGGAAAAAGCCTCGATGCGGCCAGGCCAACCGGTTGGCGCTATCTCGTGCAGGAAGGCGACAATGTCCTCGCCTCCGCGGAGACGGTTGCCGGACCCAGGGGGGAGCAGGTTTTCTCGGCTTTCAACGAAGGCCGCTTCGTCGACTCGAGCGCGAAGGCGATGCGCGCGGTGAGAGACTTTCCGGAAGTGGCGCAGGGCGGCTTTGAGTTGCGGCTTCTCAATGTTCCCGGACTCTACGTTCAGGCCCTCTGGTTTCACGAAACACAGGGAAAAGGCGATTTCCTGCAGCCCTTGGCGCCTTCTCCGGTGGAGACGCCGGGAGATAGGCCGGCCCCAGCCGCTGTGCTGCTCAAGGAGCTTGCCGCCAAGGCCCGCGTACCGATAGAGGCTGCCGACAGGACCGGGGGATGAGGCGCTGAGTTCGCGTGACGATAAGACGATGATATAGAGTCTGCGGTTCCTTGGGTCCGTACTGAAAGCCGAGCAGACCACACGCTTGAGCAGACAGTGCAGCACATTCGCACGCCTGGCCAGCTTTTATTGAGACCAACCGTTTCCGTGAGCACGATCTACAATACAGCAACGGCATTGCAATTCCGCTACCCAGTTCAATGTGACACGCACCTGCTGGTGCGTGCCGCACTATACAGCTTGAAGAAAATCGCCCGCCCGGCTTTACCTGCAGGAAAACTGGGGATACTCGCGGACATCGGCGACACGGCGGTAAACCAGGGTTCGCGGTTCATCCTACATGAGCGCCGGGGTGAGAAGTCGGAAAGGGTGACGGAAGCTCTGGATACCTTGAACCGGCGATATGGGCGCAATACGGTCGCCATCGCCTCTGCCGAAACCACCAATAGAGCCTGGGGAAATGCTAAGGGAATACATGCCGCCCTGCTATACGACAAGCCTGAGCAATGTGCCTGTCGCTCAGGTGCGTTAAAGAACAAGCCAGGGCAATCCGTAGAGCTATTTCGTCATCTCCATCAGGGAATGCCGTAAACTATTAACCAATACTGAAAATGGAGTTCTCGAATATGAATAAGAATGAGTTCATTGAAGCAATAGCCACCAAGACCGGCTGCAGCAAAGCCGACGCGAACCGCACCGTTGGGGCGCTGATCGAAATTATTTCGGATACGCTACAAAAAGGCGATTCGCTCTCATTGCCGGGGTTCGGGTCTTTCGAAGTACGCGAGCGTGCTGCACGCACCGGCCGCAACCCCAGGACGGGTGAAGAGCTGAAGATTGCCGCATCCAGGATTCCGGCATTCAAACCGGGCGCAGCGCTCAAGACTGCGGTCAACGGCGACGGAAAGAAGTAAGTTCAACGACAAGATATTGTCGCGCCCGCGAAAATCCATTCCTCGGTATTGGATGGACTCCGGCCATGTCTTTTCCGGGATACGGAGTGCCACCGTGCGGCGGGCGCTCCATGCGCGTAGCGCGGCTCCCCCACGTTGTCCGATCCCGCTTCGCGAGGCCCACGGACGATGCTTCGGGGACGTCGTTTCATTCCAAGGAGCTGCAACTTAGCCCTGTGCCGCAAAAATACAGAGTTTCTGACACTACCTGAAGTAGGTCGGGCTCCGCCCGACGATCGTAAAACGATACCGGGCGTAGCCCGGCCTACTTTTTCAAGTTCTCGTTTTACGATCAGCTCATGCTATGGCGCTTGCAGACTCGGCTTGTGGAGTTTCCAGACGGACGCGCAGCAGGCGCGCTGCTTCGACCATTCTTTCCAATGCCGTGGTAACTTCCGGCCAGTTTCGCGTCTTCAGGCCGCAGTCAGGGTTCACCCAAAGTTGCTCCGGATTGATCACCAGGCAGGCTTTTTCCAGCAGTTCCAGCATCTCGGCGGTTTGAGGAATCCTCGGCGAATGAATGTCATAGACGCCGGGACCGATCTCGTTGGGATACTTGAAATGGCCGAACCCATCGAGCAGCTCCATGCGTGAGCGGGAGGTTTCGATGGTAATCACGTCAGCATCCATGTCGGCAATGGCGGGCAGGATATCGTTGAACTCCGAATAGCACATATGGGTATGTATCTGCGTATCGTCCCTTACACCCGAGCTGGCGACGCGGAATGCTTCCACGGCCCATTGAAAATATCCGTTCCAGTCGCGTTTTTTCAATGGCAGCCCCTCACGAAAAGCGGGCTCATCGATTTGAATAATGCCTATGCCACCCTGCTCCAGGTCGACAACTTCGTCCCGGATGGCGAGCGCGAGTTGGAGGGCCGTGAGCGAACGCGGTTGGTCGTCACGTACGAACGACCACATCAGCATCGTTATCGGGCCGGTCAACATGCCTTTGACGGGCTTTTCGGTCTGGCTCTGCGCATATTGAATCCACTCCAGCGTCATCGGCTCGGGCCGGTAGATATCGCCATATAGAACAGGTGGCTTCACGCAACGGGAACCGTAGCTCTGCACCCAGCCATTCTCGGTAAAAGCGTAGCCCCACAATTGCTCGCCGAAATACTCCACCATGTCGTTGCGCTCGGGCTCTCCATGCACGAGTACATCCAGTCCGATTTCCTCCTGTTTTTTTATCGCCAAGCGTATCTCATTACGCATCGCTTCCAGATACTGCAAATTGCCGAGTTCGCCTTTTTTAAACGCAGCACGAGCTTGGCGAATCTCTGTCGTCTGGGGAAATGAGCCAATGGTTGTAGTGGGCAGCGGAGGAAGCTGGAAACGTTGCCGTTGCAGTGCTTGCCGCACCGGGAATGGGCTCCCGCGTCCGATATCATCCCGCACCAGACGTTGCAGGCGCTCCTGCATTACCGGGCTATGTATGCGTGGCGATTCGGCGCGCGCTTGTCTGGTCTTGGTAGAGGCATCCAATACATCGCGTATCGCGTTTTCTCCCTGATTCAACCCTCGACCGAGTATCGACACCTCGCTCAATTTCTGCGCGGAAAATGCCAGCCAGCTCTTGATTTCCTCATCCAATCGGGTTTCCAGCTCAAGATCCACCGGGCAATGCAGAAGGGAACAACTGGGCGCAACCCATAGCCGCTCACCCAGGACGGATTGCGCACGTGACAGAATCGAGAATACCGGCGCAAGATCGGCACGCCACACATTGCGGCCGTCGATGACACCTAGCGACAGTATCTTGTCGGCGGGGTAGCCCTCAAGAAAGGTATCGAGCTGACCCGGTGCACGACACAAATCGATATGCAAGCCATCGACCGGCAGCTTTTTCAAGCGCGCAGCATGATTGTCCACGGCTTCAAAATACGTCGCCAGCAGTAGCTTGGGTAACTTCCGCGCGCTGCTATCCGCTTCCTGCAAGGTGGCATAGGCCTGGTCCAGGCTACGCAACCAATCGTCATCCAGGTCGAGCGCCAGCAACGGCTCGTCGATTTGCACCCATTCCACGCCCAGGGAAGCAAGCTGGGCAAGAATGTCGCGATAAACCGGCAACAGATGAGGCAGCAAATCCAGGCGATTGAATCCAGGCGTGGTTTCCTTGCCAAGATACAGATAGGTTAACGGCCCGATCAGCACCACTTTCGGCGAGATGCCAAGAGCCTGTGCCTCGGCCACTTCTCTGAAGAGTTGCGGCGAAGCGATACGGAATGTGGTCTGTGCGTCGAATTCCGGGACAATGTAGTGATAGTTGGTGTCAAACCACTTGGTCATCTCCATCGCCGGTTGATCCGCCGTACCCCGGGCCATTGCGAAATACAGGTCCAGGCCGATTTCGTTGCTGCCCGCGTTAAATCGGGCAGGTATCGCGCCGAGCAATGCCGTCATATTCAGCATTTGATCGTATAGTGCGAAATCGCCAGCCGGGATAAGATCGATGCCGGCTTCACGCTGCAGCAGCCAGTGCTGCTTCCTCAAGTCGGCTGCCGCGGTTTTCAACTGTTCATCACTGATATCGCCGCGCCAGTAGGCTTCGAGTGCCTGCTTCAGCTCGCGCCGCGCGCCAATGCGCGGAAAACCCAGGTTATGTGTCAGTGCCATTGTTTATTCCCCCACGTAAGTTGCCGGTTGCAGTAAGGGATGATTGTGTGGCAGACTAAACTATGAATCAAATGAAATATAATTAAATATTAATGAATAATATTCATACCTATGTCACTTGCATCCATTCTTGAATTACGCCATCTTCGCACGCTCGCAGCGTTGCACGAGACAGGCAGTGTTTCACGCGCTGCCAAGCGCGTACACCTTACCCAATCTGCATTGTCACATCAGATCAAGGCCTTGCAGACCCACTATGGACTGTCGATAGTACAGCGGCGCGGGCAAACCGTCGAACTCACCGATGCCGGCAGGCATCTGGTTTCACTTGCGGGAAAAGTACTGGAGGACATCCAGGCAACCGAACGGAGTCTCGCCACCATGTCGCAGCAGGCGACAGGCAGTTTGCGCATCGCGCTGGAATGCCATACCTGTTTCGATTGGCTGATGCCACTCATGGATGCCTTCCGCCAGCATTGGCCGGAGGTTGAGCTGGACCTGGTTTCCGGATTTCACAGCGATCCGGTCAAACTCCTGGAGGAAGGCGGCGCCGATGTGGTGATCGGATCCGAGCATAAGCGGCGGCGCGGCATTATTCATCATCCGCTATTCAGCTTCGAGATCCTGGCGGTACTGGCGCCGGAACACCCCTTACGGGCGAAACGGATATTGAACGCGGCAGACTTCGCCGACGAAACCCTTATTACCTATCCGGTACCGGAGGACCGTATCGACCTGATTCTCAACGTGCTGAAGCCCGCCGGCGTCCAGCCGCAGCGGCGCACCGCGGAACTGACCGTGGCTATCCTGCAACTGGTAGCCAGCCGGCGTGGTGTCGCAGCATTGCCCAGTTGGGGAATCAAGAACTACGTCGACCATGATTATGTTATCGCCCGCCGTATTGGCGCGCACGGATTATGGAGCGACCTATACGCGTCCACGCTCACGGAAACCGCTTCCCGCCCCTATTTGCGGGATTTTCTGGTAACCGCGAAGAATACCTGTTTCGCTACGCTGGATGGAATTGTGCCGGTGGATTGAATACCGACCGGCGGAAGCAGGAAGACAGGAGAAAGCAAGCAACGGTTATGAAACCCACTGGTGAGCAAACGTGCAGCAAACGAGGTGTTGTCTGCTTCTGCTCACCAGTGCAAGGGAGTTAATGCAAGGTAACGGCAGTCCTGTCTTCGCAGGCCAGGTCTGAGCAGTAATTCTCATACACGCCATCGAGAAAACCCCAGAGTGCATCACACGCCCGGATAGTTGCCGCCACTACCTCGGCCTGTTTCTCCGCCGTATCGGCAAAGCGTTCAATCAACGTCCATTCCGCTTGTGAGTGATATACGTCGGCTTCCTGGTGTACCGAAAAGAATTCGTAACTGTCCGGATCATCCATTCCGTAGAACTTGATCAGCCCGTCAATTTTGACGGCAGCGATTGACGGCACCTGGGATTCAAAAGCATGCATTGCGGCGAGGCCTGCATAAAATGGCTGGTTCAGGCAGATGTCGCGAAATGTCGATACCAGTCTGGCCGTGTCCGGCAAAGCTGCCGCACGAGCCAGGTCCTTGTCGCTCGAACCCAGGGCCAGCGCAAAATTCTTCCATAAGGCGGGATGATTTTTTTCTCCGTGCTCTTCGCTGATCAGGTTTTTCAGCACTTCCTGGCGGACACTGATGTCGCCGCTATTTGCTTCACTGTGAAAATGCGGTGTATTGAAATGTACTGCGCTCAGATACGTCGGCTCAGCCAGTACGTTATGAAAATATTGTTCCGCGTACCCGCGCAATTGCTCCTTGGAGAGCTTGCCTTCCGTCCAGGCCACATAAAAAGGATGCTTGAGCAGGTGCTTGGCGTTAATGATGGAATCTATCTTTTGCTTGAGAGATACGGTGGTCGTCATGATTTTCCTCTTGAAAAGGGGGGTGGGTAATTAGTAGCCTATCATCACTCAGATAATACTGTTAAGTCAAATTTTAACGATTGGTTAACGGGCAATGTCAATTAGTTGCAAAAACTATCGGTACCCGTTCTCCTGCACTATATCAAGCAACACCAGGGGAATTCGTAGAGCCCTTATTTGACAGCTAAGCTGTTAAAATCGGATTGATACAAACGAAAGGTGCCGCAGCGGACGGCGGAGATTGTTTGCGCCGCGCCGGGATAATGACGGCACTAACGCGCGCAGCACCGCGGGGCGTACTTTGCCGCAACCCCAAGGGATGGGTAGACACTGAAATCCCCGGCAACCGGCTTTGCGAGAGATTAATCAGGCTCATGCCCGAGGAGTCGCCCGGGTGCGTTGCCGTCCCTGGTCCGTTGCGGTTTCCATCCCACCCATGTTACTGCCTGCGGCTTCCGCGCCTCCATGAGAATTGTTCACGGGTTTTATAGCTACCGGAGCTCTATTTTTTAGAAACTGTTATGGATGAGCAATCGAGTCTGTTCGCCTTATTCATCAGCAGTTTCCTTGCTGCCACTTTGCTCCCCGGCGGTTCGGAAGCGGTATTGTTTGGCGTTTTAACTGGCTACCCAGAGCTATATTGGTCTGCCTTGAGCGTCGCCTCGCTGGGCAACACTTTGGGCGGCATGAGTTCCTACGCGATCGGGCTATTTTTACCCGATGAAAAAACGCTACTGAAAAATGCCGGCGGGAGTATGCGTGCCCTACAGTGGGTACGTACTCATGGCAGCCCGGTATTACTGCTGGCTTGGGTACCGATAATTGGCGATCTGCTGTGTGTCGCCGCAGGTTGGCTTCGAGTTAACTGGATATTGGCCATGCTGTTCATGGCGGCCGGAAAGTTCGCGCGTTACTGGGCAATCGCGGCAGCGATTACCCCATGATCCGATCACTCGCCCAATTGCTTCATCATCCAATTGCGCAATTCGTCATGTGCATTACCCAACAAAAAGCCGGCTGTCGTTTATCGCCGGCTCATTGTTCATTGAATCAAACCCTCCAATTTAATTCAATCTTTTTTACCCTGAAGCAACTTCTGCAATTCGCCGCTCTGGTACATTTCGCCAACGATATCGGAACCGCCCACGAATTCCCCATTTATGTAGAGTTGAGGAATGGTCGGCCAGTTTGAGTATTCCTTGATACCCTGCCTTATTTGGGGTTCGGCAAGCACATCCACGGCAAAAATATCATTGACGCCGCAGGTATGGAGAATCTTGACGGCGTGAGCGGAAAAACCGCATTGAGGGGCATCGGGCGTGCCCTTCATATAGAGCACAACGGGGTGAGTGGTGACTTGCTGCTTGATGACTTCTTGTGTATTCATATCGACTCCTTCTTTTCCTTAAAAAAACAACCCGTAAATTAGCTTAGGGGAAACCCGGGTCCTTTACAAGCGATTTGATTCGTCCGGCCAATATTCCCCGCTTCCATATCGGCAACATGCCACGTTATGCAATATCAAGGGCTCCGCCACTGACTCGCATGATGCCCGCGAGATCGGGGCGGGAAAACACCCTTTTGAAACCCGCTTCGCTCAATAATCGCCTGCACGCTTCCGCCTGATCATAGCCATGTTCCAGCAATAGCGCTCCATCTTCGACCAGGTGGGCGGGGGCGGCGGCGATGATCGAGCGGATGCAATCAAGGCCTTCGCCTTCCGCCGCCAGCGCCGTGCGTGGTTCAAAGCGCAGATCGCCCCGCGTGAGATGTGGGTCACCATCTGCAATATAAGGGGGGTTCGACACAATGAGATTGAATCTTTCACCATTAACGCCATCGAACCAGTCGGCTTCGATGAAGCGCACATTATCAACACCGAGTTGGCGGGCATTTGTTTTGGCGACTGCCAGAGTATTCGCGGAGAAATCCACCGCGGAGATGTCCGCCAGGGGGCGGTGTTTTGCTATGGCTAGCGCGATAGCGCCGCTGCCGGTTCCAAGATCAAGAATTTTCCAGGGAAGGTCCAGCGGAATTCGCGCCAGCGCCAGATCCACCAGTAATTCCGTTTCAGGACGAGGAATGAGAACTGCCGGGGTGACCGTAAAACCCAGGCTGTAAAACTCTCGTTTGCCTATGAGATACGCAACGGGTTCGCCTTGAGCGCGCCGTTCCGTCAACAGCCAAAAGGATTGTGCCTGTTTCGAATCAAGCGCCTGCTCGGCGTAAGCAATGAGGTGAGCGTGGCTGACATCGAGCACGTACTGCAGCAGAATACGCGCATCGATATCGTCGATGTCGCGGCCCGATTGCTGTAGCGCGTCCAGAATAGTGATCTGCTGCATGGGTGGAATCAACCTCAAACTATGCCCTGGCGTTGCGATCTATCCACCAAGCGGGCAGATAGAACCTTCGAGGGAACAAGGGGTAGCAACAGGGAGGAAAATGTATCGCCCTACTCCCCCATCGCCGCCAATTGCTCCGCCTGATGCTCGGACATTAGCGCAGAGCACAGGTCGCTCAAATCGCCATCCATGATCTGCTCGATCTTGTAGAGCGTGAGGTTGATACGGTGGTCGGTTATTCGTCCCTGGGGAAAATTATAGGTACGAATGCGCCCCGAACGATCACCGCTGCCGATCAGCGACTTGCGCGTAGCAGCCTGCTTGTCCTGTTGTTCCCGCATCTGCTTGTCGCGAATTCGCGCCGCAAGGACGCTCATTGCTTGCGCCTTGTTTTTGTGTTGCGAGCGGCCATCCTGGCATTCAACCACGATACCTGTCGGCAGATGCGTGACGCGTACCGCGGAGTCGGTCTTGTTGATATGCTGACCGCCCGCGCCGGAAGCGCGGTAAGTATCGATCCGTAATTCAGCCGGGTTCAGGGCTACCTCCATGACCTCGTCCGCCTCGGGCATGACTGCAACGGTACAGGCGGAAGTATGAATACGGCCTTGGGTTTCGGTAGCGGGAACGCGCTGGACCCGATGGCCGCCGGATTCAAACTTGAGCTTGGAGTAGGCCCCATTACCGATAATCTTGGCAATGATCTCCTTATAACCGCCGGCCTCGGACGGACTTTGCGAGATTATCTCTACCTGCCAGCGCTGGCGTTCCGCGAAACGCGTATACATCCGGAACAGATCGCCGGCGAATAATGCGGATTCGTCTCCACCGGTTCCGGCGCGGATTTCAAGAAAAATATTGCGCTCGTCGTTAGGGTCTCTAGGCAGTAATTGCTTCTGCAATTCCGCGCTAAATCGCACGAGCTTCTCTTTACCGTCACGTATTTCGGCATCGGCAAACTCGCGCATATCGGCATCGCCGCACATTCCCTGCGCGGTGTGAACGTCACGCTCACTTTGCAGATATGCGTCATAAAGCTCGACCACCGGCGCAATCTCCGCGCGTTCCCGCGTCAGCTTGCGATAGTTATCGAGATTGGAGACGATCGTTTCGCTGCTCAGCAGGCGATTCAACTCCTCCAGGCGCACGCTGAGTTGCGTGAGCTTGGCAGTCATGCTTTTGTTCATTCTGGACGGTGGAGATGGTACAGACGGTTGATCAGATCGACCAGATCGTCACGCTCCTCCGCTGCGGCGTGATTGAGTGCATAGGAAGGCAGATGCAAGAATTTATTGGTCAGGCCATTACTCAAGGATTCCAATATTTTTTGCGGGTCTTCGCCCTTGGCCAGAAGCTTCGTCGCCCGCTCCATTTCATGGCGCCGGTACCGTTCGGCCTGGTCACGCAAGGCACGTATGGTGGGCACCAGTTCGCGCGACTCCAGCCAGTGCATGAAATTGACCACGTTTGAATCGATAATCGCCTCGGCCTGCGCTACCGCGCCCAGGCGGGAATCCAATCCTTCCTTGACGATATCGGCAAGATCGTCCACGGAATAAAGAAATATATCATCCAGTTCCGCCACTTCCGGCTCAACGTCTCGCGGCACGGCCAGATCCACCACGAAAATCGGACGATGCTTGCGGGCCTTTATCGCCCGCTCCAGCATGCCTTTGCCGAGTATGGGCAGGGTACTCGCGGTGCAGGTCACCACAATGTCGTGCAGCGCCAATTGTTCAGGAAGCTCATTCAACGCAATGACCTGCGCATTGAAACGATGCGCCAGGGCTTGTGCACGCTCGCTGGTGCGATTGGCGACGGTGATGCGCTTCGGATGGCGCGCGGCAAAATGACTGGCACATAGCTCGATCATTTCGCCCGCGCCGATAAACAACACGCGCTGCTCGCTGATGTCGCCAAAAATCCGTTCCGCCAGCCGCGTGGCGGCCGCAGCCATGGAAACCGAGTTCGCGCCGATCTCGGTAGAACTGCGAACCTCCTTGGCGACGAAAAACGTGCGCTGGAACAGCTTGTGCAACAGCATGCCAAGTGTGCCGGCGTGTTCAGCGGATTTCACCGCATTTTTTAACTGTCCAAGTATCTGCGGCTCGCCCAGCACCATGGAATCCAGTCCGCTGGCGACGCGAAATGCGTGCTTCACGGCCTTTTCACGCGGTAGCTTGTAGAGATAAGGCTCCAGTTCCCGCGTCTGCAAATGATGAAAATTCGCCAGCCAGTGCGTGGCTTCGTCCGGCTTTTCGGTGCTGCAATAAACCTCGGTACGATTGCAGGTCGAAACGATTGCCGCCTCTCTCACCGGATGATGAGCCACCAGGTCGTGCAAGGCATGCTCCATGGCATCTTCCGGAAAAGAAACCTGCTCGCGCACATCCAGCGGCGCGGTTTGATGGTTAATGCCAAAGGCAAATAACTGCATGGAGGACAATGTGAGTAACCGGTGACGAAATTGAAAAATTTGCTGATTATAGTATTACAAGCATTTGAATACCATCACTTAGAAGAGTTTCAGGTTTGCAGAAAAATAGCGGGGTCTTGGCAATATCAAGATCGGGTTTGATGTGCTCATGGTCAAGTGCACATTATCGCAGCTCTGGGGCCGATAACGAAACCAATCTGATCCGGTAACGCGGACCATGAGCGATGGGAGGCAGTCCAGGGGTAATTTCGATAAAACTGCGAAGCTTGGAAGATATGCGTATAAATCCTGTAACAAGTCTTCAGTACAATCGACTGTGGATCATTTTCATTGGAGATTGGCAAATGGTTAAATATGTTCCCTATGTGCGAACCAAGGAAGGCTATATAGAGCGGAAATCTTATGCGATCTTCAACGCGTCCGGCAATTGCCCGGATCCCTACGTGCATGAAGAATCACTCGTCGGGTGGCCTGAATCCAAGGTGTATTGGGCAAACCAGGCTGGGCCGAGCGTGGGCCTGGCTCCCCTGAACTTCCATTCCTATCGCATTTCTACTGCCGAAAAAGAACCCGCCGAATTATCGGTGAGTTGATATTTCCCTGTCATCTTGCTGAAATTAGCGGGTCCGCTTGGGTCAGGCTGCTCGCTGCCGCAGGGTTGCTAATTGAGATAAATGAGATATCAGCTGTAGTCGTTGCCCGGGAATAGCAGGCTCTTCCCACGGTCAACGGCATGAAATGTAGCCCAGGGTGGGTAGTTGTTCATGAACCTGTTGAGAATTTTTTGCACAGCTCATCAAGGAAGCCGCGCTGCCCCGGAAGAATGCGCCGTGTTGCTTCCGATATTTCGAACCACTCGGCGCGATCTATCTCCGGAAACGCCTGCATTTTCCCAGACCCTTTCGGCCACTCCATGCTGAAAGTATTCGAGACGAACCTGGAAGAATCCAAATCACTCTCGGTAGCCCATGCATCAATAAGTTTCCCACCAGGTTGCTTCCGCTGTGCTAGCGGCAAAAACGGCCCGGCTGGCTGGTGCCCGGTTTCTTCCATGAATTCCCGTAACGCGGCCTGAAAGGGGTCTTCGCCTTTCTCATACTCGCCCTTGGCTATCGACCAAGACCCAAGATCCTTCTTCGCCCAGAAGGGTCCCCCGGGATGGACAAGCAAAACCTCCAGCCGGCCGTCGCGGCTGCGATAGGGCAAGATGCCGGCGCTTGTTTTAGGCATATGTGCCTACTGTCTGTTTTCGGGGAAAACAACGGCTGGTTCTGGCACCTTTATTCCTTGGCAAAGTCGCAAATCGACACTGAGCAGACGTTTACAGCATACTCAGCCAGCAGATCAGAACACCTCTTGATGCGTAAAAAAGCGAGGGCAGGTCCAGAGTCTACTGCAACTTCCCCTGATTCGGCCAGCAAGCTGGAACGAACTATAACCTGGACTCCGCCACGCTTCATCCGGACTGCTGAATCCAATTTTCAGTTCGATAGTTTGGCAGCAAGCACATCCACATGCTCGATCTGCGGCGGTTCCGAGAGCAATTCGGCGGCATTCGCCATCAGCGCCGCTGCAATCGGACCCGCCAAATGTGCTGAGCGCCCCGTTTCGTCAGCGAAGGCGTCGAAGATCCCGAAAGTAGATTGTCCCAACCGTAGCGCAAGCCAGACCGGGGTGGTGGCTTCCTGATTCGCCAGAGCGAGGGCGCTTTCAAGAAAACTGGCGACGGCAGCTTCTTTCCCGGGTTTGGCTTGCAAACGTACTAACAGGGCAACTTTTACCATGATAATTTTTCCTTTCTGAAGTTGAATTACGAGAGGCAGACTTTAATGAAGATACAGATTCCTGCTAAGTGGCAATATTGACAATTATGATATCATTTCTGCCATGCGCATCTACATCCTTGCCCTCGATGAAGTTTTTGATACAGGTTTATCTACCCTTCTCGATACCTTCAGTATCGCGAACGATTTGGCAGAGTCTGCCGGAACACCTTCGATTCATTTCGAGGTAACTATCGTCGGTGTCCGCCGCCGGGTACACACCAGTCAGGGACTGTTAGTACCAGTAGTACTGGCGACACAACTGGCGCGCCCCGATATTGTGCTGATTCCTGCGCTTGGGGCAAAAATGCCCGCAACACTGCAGTTGGCGCTTGAACGGCGGGATGTAGGGGATATAGAGGAACTGTTGCGGGAATGGTCTGACGGCGGAACTCTGGTGAGTGCCGCCTGCACCGGAACCTTTGTCCTTGCAAACACATCGCTGCTTGATGGGCAGAGCGCCACGACCTCATGGTGGCTGGCGCCGCTGTTCCGCGAGCGCTATCCTCTTGTCATTTTAGAAGAATCACGCATGATCGTGGATTCATCCAGTTTCGTCACCGCAGGGGCGGCCCTGGCACATATTGATCTGGCGCTATGGCTGGTAAGGCGCAGCAGTCCGGCGCTGGCATCATTGACTGCGCGTTTTCTCGTAATCGATCCGCGCCCTTCGCAGGCGGTTTTCATGATTCCAGACCACCTCATGCATACGGATCCATTGATCGAACGATTTGAACAGTGGGCGCGGAACCGGCTAACCCATGGTTTCTCGCTCAGCGCAGCAGCAAATGCAGCCGGAACCAGCGAGAGAACCCTCGCGCGCCGTCTAAAGACCGTGCTGGGCAAGACACCCCTCTCCTATTTTCAGGATCTGCGCGTCGAGCGCGCGGTACACCTGCTGCAAACGAGCAATGACAGCATTGATCTGATTGCCGCCCAGGTTGGCTATGAAAATGGGGTGACGTTACGCACCCTCCTCCGCCGTAGGATTGGTCGGTCTGTGAGTGAGCTACGTGCAGGTAAGTGACAGGTTCGCGAGCCTCTGGTAAGTATGTTAATTGCCTGCCCAGGTTGAAGTTTCATGAATTGAACAGGGAAATCCATGCTGGGCGCACATGAAAAGAGCGTCCACTTAGGACGCTCTAATGTGTGAAGTGTAAAGGCTTTACGCTATCACTTCGTAGAATTGAAATTACCCAGCAGGATCAGGTCGCCCGGCACCCCGCAGCTACTGAATGTGATGTAATTATTCGCGGGAAACAGCAGGTTCTTCAACGCAAACACCGAAACTGCCTCAAACTGGATCGACAGTTTTTGCACGATCTGCTGCGGCACCTGACTCTGGATCTGCTGATTGACTTGCGCCGCCAGATCGTCGGAACCGCTGGGACCTCCTCCGGACAGGTGGCCGCCGACAACGACGCCCTGACTGGTAGTCTTGATCTGAATAGTCTGGTTGCGCCCGCCGCCACCCACACCCAACGGCAGTGAAGCCCTCACCTCGATCGTTACGTCGGTCGCAAGCGTGGAATCTCTGCAACGGGTGCAATTCCAAAAGCAGGGATAGACCGTTGTGCAGGAATGCTGATTATATTGAAGAGATTGCCGGCGGCTGCCGCTGTAATACATTTGCCCGTTAGCCTGCGCCGTGATGGTGGTATCCACCAGCGACCACGACACATCTTTGCCTCCAGGGATCGAATAAGTGTACTCGGTAAATGAGCCGCCGCCTTGTCCGCCACCGTTCGATGAGGTGTGATTGAGCTTGCTCAAATCCACGGTGCCAATGACACTCGCACCAGTGAACTTGCCCGACCAGGCTTTGGTGGTGCTGCCCGGATTCACGCCCTGTAGCGCCCAACCGTTGTTTCTCAGGCTTTGCGGCAGGACCTCCTTGAATATCAACTCGGAGCGCACCATCATGCTGTTGGTCTGGCCTTGCGGCAGCGGTTCCGGAATATTGTTCAGGAACGCCTGTGAATAATTCGGCATCGCCCGACCCCCGGTCATGATGAACAGTTGCAGCATCTGGTTGCTGGCCGGCGTCTGGAGCGGTTTGAAAATGAAATCACTGGGCTTTAACGCATCCAGCGTCGGAATTGCGGTCAGGTCTAGCTGATTGATCAGGTAGATGACGGGGTTGCTGACGAAATACTCCTTGACCGCCTTGTTGAATTCCACCTTGGTGGCATCGCTCAGGTCGATGTTGCTGATGGAGAACGCCCCTTCCTTCATGTCCAACTGCACTTTCAGGACGTTGTGATTGACGTTGTCGATCTTGACCGTACCTGCAACCTTTGCCAGCTGAATCACTGCCGTGAGGGTTTCGCCGGTGATCGATTCAGGTGTACCGCATTGTTCCGGCAACGACCCCACCTGGGAACAGCGCTCTACCGAGCCGCTCAGTATTTCCATTTTCAGTGTGGCTGAATTGTTGTTGTTGATGCTGAAGCTCAACAGGGGATAGCCGTAATCGATTGTGAAGCGGTTGATCACGGTAACGCCACCCGGATATTTTTCCGAAGTGTTGACGGTAATACGGTTCTTATAGACGGTATCTTTTTTCAGGGTTTCGTATTGATCCAGCAGCGCACTGTTGATTCCTTTCAGATCCATGTTGAACACCACGTCCCAGCCATTGGTGCAACTGCCCTGCGCATTCATCTGGGCCAGCAGCGTCTCGGTGGACGGCAAGTTGCCCACGGCAGCCAAAACCATATCGCTTGCAGCCAATAACCCTGGCAATTGGCGCGGCTGAGCGAATGCGAGCAACCGGTTGGCGGCACGCTGCTGCATGATCTTCAGCGGGTCGGCGATTCTTGCTTCCAGCACGAAGGATAACCGTACTGTCAGGCTGTCCCGCTCAAAGCTCAGGCCCTTGTTCGTGCTCGTGTTCGGCAGCGAGATTTCCCAAGTAGAAAAAGGAGTGACGCGGCTCACGCCCTCAGACCAGGATTCGCCGCCATCGGAGAAGTTCGGCGAGTTGTCATGCGCGTTGTAGCTGTAAATCCGCTCGCGCCAGGGAGTGCGAAACGCCAAGGGATCGCGATGAAGGTTGCGGTCGTGGAACGGCGTGCCGTTATAGGCAAGACGAAGCAGATAGGTCCCGCTGGTGGTGGATTTGACTCCTTCCACTACCGCAACCACAGAAATTATCCTTGCGTTGACATATTGATAGAATTCCGGCGCATCCAGAAAAATCGTACTGGAAAAAACGTTGCCGCCGATCAGTTCCTCCGGCTTGACGCCTTCGATGACATATTCGATCGGCTTCGTCCTGCCGGCCTGATAATGGGCCAGCAGGGACCTGGCTTCCAGCGTAGTGGCTTGCTGCTGGACCACCGCAGCACTGAATTTCAGCAGGCTGAACGCCAGCACCGGCGTGGCCGGCTGCAGATTGGCGTATTGGAGCGCCAGATCCTGCATCAGGAACGCCTTGGCGAGAATAGTGAGCATCTGGTTCTGGATGAACGTCAAATGGCCGGTCAGCGCCACGAGATCAATAGCCGACCGGTCGAGATCCTCGACCCTGGCGGGGTGCAACTTCTGCTGCAACGCCTCCAGCCGCGCTGCCTGGCGGCTGTTGATCTCTTTTTGTTTCTGGTTGGTGTGAATATCCCGCTGAAGCGCATGCAGCGAGGATTCGGCGCCGGCTACGGCTTTGCCGCGCAGCACCATGGTCGCAAAAGCCGCTTGCAGACTTGCTTTTTCCGGCTTGATATCCGGGCCGGACGCCATGATCTGGTTGAACTGGATCGACATTTCATCCCAGGATAACGTCGAGGGATTACCAAATTGCGCGCCATCCAGATCGTCGAGCGCGCGCTGCGCGTTTTCCAATCCTTTGGCACCGGTACTGATGCCGGTATACAGCTTGGACATCGCGTTCAGGACATTGAAGGTCTTCTGGATCCTTTGTACGGCAAGGCCAAGGTCTTTGACGGCAGAGATGGATGAGGCAGGAATGGCGATACTGGTGCCGAGGCTGAACAGGTTGGTGGCGACTTCCAGCCCGAACTTGATCGCTTCCATGGTCTCCCATTGCTGCACGGCGGATTTGTATTTCTGCACAGCCAGATCCACGTCTCCCCGGGCTTCGAACAGCGATGCGTTCAGATTGTTGATCTTGGCCTGCTGCTGCACTGCTTCCGCCTTACCCTGGACGATCATCGAATCGTAAAATCCTTCCAGGTCTTTTTGCTGCGCTGCATTGGCTTCGATTACCCCACCGATCAGCTCGCCTGACGCGATGATGTTCTGGTTGAGCGTCCTGGCCACGTCGATCACCAGTTCCTGCTGACGGCGATTGGCCATGCGCTGTTCGTTCTGTGCAACCTGCAGTTGTATCCTGTCCAGATAGCTCAGGATACTTTGCACGTATCGTTCGTAATCGCCATATGGCAGAATCGGGACAAGACTCCCGTATTCCGGATTGGTCGCGTAGTTGGCCAAGTCCATCGCACGCACGCGCAACGCAATTAATTCCTCACTCCCGCCTGCGGGCAGCATTTCCGTTACCCATGTCAGGTAACTGCGCACAAATTGCTGAATGCAGCTATTTGCACGAGCAGATTGATCGCTGATCACTGCTTCGGCAAATGTCATTGAAAACTGCAAACTGTCTGTCAGTAGCGGGATCACACCTGCCGGTGGCACTGTACGAACATCGTCTGCGATAACTGGCATGGCCGCTGGCCCGCTTCCATCCAGGCCGAATCGGAGTCCATCCACAATCACGCTATAGCGGGAGCCGGAGCGGTTCTGGATTGCCAGCGCGCCGAGAAATTCATCGCACCCCAACTGCAGCGAGTCGAACGCTTCATCAGTCAGGCTGATCGATTTAGGTTGGCCCTGCACGCGCATGTCCAGCACCTGGCCGAACAAATGCACCTTTTTTCCGGGAACCGGTATGGTCGTGTTGGCGCCGGCGGATAGCACATTCGTGAACAGGACGAAATCCTGCACTTCCCCGGCTGCGACGAGCTGCACATCCGCAAGATCCAGCCGCGCCTTATAGACGTTTACTGTTGGCGTAGCGATAAAAGAGGTGATGCCGGCAGTATCCTGCGGCAGCATGCGCACAAAATCGCGCTGATCGTAAATGGAAAAGTTCGGCTGGATCGTGGTACGGTATTTCTGCGCCATCGCACCCTTGAAGATTCGCTGCCAGATCAGTCCCCGTTTCTGCTCTATCATCACGCTCAGGCTGGCGAGGTGGACGGCTACCACCGCCTGTTCGGTAAATTCCTGCTGCAGGTTGACAAGCGATAACCGGGCGTTGACGTTGAAGAGGGAAAACACGCTGTTCTTGTGCGACCACAGCGTATCGCGCCAGTCACCGTCGTGCAGCGTCGAGTTGAAGATGGTCGAATTGCTCAGGCAAATGACGCTACCATACTGTTCCACATAGCCGTAGATACCGGTAGCCCGGTCGGTAGTGAACTGGACGAAATTTTGCGATCCCGGCCCGGAAAGGGGATTATTTCCATCCGCATAGGCCAGCTTGAGTTTGGCAAACTGTTCCGGCAGATACGCAAACACCTGCAGGATGGTGTCGCCCAGTTCCACGACGGAAACATAATGGGTGCCGAATTCGCGGAAAGAATCCAGCACTTTGCTGGCGTCGTCCTTGTTCAACTGATCGCCGTAGTCCTGGAGACGGCTGCGACCCGCGTGGCGCAATCTTGTCGAAGCCGAAGTGAACTCGGTACTCAGCCCATATTCCGGATCAGGCTGCCGGGGTCGCGCATGCACAAGGATGCCTCCCACTGCCGAAGGGTGGTTATCGGCACCATCCGCTCTCTCCAGTTTAACTAGTGCATAGCGTAGGTCCGTTCGGGCCAGGTCGACACCTATGGTTTTCGACAGCATCTCCAATGATGGGCGGCTACCCGTAGCGCCGCCCAGCAAGGCGCCTGCGCCGAACGATGGCGCGTCGATGTCGCTGGAAGGGTTGACGACTCGGTACGGGATCAATTCATCCAGCAGGTCCAGTGCGTTTTCATGCAGCGTGATGACCGGATGCGTCCAACTGCCGAGCTGCGCTATCGGCTGGACCGACCTCAAGGTCATCGCCTGTTGTTTGGCGGGGTAGAGGATGTTCAGCAGGCCTGCCTGCGGTTGCCAGTTGGGGTTGAGGCCGTCGACCAGATTGGTGGAGAAGCCGATGCTGAAGTCTGAATCGATCATTACGTATCCTTGGTTGACTGTTGAGCTAGCCCAAGGATATACGCGCCGCTCGCGCTTCTAAACCGAGAAATACGGGCACATTTGGCCGGTGTTCGAGGTTTCGCTGGCTTGGCGTTAAGCGGCTGGTTTTTGTGGCGATGGCGCGATTGTGAAGCCAAGGACCAAACAAGCGCGACCACTTCTATGTGTCAAGCCTGGAATGGATTACAGATATGTAACTGATGGTCGATCAGTAGTCCGTCCTGCATGTCCTCTGAATATAATGTCTTGCATCCTGCGAGAAGTGCAGCCGCCACGATCATTGCATCGTATACGCTTAGCCCATATCGCTCAGCGACAAGCCTACCTCGATCATGGGTCTCGATAGTCAACGGCTCGGTTGGACATATCGACCGAATCAGGCCTAACACCTCATTGATTTCCACCCACGACATGGCGAGCTTACGACGTGCTACATTCGTTATCTCGTTTAACACCTGTACGCTGATTAGCCCGCCTGCCCGCACAATTTCCTCGGCCCGATTGGCCTTATCAGCATCAGCCGATAAAAGGTACAGCAAAATATTGCTGTCAATAAAGGCTTTAGGAGCGGGCATTTGCTTCGTCGCGGTCAAACTTGAAATCAACAGGGAGCTTCCCCCTGAATTCTCGTAATCGCATCAGGAAGGCATCGTTGCCCGGTTTCTTTTTCACTTGGAAAACCCGTTCATCAGCAATCAACACCTCAATGTCGTCGCCTTCGTGTAGTTCCAGTGCTTCAACCACGGAGGCAGGCAATCGAATTGCCAAGCTATTACCCCACTTTGAGACTTGCATGATCGACTCCTTGTAGATATACATCTTATGAAGTATATCATGTGATTCTGTTAATAAACACATTCTTATCTCGCTCCAGGCCACGGATGATCTTGTTCCCATGGCTATCGACACCCAGTGCCGCAGGAATAATGGCCTTGTGGGTGGCGATCACCGATCCAATCGCCGCCCCAATGCCAAGATGTACATCTGGCATGGCCGCGACGTGATGATGAATGAAGGGCAGGCTGGCAATATTGGCCAACTGCTGCTTGGAATTTTCATCGACCTCGTCGGTCCAGATTTTGACCGGCACTCGCTTGTCGGTCAGAACTTGCTCGATCGGCATTAGCTACTCCCCTTTTTCGCTCCTTATCGCATGTGCGCATTGTCAAGGAGTAGATGGCTCAAATAATGAGCCCATAAATCTATGTTGAGCGACTATGGAAATATTCCTGGGGGAGCCCTTTGCCGGCGGCATGGATGACGCTCCATAGCGGGGCAATGCGAGAGTCGGCTTTGAATTGCTGCAAGACATGGGAGGCGGTTGCCACCTGTTCCAGATAGCGCTTGGCGATACCATGCATCTGGATCAATACCCCCAAGTCATGCAACGACGGCGCCAGTACCTTAGCAAGCCTCGGCAATCCAGAGGCAATAACCAAGCCGGCAGGGTCATAGTCCACGAAAGCATAAACCGGCAGGATCGTGCTCTCGATCAGCGTATGAATTGCATCGGTCCGGGCGCCACCTTGAGTATCGCCACGGTAGATCACCAACGGATCACGTGCCGGCAGGCTGTCCATCACAGCCACGTCGACGTCGTGGATGTCATCGAACGTTTGTAGGTTTTCGATTACCAGCAGGGCATCGTGACCGATTTCATGCCCGAGTACCACCTCTAAATCCAGGCCCAGATCGGTACGAAGCGGAAGATCCCAACTACCGCCAGCTACATGCAGCGTCTGCCCAGGCAAGGTTTTCAACCTTAGCCGACCCGCCCCCACAGAACGACCAGCGAATTTTTCATCGCGTGCAAGCTGGAGGCTTTGTGATCGGCCGAGGTGCTTCCAGCTTTCAGACGTTGTCATGGCGGGATCAATGCCCATCTCGCCTTGGAGCATCCGGCCAATTTCCTTCTTGTCCTCTTCCGTGAATACGAGCGAGGCGCCCTGTTTTATCCCCAGGTTGTACTCGGAGCAGAAGGCACTGATTGATCGTCCAGATGGGAACCGAATTTCCAGCGAGTGAAATATGCGCAGCAAGGTATTGATGAGTCGCTTGTCCATCACGCAGGCTCCACGAGCACATCACAGACCATGACGTTGCCGTCGAAGATAGGATCAGCCGTTTCTTCAGCGACCACGACGATTCCGAGTTCCCGTTTCTTCCTCGGCCCAAGATCCTCTAGTACGCACTGCAGCCAGACAGAAACACTCATGCCGCCCAGTTCAGCGGGGTGTTCGAGATACCACTCCAAGGCGGATGTTCGGAGATTCTCGGTTTTACAGGTGGCAATAAGACGTTCGATAGCCTGCTGGTAGGGCCGGCGCTCAAGCAGTATGCTGGGTGCCGAATCTTCTTCAAGCAGGCTACCTCGTGGCCGCTCAACGGGCAGACGCAGCACTGGTGGTGCAATATCGCCCGCCAGATCGGCGAGGGAATCCGTGTATTCCGGGTCACGCACCCATGGGTGGCTGCATATCGAGATGCCATCCGCCTTGAGCAGCCATGGCTGTGGATGTGCCGTTTCGTCCCACTCCTGCAACTCATAGACAGGATGACGCTCTAGGTAAAGCCAGAGGCTACGTACCCTGCGAGTACGTTCCTCGATTTCGCGATACTCAAACAGGTATTGCTTGAGAATTTCCAGGATATCGCTCAAGTTCTGCCGGAACGAAGGAAGCCTTTCCTGCAACTGGGCGCGGAACATCGCGGCAATGTTGGCGAATGCACCTTGAGTCTGTATCCGTTCACCCAGGTCAGAAAGTGTAAAGAGCTCGATCGCCCGCACCACTTTTTCCGTGCGGCCAATGTAATAGGCGTTCTGGCGCTTCTTCTCTGCCAGCGTGCTCACGTTGCCGAAGCGGTTTTCCACCAGAGTTCTGAGATGCGCCAGATCGGCAGCGAGGTTGTCGGAAATCTCATAGATGGACTGGCGGATCTCGTCTTCAATTCGCTCGCGATCTTCTATTTGCCCTTCATGAGCAACGTCAAAGAGGGCATTTGTTAGCTGTTCCAATCGCTCGAAAGCGACACCCAGATCAGAGCCAATGCCATATAGCCGTTCGATGTTGAGGGCAGCATCGAGGAAGCGGCGCAGCGTGGTATGCAGTGTGTAAGCATCCTCTCCGCGAGGAATAAGCACCTTGTGCTGTTGCAGAAGCTCGATGCCTCGGGCACTGTCGTCGTCTTTGATGAGCTCGCCGTTGTAATAGGCTTGAGAGATCAGATCCTGGTGGCTGGCCAGACGCCCAATGAGGTGTTTTACGCCGTCACGGCTCAAAACAACCTCCCGGTCTCGCCCTCGGATTCTTGATCCTGCGCCTCACGGATGGCTTGTTCATTCTCAGCAAGGAAATCCACCACCTCGTAGAAGTAATCGATCTTGCCGGTTACCTCGAAGCGATCGCCCTGTCGATCAGGGATCAGGTAGCCACTCTTGACCATCTGCTGCAACAACCGATCCAGAAGTGTGCGTAGGCTGGCATCACTGGATGCAAACTCCTTCCCCAACGTAGCGAACCCTCGCAAAATCTCACCCAGATGTGGGTTCTCCGAAATATGCAGCAGCGTTTTGGGAAAATCGATCACATCGCCCGTGCCAAGGGTTCGGTCTGCACGTTGGGCCTGCATGATCAGATTGAGAAAGCCGAGCACTGGCCGCAGCTCATGCTTTACTTCCTTGAACAAGGAGCGAATTTCTGTCCGCTCACGCGTACCGACCGCACGGTGGGCAGCGTAATAGGCTTCCCCATGAGCAGTGGCGGCCAGACGACGTCCGATCTGGGTCAGGTAACCATCCACCTGGCGACGCGTTGCCTCGTCTTCGAGGTAGGAAAATAGATCGGGGTAGGCCGTGCGGCAAATAAACGCACCTTCCAGAAGCTTGATGACCGTGGCTTCAAACATGGGCCGCCTCCTGGCGGAAGGTCGCTAGCCGGCGCCCCTCCTGTATGGCATAGCGGTTCTTCAGCAGGGCCAGGATTTCAGGCTCGGGGTCAGGGAAAGCGGAAACCAAATGAATATGGTTGTCGGCCAGCATTTCCAACAGCACGCGAACATTGTCTAGGTCGAGGTCGCGCAGTTCGTCCAGTGCCCAGACCAGCTGTACTGGCTGACCGGCGCGAATCTTATTGATTAAGCCGACGAAAACCACACAAAGAATGAGATAAGAAAGCCCATTGCTGGATGCATCGCGCAGTTGCCCTTCGTCTTTCACCGTCTTTCTGGGCTGACCTACTTCCTCGATATCGATCTCCAGACCAAGCAGATCTTCCAGCTTTACATCCAGCGTGTGACGCCCTTGTAGCCAATCACTTACTTGATCCACGGCATCGGCGAAAGCGGGGCCAGGCAGGTCGTTGGCATCTTTGCCAGCCCAAACGCTGTATTCCTCGTCCAATAGCTTGATTTTGTCCCAGCCATCCAGGCTGTCGAACGAAGTGGTAACCCTCACTGCAACACTACTGATGAAACGAAAGCGGGTGGATGCCGCCATGTTGTCCTGCAAATCCTTCGAGAAGATGCCAACCTTGCGCTTGAAGCCATCAAGGCGATCATGAAACTCGTGGATGCCGGAGGCAAAGTTACGACACTGGCTCAAAAGCAACCTGCGCGCATTTTCATGCTCGGCGTCGAACCATTCCCGCAAAGGGACAAGCCAAAGGAACGATGAGGCACTTTCCTGATCCGGCCCAAAGTCCAAGCGTTTCTTGTCGTAGAACTGGTAGGGCGTGGTGCCCGGCGTTTCAAAGAAAACCCGCTTGATGGGGGCCAACGCCACCCGCGCCCGAGCTTCCTCATTTTGAATATCCAAGAACAGCCGGTCCATGTCTGCCTCCAGCGCATCCTGATCGCGCAGTGGCTTCGCCATCGGCCCGATGGGGTCTGCCGGCCAGCGGGTCAGCTTCTCTCGGCGCCGGATGACAAAACCGTGCAGCTTTTCCACCCTGGCCTTTTCCCGATTAACTTGGCCCAACTCCTTGTCAATTTCGTCGTGTTTGATCTCACGCGCCTTCCGCGCCTTGGACTGTTGATCCAGCAACTCGTGGACGCTGTCCTCTGCCGTCTTTAGTTCCGCTTCCTTGTCAGAGCGAGTCGTCCATTCAGACGCCAGCCAGCGACGCCAATCGCCGACCTTGGCTTCATTGGATCGGGCTTTCTGTAGTTTCTCATGGGCATCCACTTTCTCTTTTCGCAGCTTTTCGAGCGAGGCCATGTCCACGCCTTGCGCCTTCAATGCCGAGTCCAATTCCTGATTCAGCGCGCCGATGTCCTGATCGCAGGATGATTTCGCGGTTGCAATGATCTGATCGATCTCACCGATTTCGGCTTTAACCTGCACATCAATTGCCGCCAAGCGACTTTTCAGATCGTTTTCATGGGTCTGCTTGCGGACGTTTCGGGTGGATTTCAGCGTAGCCAAGGCCTGCTTATGCTTCTCCAGCGATTGCTGGACTTCCTGCTGTTTCTGTCGAGCCCGGATGCCCGCTTGGCGAATGTCTTCGGCCAATGCACGCTCCGCAGCCTCGAACGCTGTCCGGCATGACCGCACCGTGTTGTCGGTCTGGATATGAACGCGTTGCTTGTCCTCGGCGGCGGCTTTCGCCTGGCGGACGCGCTCGGACTGGGCTTCCAGTTCCTTTTCCTTGGTCTTCGCATCGCGCTGATGTCGCTCGATCGCGCGATCGACCTCCTCGACTCTCTGCCGCAGCGCCTCCTCATCACCCACCCTCGGAACATCGAGCACCGCCAGATCCAGCCCGATGCCGTACAAGGAGCGCGCATCCTCACTGACCAGAGTGGGTGTCAGGTCCGTGCGTAGCAACAGTTCCTCGGGTACCACCCGTGCAATATCCCTGGTCCAGTCAGGCCGGAATTCGCGTAGAAAATGTAGCAGCGTGCCAGGGGCGGCGTCTCGCAGGGAGAGCAGATGCTCTCGATCCGCTTGATCCTGCTTTTCTCGTTCTCGGATGCCCTGAATTTGGTCATCGATGGCACGGAAAGCATCGACTTCCGTCTGCTGTGATCCCTTTGCTTCCTCATACGCTTGCGAAGCCGTACCGGCCACCTCAACAGCGGCTTCAAGCTCGAGGCGGGCGTTCTCCTTGGCTTCAACGAAATGAGGAGATGGCTGTGGATGCTCAACCGCTTGTTTAAGGCTTCCTATCTGTTCGGCGATTTCTTCCTTGCTGTTGTTGAGGGTTTCTTCCTGTCGCTCGAATTCTGCTGAAATGTTTTGCCAGGCTTCTTCAGCATCCAGCCTGGCCTGAGCATCTTCTTCCTTGCCTCCGACCCGAATGGGTTCCTTGAGGGCATTCTTTTCTCGCTCAAGGGCGTGAAAGGTTTCGGTGCGCTGATTGCGCAGTTCGGCATAGCGATTGGCCAGATCCTTGGACTCACCCAGCAGGGCTTTTTCCCGATTACCTTTGGCATCCAGGTCTTCGGCCAGTTGCGGCAAAGCATCCACCAAGCGGGCAAGCGCTGGCAGATCCTCTTTCTCGTAAGCGAGATATTGCTTATCAAGGCTCAGCAGTGTGCCTTTCAGGCTTTTCACAAAACCCTCGGCTTCACCCAATTGGCTGCCGATTTCGCGCAGCTGTGCATTGGTTCGGTCCTCTAGGAGTAGCATCTCTCCTTGGATTTCTTCTGCCCGTACCTTGGCCTGTTCAATCGCACCTTCATGAACCTGCTGTAGCCGGGCGAAATCTGTATGGACAGACTGAAGTCGTCGCACAGCTTCTTCATGGCGCATTTGTGATTCTTGGAAATCACGCATGCGACCGGCCTGCTCCATCACTGCTGCATAGGCTCGGTACTCTCGCACCCAGTCCTTCATGGTGGATTTGCTGGATTCGAGCCGGATACTGGTCTTGTCATCGACTATGCAGGAAACGATCATCCGTTTGATGTCGCGGAAATGCGCTACCCGCGAAAACATCCCGGTCACGATCTTTTCGACATGGCTCAAGCGACTGCCCGGCCCGACAAAAGAGAAATTGGCCGCCAGCGTTCGATGGTCACGATTTCCAGAAACTGCGTTCTGGATGATGGCCCGGTAATCCGAGAGAACAGTGATTTGCTCGGAACAGAACTCGCCACGCTTCCTGATGTGTCGGTTGAGATCAGGGCCGATCACAAGATCACCAAATTCGTCGCGGAATCGCTCCAAGGCAAATGGCTGGTCGATAAACCGGTAGTAAACGCTTTCGCCAGATCGGGAGGCATGCAACACCACCATGCACAGCTTACCGCGCCGGCAGTACTCGAACACGATGAAAGACGTGGTGTGAGGCAGGTAGTACTGCACGAAAGACTGGTTTACGCCTCCGCCCTGCACTAGCTTGTTCGGGCTTTCCCCGTAAAACAGCGGGATCAGTCGCAGCAACGAGGTTTTGCCCACGCCATTAGCGCCGGTGAGCGAGGTATGCCCGTCAAGCTTCAATTCAGTGAGGGCGCCCTTGCGGTAGGCATCGATGAGGATTAGCCGCTGCAGGGCAAAAAAATCAGCTTCCGACGTATTCAACAATGATTACTTCCTCCCATTAAGAGCCCCCACCCTATCAGCGAGGTGGCTCAAATACTACGCCTCATGAATTGAAATGGGCAACAAGGAAATCTGGCTCAAACGTAATATCGAGAAGCGCGACGAGTCCTTCGGGTTGCGGGTGGATGATTCGGACTGGTTCTATCCCGACTTTACTCACGCTGCACCTGAGTGGAACGAACGCGCTGCATTCCGGCGTCGACCAATGCGGTGAAGGTAACGAACGCATCACATCGATCCATGATACGCAGCGAGAGGCAATTGATCGCGCAAGGGGCATCGCCGTCAACCAACAGAGTGAGTTACTCATCCAGGGACGAGACGGACAGATCCGTGAGCGCAACAGCTACGGCGACGATCCGTTTCCGCCCAAGGGATGACTCTGGAGTTGGTCTCGCCAACTTGCGGTTTGATGCACGACAACTCTGCTCGTGCAAACACGCAAGCAAACCACTCCCGATGGCGCGCGCATAAGTGTTTGATGAACAACGCTGACTGCGCGTGCCACGGCGAAAGAGTCGGTGGAGATTTTGAGAGAACAGAGGGCAAAAGAGAGTCGAACCGACTGTCCTGCGGCCCAGACGGTGCCCACCCCCGGCACGCGCAGAATGGGCGCGAACCCCAGGGGGCAGAAATGAAAACGCCAAACCGAGAGGGGTTGGGCGTTGAATTTTGGTGGCCAAGGGCGGAATCGAACCACCGACACAAGGATTTTCAGTCCTCTGCTCTACCGACTGAGCTACTTGGCCTTTCTTTGAAACGCCGACCTCATACACGCTGAAGCGCTATCCATACAGCGAGCACAGGGCACAGTTTTTTTGGTCGCGCAATTTTAGCACAGCGTCAAACTCATTGGAACAAAAGACCTTATTCGTACTGTTCACGAAATGATGAGGTCGAGCCGTTTTACCTCGATTGGGCGAAGCTGGCGCTGAGTTCGCATACCATGAGAAAATCCATATTTAGCACCATGATATCTTCGATATACCGAATAAACCAGCCTGAAACAGATATAATTCAGCGTTTTAGCAGTCGCAAGTCATGCGTGTTTCTCGCGGCATTCCTGCTCAGGCTGAAGCGCCCGTTGCGCTCACCATAGGCAATTTTGATGGGGTACATCTAGGCCATCAAGCTATGCTTGCCCGCTTGAAGGAAGCTGCCGCAAGGCTTGGCCTGACGTCTTGCGTGATGATTTTCGAACCGCACCCGCGCGAATTTTTTGCGCCGGACAAGGCCCCTACCAGGCTCACCAGTCTGCGGGAAAAGCTGGAGTTGCTGGCGGCGGCAGGTGTGGAACGGGTGCAGGTGTGCCGCTTCGATTTCGATTTTGCGAGAATCAGTGCGGAAGAATTTATTGTCGGCATTTTGCAACAAAGCCTTGCCGTACACTGGATGCTGGTAGGTGACGATTTTCGCTTTGGCGCCCGCCGGGCCGGGGATTTTGCCATGCTCAGGGCATTTTCCGCGCAGTGCGGTTTTGAGGTGGAAGAAATGCCGGGCTACATTGTGGATGGTGTAAGGGTCTCGAGCACGGCGGTTCGAAGCGCATTGGCTGCGGGCGACCTGGACCTTGTGAAGCGGCTGCTGGGGCGGCCTTATAGCATCAGCGGACGGGTGGTGAGCGGCGCTAAGCTCGGCAGGCAGATCGGGTTCCCCACTGCCAACATCGAGTTCAAGCATAACCGGCCCCCGCTGTCGGGAATTTTCGCGGTCGAAGTCGAGATGAAAACCAAGGGAACAGCGGGTTTATTCTCTCCAGATTCAATTCGGGGGGTAGCCAGCCTGGGCGTACGCCCGACAGTGCATGAGCATGGCAAGCCGATGCTGGAAGTTCACCTTTTCGATTTCGATCGTGAAATATACGGCAACCACTTGCGCGTGCATTTTCTGCATAAGCTCCGGGATGAAGAAAAATATCCCGACCTCATCACGCTTACCAGGCAAATTGGACGAGATGTAGAGAATGCCAGAGACTACTTTAGCTCGGTGCTCCCGGTATCTTCTACTGACGCCGCAAGAAGCCTTCTGCACAGATCGAACTGATGTCCGCTATATATTCCAGATGATATGACCGACTACAAAAAAACACTGAACCTGCCGGATACGCCCTTCCCCATGCGCGGCGACCTTGCCAGGCGCGAGCCTGTGATGCTCAAGGCATGGCAGGAAAAAAATCTCTACCAGAAGATTCGGGCGGTTTCAAAAGGCCGCCCCAAATTCTTGCTGCACGACGGCCCGCCGTATGCCAATGGCGATATCCATATTGGCCATGCGGTGAACAAGATCCTCAAGGATATTATTATCAAGTCGAAGACTCTCGCTGGCTTCGATGCGCCTTATGTGCCGGGCTGGGATTGCCATGGCTTGCCGATCGAGCATCAGGTAGAAAAAAAATACGGCAAGAATTTACCTGCGGGCAAGGTGCGTGAGCTATGCCGCGATTTTGCGGCACAGCAGGTTGCACGGCAGAAAGCAGATTTTATTCGGCTGGGCGTGCTGGCGGATTGGGACCATCCTTATCTCACCATGAATTACAGCACCGAGGCGGGCATTATCCGTGCATTCGGAAAAGTCCAGCGCAGGGGATATGTCTATCAGGGGCAGAAGCCGGTTAACTGGTGCATAGACTGCGGCTCCGCGCTGGCGGAAGCGGAAGTGGAATATGAGGACAAGACATCTTCGGCGATCGATGTGAAATTCGGGGTGATCGACACCGGGCAGTTCTGGAAAAAGGTTCGTGGTTCGCGGGATTCTGCCCCGGCGAATTTAGCTGCTAAACAGGTGTATGTAGTGATATGGACGACAACACCCTGGACGCTGCCCGCTAATCAAGCGGTGAGCCTGAACCCTGACGAATATTACGTTGTGGCGGATATCGGTAGTGAGTATTTACTTATTGCCGAGGCTTTGATGGATAGCGCGCTGGAACGCTATGGTATTGCTAAAGCCGACGTTAATGTTGCGGGGAGGTGTACCGGAGCCAAACTTGAAAACATGCTGCTGCAGCATCCATTTTATGAGCGACAGGTCCCGATAATCCTGGGTGAGCATGTCACCATGGAAACCGGTACAGGAGCGGTGCACACGGCTCCGGCGCATGGCGTCGATGATTATGTCGTGGGTCAGAAATATGGTTTGCCGGTTGAGAACCCGGTTGGCGGTGATGGTCGGTTCTTCGAGAATGTGCCGCTTGTCGGCGGTCTTTCGGTATGGAAGGCCAATGATGTGGTGATCGAGGCGCTGGAGAAAAACGGTCTTTTATTGAAGGTGGATAAACTTCAACACAGCTACCCGCACTGCTGGCGGCACAGGACCCCTATTATCTTTCGCGCAACGCCTCAGTGGTTTATTGCCATGGATAGACCAATAGACAATAACGCAGCGGCTAATACGCCTGATGCTTATAAGCAGTTTCATGGCATTGATACGCTTAGGGAGCGAGCTAATTCAGCGGTAAGGGATACCGAATTCTTTCCGTCCTGGGGTCGTGCTCGTTTGGATGCGATGGTGAAGAATCGGCCCGACTGGTGTGTCTCGCGCCAGCGCACCTGGGGCGTGCCGATGGCGCTCTTCGTGAATAAGGAAACCGATGAACTGCATCCCCGTACGGATGAGTTATTGGAACAGGTGGCGCAGCGCGTGGAGCGAGAGGGAATCGAAGCATGGTTTAGCCTGGATGCCGCGGAACTGCTGGGCGATGAATCGCAGAAATACAGGAAACTGACGGATACGCTGGACGTGTGGTTCGATTCGGGCACGACGCATGAAACTGTACTTAAGCAAAATTCTCAACTCGGGTATCCTGCCGACCTTTATCTGGAGGGCTCCGATCAGCACCGCGGCTGGTTTCAATCCTCCCTCCTGACCGGTTGTGCTATCAACGGCCGCGCGCCTTACGGCGCATTGCTCACGCATGGTTTTGTAGTGGATGGGCAAGGCCGCAAGATGAGCAAGTCGAAGGGAAATGTCATTGCGCCACAGAAGGTGATGGATACCTCGGGTGCGGATATTCTTCGCCTTTGGGTGGCTTCCACCGACTATTCCGGCGAGTTGTCGATATCTGATGAGATTTTGAAACGGGTGGTGGAGAGCTATCGGCGCATACGCAATACGTTGCGTTTTCTTCTGGCGAACCTCGCTGATTTCGACCCGGCCGTGGATACGGTGGCGGTAGAGCAATGGCTGGAGATAGATCGCTATATGCTGGCGTTCACCCGCAAACTTCAGGATGACCTGACCGAAAGCTACCGGAATTACGATTTTCACCTGATCGTACATCGTCTGCATAATTTCTGTTCGGAAGATTTGGGTGGTTTCTACCTGGACATTCTCAAGGACCGGCTTTATACCGCAGCCACCAAGGGCATCCCGCGCCGTTCGGCGCAAAGTGCGCTTTACCAGATTGCGCATAGCCTGGTGCGCTTGTTTGCGCCTGTTCTCAGCTTTACCGCGGAAGAGGTATGGAACCATCTGACAGGCGACATGCGAGACAGCGAGGACAGCGTGCTGCTGCATACATGGCATGAATTTCCTTTACAACCGGATGAAGGCACATTGATGCAGCGCTGGGCGAGGATTCGCGAACTGCGCTCTCAGGTACAAGGACGACTGGAGGCGTCGCGGAGTCAAGGGAAAATTGGCTCCTCGCTTGCTGCCGAGGTGGAAATTCATGCTGTTGGGAGTGATTTTGCGTTACTCGACTCGCTGGGCGACGATATGCGACTGATATTCGTCACATCTGCGGCGCGGGTGGTGCATGTAGAGAATGCAGGGAAAGAAGGGATTTTTGTCACACCATGCGTCCACCCGAAATGCGAACGCTGCTGGCATTATCGTGCGGATGTCGGCGCCGATGTCGATCACCCGACGATATGCGGTCGATGCGTATCAAATCTGTATGGCTCAGGGGAGATACGGCATCATGCCTGAGCATGCTGCGCTTATGATGGCGCGGCGGGTATGATGAAGCTGCAGCATAGCCTGATCCTGGCGTCGATCGTGCTGGTGCTGGACCTGGCGACCAAGCATTGGGTGGAGTCGGCGCTGGTTCACGGGCAGCAGATTCCGCTGACGGGCTTTTTTAACCTGGTGCTGACTTATAATGCGGGTGCGGCGTTCAGTTTTCTTAGTGATGCCGGTGGTTGGCAACGTTGGTTTTTTACCGGCATTTCGGCGGTCGCTTCGCTGCTGATCATTTATCTGTTGCGCAAACATGCTGCGGACAGACTTTTCTGTATCGCGCTAAGCCTGATACTCGGCGGCGCGCTCGGTAATTTGTGGGATCGGGTCACCTTGGGCCACGTGGTCGATTTCCTGGATTTTCACGCGGGCGGCAACCATTGGCCTGCGTTTAACGTGGCGGATTCCGCAATTTTTGTCGGTGCGGTATTAATGGTGATCGAAAGTTTCCGCCATAAGGAACTGGACGCGGGAAAAAACAGAGGATAGTGCTGGCAGCCTATCGGACTTAAAGGAAATCGGCTGCAAAATCGGCGAAATCTGACCTCACCCAGTCACTTTTTCGCTGCGATTCTTTAAGTCCGACGGGTTGTTAGAGGGTATTGGAACCGGAGTTTTTCCGAGGTTGCCACATCACATCTTCCACGCCGTTCTGGTGGTTCAATACGCGGCATAGCACAAATAAGAAATCGGATAAGCGGTTGAGGTACCGGACATGGTGTGGCACCGCTGTTTCGGTTCGATATAGCCTTACCACGCATCTCTCGGCGCGGCGACAGACGGCACGTGCGACGTGGCATAAAGCAGCGGCCCGGGTTCCACCGGGAAGTATGAATTCCTTCAGCGCAGCCAATGGGGCGTTGTAGTCATCGAGTTGTTTTTCCAGACGGCTGACTTGCGCTTCGCTCATCGTCACGCGACCGGGAATGCTCAGGTCGCCGCCCAGATCGAACAGGTCATGCTGGATGTCTTCTAGGTTGTTGCGCACTTCCTCCTCGAGATTTTCTGCAAGCAAAACACCCATGAAGCTGTTGAGTTCATCGACGGTGCCGATCGCTTCGATGCGCAAACCATCCTTGACAGATCGCGCGCCGTTACCGAGTCCGGTTGTGCCGTCGTCGCCGGTGCGGGTATAGATTTTTGTCAGGCGTTTTGCCATGCTTCAGGTTATCCGCTAATAGACATTGATAGGCGTCCGCGGATTGGAACGGTTGGGTCGAGATGGAGCCCCGGGCGTGACTGCTAGTGATCTTGCTCGGGCTTGCTTGGCGATCTCGGCATAAATAATGCGGCCAAGCGCTTACCCTGCTGTCTATGGGGCGAATGATCTGGTTGATCGTTCCGCGAGGACGCCGCTGCGGGGTTATTGGGGTTATCGGTGTGCTGGGCTGCGGGCGTACGAGGTATATAAGGTTGGCTGAATAATGGATCCTCGGGCACCGTGGAACCCCGCCGCTGCGGGCTCGCGTGGTCTCTGGCGCGCTTGGTGTCTTTGCCATTTCTGGGATGCAATGCGGAGTGCGCGTCATCGGGCCGATCAGCGCGTTTGATCGCATTTCGCTGTTCTGGCCGTGCCGATTTGTTGCGATCGAATGTGCGATGTTTACCTTCAGATTCTGTGGATTCCGCGGGATGGCCGTGGGCTTCTGGCTCGAATCCCGCTATGACTGTAGAATTGAGCTTGAATTTCAGGAGCTTTTCGATACCTTGGACCAACTCGGCCTCATCCTCGCATACCAGTGAAATTGCGTCTCCTTTTGTGCCCGCGCGGCCGGTGCGGCCAATCCGATGGATATAGTCCTCGGGCGTGGTGGGCAATTCGAAGTTGACCACATGCGGCAGATCCTCGATGTCCAACCCCCGCGCAGCAACATCGGTCGCCACCAATACGCGAACTATGCCTTCCTTGAATTCCGCCAGCGCCTGGGTGCGTTGAGGCTGAGTCTTGTCGCCGTGAATTGC
This sequence comes from Nitrosospira sp. Nsp1, assembly GCF_900100985.1. Taxonomy (NCBI): domain Bacteria; kingdom Pseudomonadati; phylum Pseudomonadota; class Betaproteobacteria; order Nitrosomonadales; family Nitrosomonadaceae; genus Nitrosospira; species Nitrosospira sp. Nsp1. The sequence continues at coordinate 75,541 of NZ_FMUF01000015.1, forward strand.
CGTCGCGGTGATTCCATCCCGTTCCAACTGCTCAGCCAGCCGGCTGGCGCCGTGCTTGGTGCGGACGAATACCAGAACCTGTTTCAAGTCTGCCGATTTGATAAGGTGAGCCAGCAACTCGCGCTTGCGCGTTCTGGACACTGGGTGCACCACGTGAGTGATCAATTCCGCGATGGAATTACGCCTTGCTACCTCGATCAATTCCGGATCTCTTAAAAGCGTGTTTGCAAGCTTCTTGATCTCTTCAGAGAAAGTTGCCGAGAACATCAGACTTTGGCGCTGCTGCGGCAGCAACGCCAGAATGCGCTTGATATCGGGCAGGAAACCCATATCCAGCATGCGGTCGGCTTCATCCAGTATCAGGATCTCGACCTTCGACAGGCTCATTGTCTTCTGCTGGATATGATCCAGCAGGCGGCCGGGCGTCGCAACGAGAATTTCCACTCCGGCGCGCAAATCCTTCGTCTGAGGCTGCATATCCATACCCCCGTAAACGACGGCACACCTGAGGGGCAGATATTTACCATAGGTTTTTACGCTTTCGTATACCTGGACGGCCAGTTCACGCGTGGGTACCAGGATCAGCGAACGAATCGGATGTCTTGCGGGCGAGGCGCTGGTGCTGGCCCCGGGTTGCAGCCGGCTCAGCATGGGCAATGTAAAGCCTGCGGTTTTGCCAGTGCCTGTCTGGGCCGCTCCCATGATATCTTTTCCCTCGAGTATGAGCGGAATTGCCTGGGCTTGAATCGGTGTAGGTTCGGTGTAGCCTTGATCGGCTATGGCGCGTAGAATTTCGGACGAAAGATTGAGTTGAGTGAACGACATATCCATTATTGCTTGCCCATCCGGCAATCGCTACTAGGACAGTTCAGATGGAGTAGTTTAAAAAAGAAGATTGGAAACAGGAAAAAGTGATAACAAAAGATTTTGGTGCCCAGAGTCTCCGGAATCCCGGTTTTACCAGATACTTCACCAAGTAAACATAAATTAGACCCGTCGAAACTTGAAAAATTCATCTAATCATTTCTCGCACCCTGCCGGATATTTTTGGGCTTCTCCGCTTTAAACCACTCGCCGCTCTTTTTGAATCCGTTCAATAGCGCGGGTGCGGCCCCGATGGCCACGGCATCGACCAGGCAATACCAGGCTGCAACGCCACTGGGCGGATTTCCCTGCGATAACCCGAGAACAGGTTCTATCGTTGCCCATCTCCAGGTTCCCAATGCCGTACCGATCAGTTCCAGCCAGGTGGTGATAAAGAATGCCGCCAGATATACCATTGGCGAGCGGCCTTTGAACAGGTAGATCAGAAAAACGCAAAACAGTAGTGCGCCGACTTGATCCCCCTGCGAGGGATAACCACTGATACCCCAGATTGACCATGCGCCACAGGTCAATACGACAAACATCGCTATTTTGCGCGCGTGGGCCAGAAAGAAACCGGAGCGGGCAAGTGCGACAGCCGTCAGGTACACCATTCCGTGACCCGGCGGAACATAGGCCGGCACGTTGCCGAACCGATAAGTATAGCCTTGCATATAGATGGAGGCAAAGTGCTCGCCAAGCGTAGCGAAGGCGACCGCAATGATGACCTGCATCCGTACTTCCTTATTTTCTCCCAATAGCAAGCCGAACAGAAATGTCCAGGCGAGAAGGCCCATGTTTCTTTGTTGTTCCAGGCTCCCGCTGGCATCCAGGTTCAAGCTGATCGCCACGCATACGAATGTCAGGGTCGCGATGAAATAATCACGTATCCGGTGAGGACAGTTCGTATTCGGGGGGGGGAAATTACGTAGCATTCTTTTCTTACTCAGATAGATGTCCGGCTTTAAATGGATTTGGCGCGGGACGGGGGATCACTTTTGGAGTTTTTAAGCGATCAGACTATCACACATCCAGCCTGGAGATGGAATCGAGCCTTTCCATCGAATCCTGTCCGGGAAAGCGGCACTAGCGCTCGATACAAGTAAAACCGCTGCTCCCTCGCGTGAACGCGGGAAACAGCGGTTCGGGTGAATGGATGAGGTGTGCCAGATGCTGTAGCTATAGC
>NZ_FMUF01000027.1:0-39718 GCF_900100985.1 Nitrosospira sp. Nsp1
CCACTTGCAGCCGTGCTCGGCCACATACAAAATGGCGTTCAATACGTTCAGATTGCTGAGACTGACATTGCCCCGCTGAAGCGGCAGGCAGTGTATGATTCGCTCGTACTGGGCTTGAGTGATTTCCATGCCCGCAAGTATAGCTGAATACATGCAATATGGCTATTAGAGTTAACAGGCCCTAGCTGCAGAGCCCTGGGGCACTAATCGTGTCTGGTTCACGAAAAGGAAAAAATCGTACGCGTAGTAGGCGTTCCATCGGGTTAAGACCAGAGATGGATTGGGGCATTACGTCAGGAAATGCCGGAATTGACCCTAAAGCATCTCGTACTTGAAGTCGGTTGGGGGTGTGCTCCAACCGGACACAGGGCGTGGCAGATCAAGTGCGGAGCGACTGGCGACGACATGTCGATCGCTTAGCGTACAAAAACGTCCGTTTCGTGAACTGACCCCATATCCAACGTCATTTTATGACTTCACACACTCAGCGAGTCGTAGGTATACAGTTCACTGATATCCAGCATTTCCGCAGGGGTAGTGGTTCCGGACAAAAGGGAGTTCAAAGTGTCGTTGAGGCGGTGGCCCTTCAAGCTGGCGGGTGCCGATTGCGCCGGGACATAAGCTCGGCCATGACCTTTCGGTGCCGGCTGCATCCAGCTTTCCCAAATGCGGTCTACATTGCAGTGGTTGAGATAAAACACCGGGTCGTTGGGCGAAGTTGAAGGCGACATATCTCCTCCAACGAACACATGGACACGGTTGTGCAGGCTCGGCGATGGAATTTGCGGCTGGTCTTGCCAGCCCTCAACAAGATTGCGAAAACCGGCGGAAGTCGTGTTCCATGGAGCAGTGTCATAGATGGGCTGACCGAGGGCGGCCGTCGTATGCGCTTTTTTTGGCAGGCGGGTCGTCTGTGTTCCCAGTTGCCGACGCAAGCCACGGTTTACCTGAACCAGTTGTCCGTTGACATTTGTTGTGATGTGAACGCGCCAAGCGCCTGGATCGCCGGGTTCGAACGCGAACGGGCCTGTAGTTACTGGAACTCCGCTACCTCCCATGCAGTTTCTGGCCCAGATGGCAGCTCTTTTCTGACGTGCCGGCGACAATTGGCCATCTTGCGCCCAGTCCCAGTATGGCAGTCCAAAGGTCAAGTCATCGCCAAGCACGCGCTGGAGATTCATTTCCAGTTGCATCAGCATGAATCGATGCCATGGAAGAAAGACAGGGCCGCGATGGGCGGCGTTTCTGTCACTCTGCGTAGGCGGAGTGAACGTTGTCATCGCAACGTGATGCCAAACTACAAACAGATCGTAGGTGCTGACTGGCTGAGAGAGACCTCCGATGCCGAGGCTTGCCGTGGTTGGCCCCGGGAACTCATTCTTCAGTAACTTTACACCCTGGATATACTTGTCGCGCGCGGTCGCGCTAGTCAGAATATTTTCTCGTATGGCCATGGTGTTCTCCGGCATCTATTCGTGATCAGTATGGGTTTTCCTGGTGCGACGGGTCTGCGGCGCGGATTTGGTGCGAGGCTGGCCCGGGGCGCCATGGTCCTCATGTCCATCCTGTTCAGCGGCCATACCCCCCTTGCCAGCGAAATCATCGGGGAAAATATCGATCAACTGCCTGACCATGTCCAGGGCGGAAGCGAAACTCATGTTCGGTATGGGGTGATAATGGACTTGCCCGTCGTCGGTCACTCCGAGGTGTCCGGTAACCGGTATCCCATCGACCTCTATCTGATAAGTTGTGCGGACAACGATATGATGGCCTTCATAGTCTGCTTCGCGGACAGTTTCAGATGCCTCGTGCTGGTGCCTCTGGGCTTCCTCCAACTGGGGGGCATGCTTTTTGACGTATGAACTTATTGACTTCATGGTTGGCCGGTTAATCTGGTTCTGGCTTGGCATGGATCGTCTCCTGTTTGGCATTTCGACATTTGAATCGGCATCATAGACCGAACTATTCAAAGGATTCTTTAATATAGATCAGGGCGTTGAAAAAGCAAGTAAAGCAGCGCATGCCGAATTGCCCCAACAAAAAAGTAACCAAGGAGTGCTTCACTATAGGCACGCTTCGGCACGTTGGATGCCGGCAGTGATCGTGGTTGTGCCTGGATACAAACCTTGAAAACAGCCTTGCCGGCCCTGGAGTCCGTATAAGCCCCAAATCAAATCCTGAAGTGGGGGGAAATTCGAGTCGTAGCGATGTTTGATATCCCAATTTTGCTATATTTGCTATTTATGCTATATTTGCTAAATTGGTAAAAATTTCACGCGGCCTTTTTAAGGTCGAGGTGAGCCATCTCGTACTAACCACGATATTTATGGGGGATGTAATGCATAAAGAGAATGTAAGGCACACAATCACGAATGAAATTAAGCAAAAACTCAAGCGGGATATTGACTCGGTTATTATGGGTGGTGAGAAATTGAACAGGTATATTGAAACTGGCGCGGAAGCCTCACACCTCAGGACTGAGGTGAAAGCCCTGAGAAAAGATATTGAAAAATTAAAGCAATCAAAGGAGATTCTGGAATGGATACCGGTGGTTGCTGAGACTTCGACGCCAAACATCAGTTATGCTGAATCGGTTCAGAATGCCCAAGCTCGGGGCGAAGCTCGCTTAGTAGACTGGACTCGAGACGGGACCTTGATCGATAGCAAGACACTTGCTGATTTATGGGGAATCACGCGCCAAGCACTGGATGCCGCGCGCAATCGCGGCGAGGTATTCTCGTTGTGGGTGAAAGGGCAGCATTGGTATCCTGGGGAATTGGGAAAATTCGAACGTACTACCTTCGCGCGCATTAACGAAGCCTTAGGTGATCTTGACCCTTCGAGTAAGCTCGTATTTCTGCTGCATAAACACGGAGCCCTAAAAGGCCGGACACCTGCCGACGCTGCCGGCGACATGCTTAATGACATCATACGCTTGGCGGGCGGGTGGGGGCGCGACTGATGCATCTGCCGGACTTCGCTGCCATATGGGCGGAAGGCAACTTATCGTTAATAGATATTGACGCCAGGACGCTTTTGCGTTTAACCAGGTTCCCAAATTCCGAGCCGCATTGGGGAAAGAACGTAAAGTACCGTTTTGACGACCCTGCGGCAACCTTTGGAGTCACTTATGCAGCCCAAAAATTAGAGGTCGCTTTTGCGGAAACCGTTCTACATGAACAGGGCTGCTACAGAGACAACCGATGGGTCATCGAGCAGGCACGCGTTAATGAGCGATATATTGCTCACTTCGATCGGGCGAATGGAATACCCCTGAAGCTGGCCAAACTCACTGGCCGCGATCTTAAAGTGCTCGGACTAAACAGCGATCTCAGCGCATCCGATGATTATACCCATTCGATGCAAATATCCGCAGCATTACACAGTCAAGTACCTGAAGCAGATGGCATTCTATATATGAGCCATCAATATAATAATGAATCGGTAATGGCCCTGTTCGAGCGCAGCGAAGTCCAGTGCAAACCAGGTTCAGAACCACTCATCGCTCACCCTGACTATCCGCAACTGATCCACCTTTTTAGAGTGGGTTTAATCCCAAAAACTGCCCCACCGCCCCATCAGAATTAACCCATATCCGTCGAAATGGTTGAGTCAGCCTATCGCGACAGATTGATGACCTGGAGTCGACACCGACACGAAATGGGTGCCGCCTTAAAGATTTGATGGAGCAATTTGCCGCCAAGCCAGCCAGGATTAAGGCGCTTTTCAGCAACGGATCCGACGCCGCAGCAGGTCAAGCGTAATAAAGATGATTACAGGCTGCGAAGCAAGCTTGTCATATTTACGCGTTATATTTTCATCCTGCTGCACGGTTGGAAGCACCGGCACCTGATTCGACAGAAATCGGAAGACTCCCCGATTATATGCAATCAGGATGTGCAGTACTTCGTAAATCGACGCCCTATCAATTTCTTGGGAGAACGGTATGCTTAAGCACATAAAATTGGGTTTTCTGGTTCCCGGCACATTCATTGCCTTGGGTGGGCTCACTGAAACTATCGCCGCAAGCACTAATTTCGACAACTTCACGGCTTTGCCCAGCAGTATTGCGGCTGGTTCTCTCCCGGAGGCAACGCCTTTCCAACTCTCCAGCCCGCTGTTTACGCAACGTACACTTGATGCCAATACATCGGTTGCCGGCCGTCGCGGCTATAACTGGGATATGATTACCGCCAACGAAACTGGGGCCGACGCCGGCCGTTACCTGTTCAGCCCTTTCGAAAACAATATATCGGGTGTGAAGCGTTTCGACCGGCTGACCGATACGTCCCTGACCGTTGTAGCGAACGGCACACAAAATTTTGTTTCCGGCGATGCCTCGCGCTGGACCCCTTGGGGGAGCTACCTCACAGCCGAAGAGTCCTGGGGCAAGGGCAGCACCAAGGGTCGTCTATTTGAACTGACCAATCCGACCACAACCACAGGCCCGGCAACTTCAAATTTCATACAGCGCACCGTCGTGCCGCACGTATCTCACGAAGGTCTGGCGTTTGACAAAAACAACAATCTATACTTCATCGATGAATTGAACGGCGGCAGCATTTACAAATATGTCTCTGCCAATCCAAAGGCATCGAGCGGCGATGACTACTTCGCGGCTGGCCAGACCTTCGCTATGCAAGTCGCTGGCGGCAATAACGCAAACGCGACAGGCGCCATCGCCTGGGCCGCGATCACGGACGTTAACGGGGTTGCGCTGGCCGATGTATCGGTCCTTGCCGCAGACGGTGCGATCGACGGTCGTGCATCAGCCAGTAACGCTCTGGGAACCCGGTATCAGCGCCCGGAAGACATTGAAATCCAGACGCTTGCCAACGGCAACCAAGTAATCTATGCCGCAACCACCACAACTCATGAAGTGTATTCTTTCAATCTGGACACCAATACAGCAAAAATTTTTGCATCCCAGACTACCTCTGATCAGGTAACCCATTCGCCCGTCGGAGAGGTATTCAACTCTCCGGACAATCTCGCCATTGACGCCCAGGGTAATATATACATTGTTGAAGACCAGCCGGGCGGACAGGCGGATATCTGGTTTGCGAAGGATGTGGACCGTGATGGCGTGGCTGAATCAATTGGCCGCTGGGCATCGATGTCAACTGTCGACGCCGAGCCTACGGGTCTGTATTTCGACAAGTTCAATCACAACATCGCGTATGTGAACATCCAGCATCCCGGAAGCGATGTGGACCGCATGATCCAGATTTCCGCCGTGCCTGAAGCGGATACTTATGCCATGATGCTGGCGGGTCTTGGATTGATGGGCGCCGTGGTTCGCCGCGGAAGATACTCCTCTAACGGTTAGCGCGAGGAAGGGTTAATCGGGGAAGGTCTCAGGCACATCTGGCGGCAGCGGGGGGAGGGCAGAGGTTGCACTAACTCCTCGCATCACCCTCTTCTGTTCAGTCCAATATTTTGGCTTTGCCATGACTCTGTGGAGATGAATTGCAGTATTTGGGCGCTACCAATGCAGGCGACGCAATAATGCGCGCTTTTTCTGCTGGTGTCCCTGCATGCGTTGAAGGATGTTGTCCAGCATCTGGATGGCTTTGACGACATGGGGGCCCTTGTTCAGCATGACGCATTCTGCCCGCTCGCCCATCGCCGCATCGGTCACTTCGGCCCGGCTCGGTTTACCGGTCTTGGCTAATCCTTCCAGTACCTGAGTGGCCCAGATTACCGGGATATGCGCTGCCTCCGCCAGCCATAGAATTTCTTCCTGCAATTCCGCCAACCTTTCGTAGCCGCATTCCACGGCGAGGTCGCCGCGTGCAATCATGACCCCGACAATCCGCGAGCGTAGCAGCGTAAACATCAGCTCCGGCAACTGCTCGAAAGCAGCGCGTGTCTCGATCTTGATTACGATTCCCAGCTTATCCGCATTGAGGCGCTTGAGATGCGCCTGCAGCAGCGCGACATCGGCAGCCTTTCGCACAAAGGAAAGCCCAATCATGTCCGCATTACGGGCAACAAATTCGAGGTGCTCGATATCCGTGGCCGTGACACCGTCCAGATCGAGATGGCTGTCGGGCAGGTTGATGCCTTTGTCAGCCAACAATTTTTCTCCACCATCGCGGGCCTGGGTGATCTCAACCAGGATTTCCTCGGTGTTGACGTTGCGTATCACGCCGCCGATACGGCCGTCGTCGATCAGTATCCGCTCACCGGGATGCGCGCTGGCAAAGATTTCCGGTAACGAACAGGCAATGCTGGCGGCACGCAACAACCGCCCATCTTCACCGAACTGGGCGGGGTGCCCGGGAATCGGTTCACGGGTCACAATCAGGCTATCTCCGCGGTGCAACCGGATCGTTCCGGGCATCTGCGGCAGCGCGCCTATTTCACCGGCGTGACCGGCTCTTCGTATTACGCCGGAATCGGTCACCCTCAACAGGTAAAGCTTCAGGCCAGGCTTGACATAAGTGGTCTGCATAGACTCCGCCCAGTAGCCTCCGTCAACCTTTCCTACCACTTGCAGGCTGCGCAGTGCTCCCCTGGCGTCGCGGAATTCAAGCCTGTCCAGTGAAGTTACCTGGGCCAGCCAGTTTCCTTTGACAGGAAGGCACGCATGGGCATGCGCCGGACAGGTGGAACCATCATTCTGCGGGTATATCCAGATTCGGGCAGGCGCCGTCACTTTGCCGTACATGTTGCGCTGCGGTTGCCATTTGAGCACCGGCAAGCCTGATGCGATCTCTCCGGTGCGTAGTTTGGGGCCGCCCAGATCCATAAGGATGCGGCAAGGACGACCTGTTTCACGACGTGCTCGTTTTATGTGCTTGATCATGCGCTTCCAGACGCCGGCATCGTCATGTGCGCAATTGATGCGGGCACAGTCCATGCCCTGCAAAAGCATCTCCTTGACCAATGGGTAGCCATCCGCGGCTTCGCTCGGAAACGTGACCATGATGCGTACGCATCTGTGCGCCGGCGGCTTGCCGAGCAGGCTATTGGTATTGATTTCCAGCAGATCCGGGCCGGTTTTGGAAGATGCGATGAGGGAAGCGGGCGCTTGCCGTGCTTTTTTTCCAAGCGCGTGCTGCAACAAAGTGATGATGGCGTGCAGATTGCTCAGGACATGCGATTCCGCACGCCCCATGGAAGACAAACCGGCTGCCGCGAGCTTTTCCTGCAGGGGGCGCATATCGCGCCGCCGCAAGGCGAGATAATGTATCAAATTGGCCGCGCTAGCCAGATGGCGCGCATCCACCATGCGCAGTATTTCGGCCGATTCGGCTTCGAGCGTCATCAACTCCTGCCACAATGCCGTCAATTCCTGCAGCAAATCCCCATAAGCATTTTTCCCCGCGTACGCGGCTGGAGAAGTGCTGGTATTCTTGCGAGGCGGGCTCATGATTGGCGTTGCGTCGATAAGTCGTTGAAACGTTGATACGGCATTATTGTTACGTCTATGTGAAAATGTTTGATGAAAAGACTTGCTTTTCAGTTGTGATTAAATATAATAAGAATCATTCCCGTTTACAAATATAGAAACCATCAGGTAATAGTAGTACATCCCCAGCCGATTTTTCGACATTCGGTCGTAGATGTAAATTCATGGAAAGAGGGATAGTGCAAAACCGATCCATAAGAAGAAATGCACCCTATTTGCGCTTCGTCAAGGAATGGCGTAAAGCCGGCCAGGAAATCACGGGTTATTCGTTGTGAATAATTTTTCACGCATTCTTCTACAGTTCTATAGCTCGCCAGCCCGTCCTGGGCAAGCCAGCCAATCTTTTAACCCTATCTATCGGGAATATTGGCTATGGAAATATCAACAATAGTACTGCACGCATCGCCACGCCTTGGCTGCTTCCAACGTAATCAGCGCCACATAATAACTTTTAGCCGGGTGGCCGAAGGAATTCAGCCGAAGCCGACATAGATTGACAACCAGCCTGGCTGGATCACATCGTCCGGCCGAGCCTTGCGAAGGGCCGGTTTCTGGTCGAAATCAAGCTCTCAAGTAGAACAAGGCAGAGAAGGCCGATCCAAGCCTCTGCATCGTGAAGTAATAATTATTACTCACGTTATCGTTCTTATTTACTTAATCATTATTATTATCTAATGGAAGGCACCAAAATGATCCTTCACAGTATTCTTGATGGCATAGGGAAGACGCCAATAGTCAACCTCTCTCGTATGTTCAACGATTCGCGGTGTGAAGTGCTGGCAAAGCTGGAGATGTTCAATCCATGTGGCAGCATCAAGGACAGGCCGGCACACCATATTATCGAGCGCGGGTTGGCGGATGGTTCCATCAGTTCCAGGTCGCATATCATCGAAAGCTCCTCCGGCAATTTTGCCATTGCGCTGGCCATGATCTGCAGTATGCACGGACTACGTTTCACAGCGGTGGTGGATCCAAAACTCTCACCCGTGAACCGCCAGATCATTCAATGTTACGGCGGCAATATCGAGCTTGTCACCGAAAAGGATCGCCAGGGCGGTTATCTGGAAACCCGCATCGAGCGGGTCAAGCACATGCTGCGCGAGCAACCCGATGCGGTATGGACGAATCAATATGCCAACGAGCGTAATTGGCAAAGCCATTATCACGGCGAGGGCGAGGAAATCCTGCGCGACCTGGATCGGCCCGTGGATTATCTGGTACTGGGCGTCAGCACCTCGGGAACCATCCACGGCATTACGCGGCGTCTGCGCGAGGCCTGGCCCGCCCTGAAGGTCATCCCCGTGGATGCATTTGGTTCCGTATTGTTCGGTACTTCACCGGCGGTTCGCGAATTACCCGGGCTTGGCGCAAGCCGCGTACCCGAATTATTGAAGCGCGATGAGCTCGGCGAGGTCATCCAGATCGACGACTATGAATCCGCCGTGGCGTGCCGTCAATTGGTAAAACGTGAAGGAATCTTTGCCGGAGGATCATCCGGCTCCGTAATCGCCGCTATCCAGCGCCTTTCCGCCCGTCTGTTGCAACCGGCACGCATCCTGACCATCCTGCCCGATCGGGGCGAGCGCTATCTGGACACGGTATACAATGACCAGTGGCTGTTGCGCATGAGGGAACGCCATTTTGCACGCATGACAAAAGGATTTACCGGCACGCCTCAGGAGCAAACAGCATGAGCATGCCGGATACCTCACCTGATTTACTCTATCTTAGCCGCAGCGACCTCAGCTCGTTAGGCGGCAGCCACTCGCAACCTTATGTAGATGCGATAGTGGATGGATTGGCGGCACATGCTCGCGGCGACTACGTGCAACCGCTCAAACCTTATCTGCGCTGGCCAGGCGCCGATCACATCGCCGACCGTATTATTGCCATGCCTTGTTATCTGGGTGGCGAGCAACCGGTCGCCGGCCTGAAATGGGTCGGTAGCCGCCAGCATAATCCGGTTCACTTCGGTCTTGAGCGTGCCAGCGCGGTCATTGTGCTGAATGATGCGGAGACCAATTATCCGGTCGCAATCCTTGAAGGCGGGCTGATCAGCGGCATGCGCACGGCGGCCATTACTGCCGTGGGTACCCGCTATCTGGCACGCGGGGGCTTTACCGATGTTGCCTGTATCGGATGCGGGCCGATAGCGCGTATGCAGATGCAGACGCTGCTGGAGCAGTTTCCGGATATCGAGCGTATTCATCTGTTCGACTTGTCCACTGAAGCGGCCAAATCGCTGGGTACTCTATTGGCGGAAAGCAATCCGGATGTGGATTTTATCAGCGCAGACTCGGCGGAATCCGCAGTGAGAGCGGCTGACGTGATTGTGACCTGTACCGTAACCAGTACACCCTACCTGGCCTTCGATTGGCTTAAACCTGGTGCTTTCATCAGCAATATATCCATCATGGACGTTCACAAGGATGTCTATGAGAGGGCTGACAAGGTGGTGGTGGATGATTGGGACCAGTCAAATCGCGAAAAGAAGATCATCAACCAGTTGGTGCTGGAAGGGCGCTTCAGCCGCGAACAGTTGCATGCAGAGCTTGGGGAGATCGTTATCGGAGACAGGCCGGGCCGGGAGAACGAAGACGAAATCATTTTGCTCAACCCCATGGGCATGGCCATCGACGACATCATTTGCGCGCGTCACTTTTACCGCCTTGCGCATGCGCGTGGAACCGGTACCCGACTACCGCTATACGGCTGAACCGCATGCAGATCATCCCACCCCATCCGTATGCGAGCCGGCTGGCTCAGGACTTGTTCGATGCGCTCTGGCTGGAGAACCTTTACGGTTTTCGCGGGCATTGCCTCATGCATCCGGAGGTCAATGGAAAAATAGTGATGGAAATTGCGCTTGACGAAACGCGATCGTTACGCTGGCAAGGGCAGAGAGCGGATGGCTTGCGCCCGTTTCGGGTGCTGGGTTCAAACGCGGTTTTGCATACGGCTACGAATACGACGAATCTCGAGCTCAGCAAGATTGTCGAAGTCTTGCAGACGGCAGATTGGTGGCGTGACCGGACAGGCCGTTTTACGCGGTTCTTCACGCTTGCCTATGATCAGGCCGCGTTTGCGGCAGTGCATGAGCAAAATATCCTGGAAAGTCTCATGGCTGCGCCCGAAGACTTGCTGACCTGGGAAGCGTTGAGCTGCCTTAAAGACCGGCCGTTTCACCCCCTGGCCCGTGCCAAGGATTGGAATGGGGACCATGGCTATGGTTATGCTACGGAAACGATGGCATCGTTTCCGCTTCACTGGGTGGCGGTACCGCGCAATTATATAGTAAGTGCACCGGCGGCTCCGCTTACCGGCCAGCCTCTGGCGGAGAGTCTGCTTGACCCTGGCCAGCAAGACAGCTTGGCCAGCGCTGCTCGCGCTTTCCATGCCGATGGCGAGAACTGGTTATGGATGCCGGTCCATCCATGGCAGTGGGCCTGGCTCAACCGGTCAATTCCCCTGAAACTCAGCGAGTGCATTTATTTGAGTGTGGGGCCGGGAACAGCGATTCCCACTGCGTCGTTGCGTTCGCTTGCCGTCACCGGAAATTCCGGTACCCATCTGAAGCTCGCACTCTCCGTTCGTACGCTGGGGGCAACTCGTGCTCTGCCGCCACGCTATCTGCATAACGGCATACTTGCCAGCGCTTGCCTGGAATCCTTGCGTCGGCGCGACGACTGGCTGGCGGCTCACTTGTTGTTGTGCGATGAGGATAAGTGGTGGGCATTGAGCCAATGCGCCGCGCTCGAAGCCGAACCGGGCGAGCTGGCTTGCATGATTCGCCGCTATCCGACGCTCCCCGGCGCAACACTGATCCCGATGGCAGCGTTGCCGGCAGTTTCGGCTGATGGCAAGTTGCCGGCATTCGATCACCTGATCGGCGCCGCAGCGCCGGAAGAAGCCGCCTGGCGCCTGTTCGGCGACATTGCCGGGGCTTTACTCGAACTGGGGCTGCGCTGTTTTGCGCACGGCGTCATGCCAGAGTTGCACGGGCAGAATGTATTGCTGGCCTTCGAGTTCGAGGACCGGAAAATTGCCGCGCTGGTACTGCGTGACCATGACACATTGCGCGTGTGCCATCCATTGATGCAGGCCCAGGGTGTCGCGATCCCGGACTATGTAATCGACCGCAGCACGCCTAATACACTGGAACTGAATACCTCGCGGGAACTGCTGGCTTACCTGCAAACCCTGGCGATCGAGGTCAATCTGTATGCGATTCTCGCTGCGCTGGCCACGTATTATGGCCGGGACGAAGCGCATGGCTGGGGTATTGTCCGCCAAGCGCTCGAAATCTGTCTGGCACGTGCTCCGCTGCCGGTTGAAATCGCCGGGCAGGCAAGAAAAATGCTGCTGGAGGAGGTGGAGTGGCCCTTCAAGCAGTTGCTTGCTCCGCTATTCAATGTCACAAGTTTCGGCACCGGTATGCCCAGCGCCATGGGTCGTCTGCCCAATCCTTTGTTAGCCGGCAGTCCGTCGTGGCCGGAAGACGACAGACAGGCACGGTGATAACAGGCATGAATAACCTCACGTTGCTACTGGTCTGCCAGGCTGTTACCACGCTTGGGCTGATGGTCTTCGTGCCCATCATGCCGTTGTATATTGCAACGCTGGAACAGATGGATGCCGCGGGTGCCGCGCACTGGAGCAGTCTTGCACTGGCGGCGCCCGCCATCGGTACGTTGTGTTTCGCTCCTTACGTCGGCAAGTGCTGCGATCGTTTCGGCTACAAGCGGATGCTGCTGGCATCGTTGGCCGTATTCACTGCCAGCATGCTGTTGATGGCGTTGAGCCCGGGTGTGCACGGCTTCATGCTGGGCCGTCTGCTGCAGGGCATAAGTACCATAGGCGTGGTGCTCACCGCCTTCATCGGCTATGTCAGCGATGACACTTCACGCGGGCGCTCGCTGGGTTTGCAGGAAAGCGCCATTGCGTGCGGGGCGCTGACCGGCCCGTTATTGGGCGGCATGATGCTGGACTATTGGTCGCTCAAGCCACTGCTGCTGACGAGTGCCGTACTCACGGGTATAGCGGGCGGAATACTGTGGACTCAACTCAGCGAGCCGCAAAAAGTTGCAGGAATCTCCGGCTTGCCCTTTTCCGGACTACGTACTGTGCTTGGCGACAGCAACCTGCGCAACTGGATGCTTGCAGCCTGTTTTATTCAGGCGGCCGCATTCGCCTTTGTCAATGTCTTCGCACTCTATCTGACGGCGCGTTTCCCTGCCGCCGAGGCAATGGCCAGCAAGATCGGGTTCCTGCACGCGCTGGGCTGGCTTGCGACCATGCTGGCCGCTCCATGGTGGGGCCGCCTGAACGATCGCGGTGAACCGCGACGCTACTTCACGTTTGCTGCCATGGGCTGCGCGCTATCGGCCGGTTTACTGATCCTTATCGACGAAATCTGGATCGTCGCGCTGTTGCGGATAACCCAGGGTGCCTGTTACGCAGCATTGATGCAGTCGGTGTTACTGGCTTGCAGCCGCCAGCTGCCCATCTCGGCATATGGCTATGTGACGGGATTAAGCAGGAGCTTCATGGTTGTCGGCCAGTTGATCGGCCCATTACTCATTTTATTCCTGCTGCCGTTCCTTTCCCCCATCGATCTTATCTGGCCTGTTGCCGTACTGTTCTTCGCGGGTGGACTACTGGTTCTCAGCGATCGTACCGATGGTTTTTCATTTGCGGAGTTAAAAAAATGATTCCGATGTCTTCACATCTGCTGGAAATGGCACCCATAGAGCGGCGCCTGGTAGAGCAGTATGTCAACACCTATTGCCGGGAAACAGGTTGTTTCGATCCACGTCTCGCAGCGGATGACGCAGGACCGGTTGAACTCCGTTCGCATATCAAGGCTTGGCGTGCCGCCGGATCGGCGCCGTATTTAGTTTCGCTTGCAAAAACCGGGTACCGGCTAGCGGGTGCGTTTGCCTATTTTTCGCCGATTGGCTATCACCGGCTGGCGCCATTCGCCTGGATTGAACGGCATGGTAACTGGCAACCCTTGATTACAGACGCGGCGTTGCTGGCTGATCTGATCGCCGACGCGCTCGCCGCGGCCGCCGATCAGCCTGCGGAAATGACCGATCACAGCCGTGTCCGGTTAAAAACGCTGATGCGGAACAGCATAGCCCAGGTCCGCCGCTACCATTTGCATAAACCCGCCGGGGAACGCCCGTCTTTCCTCTCCGCTGAGCAGGGACTGCGCTTTGGTCACATTTTTCATGTTACCTCCAAGGCTGCGGAAGGTTTCAGCGAAGAAGACATGCAACGTTACGCGCCTGAACTGGGCGCGTCATTTCGCCTGCACTACTTCGCGGTCGCGGCCGGTATGCTGGAGACCCGCACTATCGATGGGAAGCAGCCCGCCATCGACCCGGAAGTGGCATTATTCGCCCGTGATCTGCTTGCCGATGGCGATTTCCGGCTCTTGCCTTGCCATCCCTGGCAAGCCAATTATTTGCTGGGTCTGCCCGAAATCAGCATGCTGATAAATCAAGGAAAGCTGGTTTCGCTCGGACCGATGGGTGAAGTGGCCTGGCCCACATCTTCGGTGCGCACCGTCTGGCTACCCCGCCAAAATTTGTTTCTCAAACTGTCGCTCAATATCCGTATCACCAATTTCATACGCAACAACCCATCCGAACAGGTCAGGCGGGCGCTGGATGCCAGCCTGGCTCTGTCGTTACTACCGCGTCATATCTCCGAGCAATCGGCATTTCGCATCCTGCCCGAATTGGCGAGCCAGACGCTGAGGCTGCCGGACGAGGCCTTGCGCGCTGCCTGTGCAGTGGTATACCGGCAGGCGATGCCGGTAATCGAGGCAGGGCACGTCCAGACAATCGTGGCGGTACTGGAAGAGCCTGCCGATGGAGAAATTCCACTGCTGGCCTTGTTGCGGTTGTCTGCCAGGGGAAAACCGCTCAGCGAGGAATTGATATGCATGTGGTGGAAATGCTATCTGGATGTCACCCTGTTGCCGTTGCTGCACCTCTTTTTGGAGCATGGCATCAGCCTTGAAGCCCACCTGCAGAATACCCTGATCGCCTTCCACGATGGCTGGCCGTCTCGTGGCTACGCGCGAGACATGGAGGGCGTCAGCATCAGCCGCACACGTTTCCGATTCCTCGACCACCTGCCCGGCGACAGCCCGGTTCTCTACGCAGAGGAGCAGGCCTGGCACCGCTTCCAGTATTACGTGCTGGTTAATCATATAGGCCATGTGGCCGCCTGTCTGGCTCGCACTGGGTTGACTACCGAGACGACATTGTGGCGCGACACCGCATCGATGTTGAGCGCGATCGACGACCCGCTGATAAGCCGATTGCTCATACAGCCGACCCTGCCGGCCAAGGCCAATATGCTCAGCAGCTTCCACCAGCAGGGAGAACACCCATCATGGGTTGAGATACCCAATCCAATGATTGCAAAAGTAAACCAATGAATCCACTTGACTATGAAAACCTGATTGATA
Organism: Nitrosospira sp. Nsp1; assembly: GCF_900100985.1. Classification (NCBI taxonomy): domain Bacteria; kingdom Pseudomonadati; phylum Pseudomonadota; class Betaproteobacteria; order Nitrosomonadales; family Nitrosomonadaceae; genus Nitrosospira; species Nitrosospira sp. Nsp1. Next base: position 14,901 of record NZ_FMUF01000027.1, read on the forward strand.
GTCCGGCCTACCACCGGGCGAGTCGCCGCGTACTACGCCAACTACTGGAGGCGCTGTTATTTGAGCGTGCTATACCGCATTGCGCCTGGGATGGAGAAACACTGAGTTTGCCGGGCCTCCGTGCGGATAACGTTCCCGTCAGCTATCAATGCCAGGCCCGCCAAACCATCAGCTTTGGCCGTGTGCGCATCACTACGCCGCTGCTGCGCATCGATGACGGCGTTACCCATGAGGCTTGCGACCCTGCGTTGTTCCTGACGGAAATTGCGCCCTGGCTGGTTGCCGACGAACTACGGCTCAGCCAATTTGCATCCGAACTGCTGGCTACGCAGATCAAGGATGCGCAAACATTATCCGCACACAGTGGCAAGCCGTTGCGCGATGCGGACTATGACACGCTGGAAGCAAGGCTGACCGACGGTCACCTCTATCACCCGGTCTACAAGTCGCGGATAGGCTTCACGCTGGATGACAACAGAATGTACGCGCCTGAAATCGCGGCCTCGGTAAGACCACTGCTACTCGCCGTACGCCGGGATCGCTGCCGCTGGGCGATGAGTAAAACGCTGAATGATGATGCGGAAAGGGGCGTTGCGCTGCTGGGTGAGCCCGGCTGGCAGTACTTTTGCGATCAGTTATGCCGGCGCTCGTTGCAGCCCGACGATTATCTGCCGCTACCGGTTCATCCCTGGCAATGGGACGAAGTTGTCCTGCCCGGCTATCACCAGGCCCTGGCGCGAGGCGAACTGTTTGCGCTGGGCCTTTTGCCTGACCGGTATCTGCCTCAGCAATCGATCCGTACCCTAAGTAATTTGAGCGACCGCAACCGCCTGTCACTCAAGCTTTCGATGAGCCTCGTCAATACATCCACCTCGCGGGTGCTGGCGCCGCACACCGTGCAGAATGCACCCGTCATCAGCGACTGGTTGCATGGATTGGCGGAGCGGACCGACTGGTCATTACCCCTGGCGCGCCCCGTGCTGTTGCGCGAAGTGGCCGGCGTGAGTTTCACGCCGGTGGCCCTGGCTCATGGCCAGTATGGCGCGCTGTCGTGCATCTGGCGCGAAAGCGTGCATAACTATTTGTGTGCGGGTGAAAGAGCGGTGCCGATGACCGCCGTCACGCATATCGATATCGACGGGAAGCCTTTCATCGATCCGTGGGTTCGGCGCCATGGGCCCGGGCAATGGCTGAAGCGATTGGTGGAGCGGGCATATTTGCCGGTACTGCATCTGCTTTGGGAACATGGAACCGCATTGGAGTCGCATGCCCAGAATATGCTCCTGCTGGTGGAGGAGGGGCTACCGGCGCGCGTAGCACTCAAGGATTTCCATGATGGGGTGCGCTTCAGTAGAGCGCTATTATCCGCGCCTGCGCCCGTGCTCACCGCACCGCCGCCCGAGCACGCGCAGATCAATCCCAATTCCTTTCTGGAAAGCGAAAATGCCGAGGAATTACGGGATTTCACCTTCGATGCGCTGTTTTTCGTCAACCTGGCGGAACTGGCCTGGCTGTTCCTGAGCCACTACGGTATGGCGGAAAAACGGTTCTGGCAAATCACCGGTGAAGTATTGCAGGCACACCAGAAACGCCATCCTCAGAGTGAGGCGCGTTATTTGTTGTTCGACTGCTTTGCCGATGAGGTGGGTGTCGAGTTACTTGCCAGCCGGCGTTTCCAGTCGGAAATCCGGTTACGTACGCGGCCCGCGCAGAACCCCCTCGCAAAAGTCGAGGAGCCGTCATGTGTCTGAAGACGCGCCTGGAGGCAGGCGGCATCGTCTATGGCTTGTTCTGTTCCACCCCCGCCGCGCTGAGCGTGGAAATAATCGCAGCGGCCGGCTATGACTTCGTCGTGATTGACCTGGAACACACACTGATCAGCGCCGGGCAGCTTGCCGCAATGCTGCTGGCGGCCCGCGCCGGCAGCATTGCGGCGCTGGTCCGGGTAGCCTCGCCTCATCAGATTGTTCAGGTACTGGATGCCGGGGCGGAGGGCGTTGTATTTCCGCATATTCGCTCCGCGCAGGAAGCACGGGATGCGGTGCGCCTTTGCCATTTTTCCCCGCTCGGGGAGCGTGGCCTGAACGCTACCTTGCATACCCGTTACGGGCGCGATGACCTCGCAAGATTCACGCGTGCCGCGCGAGAATGCACCCTGGTGGTAGCGATGATTGAAGACCGCGAAGGGGTGGAAAATGTCGATGAAATTGCGGCGGTGGAAGGGGTAGACGTATTGCTGGCGGGTGCGGCAGATCTCTCGCAATCGCTGGACTTGCCCTGGCAAACCCATCATCCGGACGTACGTGAAGCGGTATCGCTTGTTCGTACCGCGGCAGAACGCCACAGCAAGATGTTCTGCGCCTTGCCGCGGATACCGGGGGATTTCGAATCCGATTATCGCAGCTCGGTTCGAATGTTCATTCTTGGCGATGATCGCGGTATTACGCGGCGCGCCATGGCATCGCATCTGGTACAGCACCAGGCCAAGGTGCTCGAGCAATGAACCCGCAACGCCTGCACGACTATCTGCATGGTCGCACCCAGTCCGACTCGCCCGATATTCAGCCCGTATGCGCTTATATTTATGATCTGGCACATTTACGGCAGCGCGCCGACATGCTGCGCCGCAGCCTGCCTTCACAATGCCAGCTTTTTTACGCCATCAAAGCCAATAGCGACGAGCCGGTATTGAAGGCGCTGCTCAACCACACCGACGGCTTCGAAGTGGCATCGCTGGGCGAAATCCGGCGCGTGCGCGCCATCGATGATGCCGTTCCCATCGTATTCGGCGGTCCCGGCAAAAGTGACGCCGAACTGGAAGGCGCGCTTGACCACCGAATCACGCTGATCCATGTGGAAAGCGAGCATCAGTTGCGGCGCCTCGACTGGATTGCGCGACGCCGTCACGAGGTGGCGGATATTCTGCTCCGTGTGAACCCGGCCCATGTGCCGCAAGAGGCAACATTGCGCATGGGCGGACAGGCGACCCAGTTTGGCATTGAAGAGGCACAAATTCCCGCCCTGCTCGAACTCATCCGGACCTTGCCGGGCATTCGCCTCAAGGGCCTGCACATCCATGCCATCTCCAACAACCTCAATCCGGATACCCACCTTGCCCTGGTGGAGCATTACTTTGACCTGGCAGAGGCGTGGCAGCGCCACTATGGGCTGAAGTTCGACTGGCTGAATGTCGGCGGCGGCATTGGCATTGATTATGCTGACCCGGATTCGTCTTTCGATTGGGAAAGCTTCTGCGCAGGCCTGTCGGTGCTCATCGCCGCGCGCCAGCCCCGGTTTCAGGTTGTATTCGAGTGCGGGCGTTTCCTCGCCGCGGACTGTGGTTGCTACATGAGTGAAGTCATTGACGTGAAAACCGCCTATGGCAAACACTTCGCCATACTCCGTGGAGGCTCGCACCACTTCCGGCTGCCGGTTTCGTGGCAGCACAACCATCCTTTTATGGTATTGGAGCGCGAAAGCTGGCACTACCCATTTCCGCGTCCTTCAGTTGTTGATGCCCCCGTCACGCTTTGCGGCGAGTTATGCACGCCGAAGGACACCCTTGCACGTGATGTCCATGTCAAGCAGCTTCGAGCCGGGGATTGTGTCGCCTTCCTGCTGGCCGGCGCCTATGGCTGGCACATCTCCCATCACGATTTTTTAAGCCACCCTCATCCTGAACGTGTGTTTCTGGACAATTATTAAAAGGATTCACGATGCTCTGTTCGCTCCCCATTCATTTTGTACAGGTCAAGCGGGTTCGCCCGAATGAGTACCACTATTCCAATCACGCGGTGACCCTGGCGGATACCATTTTGCGCGAACAGCTCTGGCGCATCCCCATCGCCGTGGAGCGTACCAGCCTGGCTGTCATGGATGGCCACCATCGCCTGGAGGCCGCGCGCCGGCTCAGGCTGAAGTATATTCCCTGCCTGCTGCTCGACTATGATTGCGTGAAAGTCGATGCAACGCGCCAGGGCTACCTGGTTAATCCGCATGAAATCGTGCGCCGCGCCAGGACCGGCGAGTTATACCCACCAAAAACCACCCACCACCGGTTCTCATCGCCGTTTCCCACTTGCAATATTTCGGTACCGTTGCTGCAGGATCCGGCTGTCGTATCTTCCTTGCCTGCATCCACGTGTTTCATGTCCCGATATGAAATCAGTATGGCAACGGCGTCGGATGGGCAACATCCGACCATGAATAAGGACTTGACGTGAGACATAAATCCTGGTTCATGGAGAGAGGCATTGGTATCATGAAAATCAATTTGTACTCGGCAATCGTTGCACTTTCATCGACGTTCTGGATTCAGCAGGCGGAAGCGGAGACTCCGCCTGCTGAATCCAAGGCAGAGCAATCCAAGGCAGAGCAATCCAAGGCAGAGCAATCCAAGGCAGAGCAATCCAAGGCAGAGCAATCCAAGGCAGAGCAATCCAAGGCAGAGCAATCCAAGGCAGAGCAATCCAAGGCAGAGCAATCCAAGGCAGAGCAATCCAAGGCAGAGCAATCCGAGGCAGGGAAAAAGCTGCCCGCCGTCACCGTGACCGGCGAGCGGGTAGGGAGTTTCAACTCCGATTCCGTTCAGGTTGGAACATTCCGGGATATGGCGCCAATTGATGTGCCACAGACCAGTAATGTGATCACACGGGAAGTGCTCGATGCACAGGCCATAACCGGTGTATTTGGCGCGTTGCGTAATACAGCGGGTGTCACGCGTTCGCAATTGAACGGGTCGACTTACGACAATATTGCGATTCGCGGTATTCTCGTGGAAAACCGCAGCAATTACCGGCTCAACGGATCTCTACCGATCATCAACCTGATCGATATCCCGATGGAGAACAAGGAGCGCGTCGAGGTACTCAAAGGCGCTTCATCGCTATATTATGGTTTCGTGCCGCCATCCGGCATCGTCAATCTGGTAACCAAACGTGCGGGCAAGGATCCCATTACAAATGTCTCGTTGATGGCAAATATGTATGGCGGCGCCAATACGCATATCGATCTGGGGCGGCGCTTCGGCAGCGAGCAGCAGTTCGGGGCACGCATCAATCTTCTTGCCGGGCGCGAAGATATCGGTATTCACAATTTTTCCGGTTACCGCGCCCTGATGTCGGGAGCCTTCGACTGGCGGATCACCGATAAACTTTCCGTCAAGTTCGATGTGGAGCATTACCGCAAGGAGGTTTCCGAGCAAGCGGCGATACAGGCCCTTCCAGCGGTCAATGGCGTGATCACATTACCCCCTATTCCGAATGCCCGCCGTAATCTCGCTGGGGAATGGCAGAAGTATGACGCCGAGGCAACCAACCTGCTGCTGCGCGCGGATTATGCAATAAGCGACAATTGGGGACTGCTATTCGAGATCGGTAAAGCGCAGACCAAACGGGACCGCAATTTCTCCCAGTTCCAGAATTACAACCTTGCCACCGGCGAGGGAACCCTGCGCACTTTCTTCAACCGTGGCCAGCATTGGGATAACCAGAATATTCGCGCCGAAATATTCGGACGATTTCCCGGCCAGGCCATCACCCATGAGGTATCCGTGGGGTTTACCGGCAACGAGCGCAGGCAGGATCCTCGCACTACATCCGTATCTTCTTTCGACACTACGCAGAATCTATATAACCCCATCGATATTGCGCAACGGTCTCCCACCACGCCATTTAGCGCAAATCGATCGAAAATAACGGATTTCGGCTTGTATATATCCGATCGAATCCTGATTGGCGGCAGGTTGCAAGTCATGCTGGGGGTACGCAGCAGCTTCTATGAGAGTGTCGCTGCGACCACTCACTATAAGGCCGAAAGGGTCAACCCGTCGTTGTCCTTGATGTATAAGCCCATCCCCAACGTGTCGATATACGCAAGCTACATTGAAGGCGTCGAGGAAAGCGGGCAGGCGGGCAGCAGGTTCGCCAATAGTGGGGAGATCCTGGCGCCGGCGGTGTCGAAGCAAAAGGAGGTGGGCGTCAAGGCACTTGTCGCGCAGGGCATATTGCTTCAGGTGGCATACTTCGACATCAAACGCGCCTCAACCACCGTTGACGTGCCGACCAATCGTTTTATCCTCAACGGCATGGCCCGGTATAGCGGCTTTGAGTTGTCAGCCTCTGGCGAGATAACGAAGCAATTGTCGCTCATTGGTTCGGCCCTATTCATGGAGGCGGAACAATTGAACAGAGCCAATGCCGAGACTTTCGGCAAGATACCGGATAACACGCCGCAACGCACGGCCAGCCTCTTTGCGGAGTACCGGTTGACCAGCATACCTGGACTGGCGCTCAGCAGCGGTGTGCACTACGTGGGGAGGCGGCCGGTGAACAGCGCCAACCAGGTGTTCGTGGATGATTACGCGATACTTTCCCTGGGTGCACGCTACGCGACCCGTATTGCGGGCAAACGTACCATGATCCAGGCAGTCGTGGATAACGCAGCCAACAGCAATTATTGGAGTACTGCGGGTAATGGATTGCTGGGTGTCGGCGCTCCGATTCTTATGAAGGTCGTGTCTCGGGTCGAGTTCTGATAACCGGGTTCCAGGAGGGTATTCGGAACGCCGAATTCCTGAAGCTGGAGCGCACGCTTTGGGGGTACCTACCCGGATGTTCCATAAATTCGCGTGATGATTGCGCAGGATTTTGTTTTATAGGGAGATTTTGTGAAAGAGTGGCGTAGTTATTCATACGCCCGACTGAACGAAATCTTCATACGGAACAAAAGACCAACAAGGGCGTGCGTCAATTTATGAAACATCCGGGTTAAATATCCAGATGAGGTATTCGTCATGAAAACACGAAGAATCGTCTTCAATCTTCATCTTTATATCGGTTTGGCGGCTGGGTTGTTCGTGGTGCTGAGCGGCTTGACCGGGAGCATGATCGTGTTTCGCGAAGAGATCGAAGCGCTTTTGCATCCCGAATTGATGGAAACAGCGGTGAGCGGCGAGCGGGTTCCTCTGGAAGCTGTGCTGAATGCGGTCAGGGAGGCGTACCCTGACGACACGGTTTTTTCTGTTCGCGTGCCGCGCACGCCGGAACAGACTTACCTGCTGAAAATGAACGAGCCGCATGGCTTATTCGTTTATGCAGACCCTTACAGCGGTAAGTTGCTCGGCGCCCATCGGCAGGAAGACACTTTTATGGGGTGGGTCGCGCTGTTGCATGCCGAACTTCTGATTGGGGAGCGCGGTAAAACCATCCTGGGCGTCAGCGCCTTACTGCTGATTTGCATGAGCATCACCGGCTTCTTCCTCTGGTGGCCGCCCAATGGAAAGGGAATAGGAAAGCTGGCGCGGGGCTTCAAGGTCGGGTGGCCTGCGCCATGGAAAAAAGTTATTTTTGACCTGCATCGTGCATCAGGCGTCTACACCATCGTTTTTCTCCTGATTATTGCCTTCACCGGTGTCTCTCTCGTGTTCAATAAAGTCGTGATTGAGTTTACCAATTTTTTGACAGCGAGTGTGCCAAGACCGGCCCCGCCTCATTCCGATCCTCTCGGTGCCGGAGGGATGATTCTTCCGCTAGACGATCTACTGCATCAGGCCGATCGCATCCTGTCCGGTCCTACTACCTGGATCAACCTTCCGCAAACACCTGAGGCGCCTTTGGTAGTGCGCAAAAAGATGCCGGAGGAGTTCCATCCCAATGGGAGGAGTTTCATCTATTTCGATCAATACACCGGAGGCGTGTTGCGCATTGAAAATGCTTTGACAGCGCCTTCAGGAACCCGGATTTATAACTTTTTTTACCCTCTCCATATCGGTATGGTAGGAGGAGCGTTTACACGGATTTTACAAGTGATCATAGGATTTTCGCCTCTTGTGCTATTTGTTACCGGCTATCTCATGTGGAGGAATCGAACGAAAACGAGAGTATATAAAAAGACTTCTAAAAATCCGGTTCCCATCAGCCACAAAGCTGCGCAGGGAAAACCATAAAACCCTATTAACGCTATTGCCTTTCCGGTGTCATTGAAATATAATGAGAAACGTTATCATTTCTTAAGATAAAGAAAGAATTATTCAAAATCTCATACCGTATTCCGGCGCCTCGGACGAGGCGACAATCGTAAACTCATTCATCAGAATGAGATATGGAAGGCGCCACTCCGAGGCGATACAGTATTGAGAACCGGCTGCAAAGCCGAGAAATGATTTCACCGCCGCTGGGATAGGAGAATTAGTGCCTAAACCAGCGGCATTTTTATAGCCAGCCAGCCATCCAGCAAGCCAGCCAATTTTTATCCAACTTACTGAAAGTTATTGGCTGTGAAAAATAAATATAAAAGTAGCGCGAACATTGTTGTGTCCCGGTTTACCTCCTCACGTTCGGTTAACGCTGATGAGCTCAAGAATGCCCCCCTCTGTGCGATTCGCTCCGAAAACCACAACGTGGTAGGAAAGCGCAATGGCAGGAAAGCAAAATCCAACTTATATCGATCTTCCCTCGCAGCGGCAGTACAGGGTGCGCTGCTTCTTCTTGGCACAGCTGGCATAGCCTTGCCGCATGCGGCCTTTGCCGAGTCAAGCGTTGGCGACAGCGCCCATGCGCAGCCATACAATATTTCCGCCGGCCCGCTGGAAGATGCGCTCAATCATTTTGCAAAGCAGACACGAGTCAAGCTTTCCTTCACTGCCGCCGATATAAAAGATATCGCGACGCAAGGGCTGAACGGCAATTTCTCGGTACAGGGCGGATTGAACCGTCTTCTGACTGGGAGCGGCCTCGAAGCGGTACCGCAGGCCAATGGGTACATTGTAAGAAAGCTACCCGCGATAGCGGCTGATCAACCTACGGCGCTACCGCCAATAAACGTCTCTGCGAGCACCATAACCAGTCCGACGGATGGTTATATGGCCACAAAGAGTTTTAGCGCCACCCGAACCGATACCCCGCTGCGCGATGTACCGCAATCCATCACTGTTGTAACGCAGGAGATGATCAAGGACCAGACCATGCTGAGTATCGGCGATGTGGTGCGCTACGTGCCGGGGGTCAACCCATCACAAGGGGAGGGCAATCGCGATGCGGTGATTTTCCGCGGCAACAATTCGACGGGGGATTTTTATGTCGATGGGTTGCGCGACGACGTTCAGTATTTCCGTGATCTTTACAATATAGACCGGGTTGAAGTCCTGAAGGGTTCAAATGGGATGATTTTCGGACGGGGAGGCGCAGGAGGCGTCATCAATAGGGTTACAAAGGAAGCCGGGTGGACGCCGATACGTGAAATTACGGCGCAGTATGGATCCTTCAGCCATAAGCGGATTACGGTCGACATCGGCCAGGCCATTAACGATGTGGCCGCTTTCCGTCTCAACGCGATGTACGAACACTCGAACAGCTATCGTAACGGCGTCGACCTGGAGCGAGGCGGGGTCAATCCCACGTTTACATTCAAGCCGACTGCTCAAACCAAGGTCGTGCTGAGCGGGGAATACTTCTTCGATCGGCGTGTCGCAGATCGCGGCATTCCCTCTTTTGGGACTATGTCCGGTGTCGTGAATTCCGGTCGTCCCGCCGATACGCACCGCTCGACTTTTTTTGGCAATGCGGAAAACAGTCCGACGAATATCGATGCCTGGTCGTTGAATTCACTCATCGAGCACACGTTCGATAACAATCTTAAAGTTCGTAACCGCACCCGCTACGCCAGTTACGACAAGTTCTACCAGAACGTATATGCCAATGGAGTTGCGAGTGCTGAAGATGCCTCGGGAACAGTAGCGATTGGAGCTTATAACGATACCACCCAGCGCAATAATCTCTTCACTCAGACAGATTTTTTGTACAACCTCGACACTTGGGGAGTGAAGCACGAGTTCATGACAGGTGTGGAATATGGTCGCCAGGTTTCGGACAACTTCCGAAACAGCGGAGTTTTCAGTACGCCTAATCGAGTATCCTTTCTTAACCCCACTTTTCTGGGTCCTATAACCTTCGCGCAAAGTCCTTTTAACCCGGTAAACCGTACTGGCGACGCAAATAATCACGGCGTGGTCGAAGTGGTGGGAATCTATCTACAGGATCAGATTACGCTTCTCCCCCAATTGAAGGCCGTGTTGGGTATACGCTACGATAATTTCGATATGAATTTCGTCGATAAACGCGATGGTGCGAGATTTCATACCAACGATGGACTGGTCTCGCCACGGGTCGGGCTGATCTACAAGCCGATCGAACCCGTTTCAATTTATGGCAATTATAGTCTAGCCTATGTGCCGCGCGCGGGTGATCAGCTAAGTTCAATAAGTCTGAGCAACGCGACACTCAAGCCGGAAAGCTTCATGAACCTGGAATTAGGCGCGAAATGGGATATCCGCCCTGATCTGTCGCTTACCACGGCGTTGTATCAACTGGAACGCAGCAACGTCATCGCTCCGGTTCCCAATGATCCCAGCAGGACAACCCTGGTTGATGGCCAGCGCGCCAGAGGTGCCGAGATAGGATTGATGGGCCGCGTTACCCCGCAATGGAGTGTCATGGGCGGCTATGCCTATACCGATGCCGAGATCACTAGCGCGATAACCGGTGCGCGGGCTGGCGCGGTCGTGGCACAAGTTCCCAAGCATACCGTTTCCATGTGGAACCGCTATGATTTCACGCCCTTCCTGGGCCTGGGGCTTGGCGTGATCCATCGCAGCAGCATGTACGCGGCACTCGACAATACGGTACTTTTACCGGGTTTTACGCGACTGGATGCGGCAATGTTCGTCAGGCTTAACAAGACCCTGCGGGTTCAGGCAAATATCGAAAACATAGCCAATGTCAATTATGTTGCGTCTGCCCACAACAATAACAACATAATGCCAGGCGCTCCCCGCATTTTCCGTCTAACGGTCGTCGCCAACTTTTAGATTGGTTATGAATCATGAGCATACGGGTCATGAGTATCTGAAACCGGGCTTCATGAACGGGATGTGAATGGGATGGCCATGTAAAAACCACGCATTGGTCCAACGCGATAAATGCCCCGAACCTCAGGTTTTTGTTTTCGAGTTAACACAAAAAAGCCTCCCGAAGGAGGCTTGGATATCCTTTATCCTTTGAAGACTGATTCCTGAGGTTGACGGAAATCCAGGTATTCCTGTTATTGCCTCGTCGCCGGACCATTGCGCCCATCGACTCCAGGCCAGCCGGCAACATCGCATAGGATTCCGGTTCTGGCACCAAGCTGACTGGAGAGTACACCGACAGATCGAAGTTAACGTTGAGCGAACCATTGCCAGCGCCATTGGCGAAAATGCTAAACGCCAGCGTTCCCGATTGTGATTGCGAAGGTGGGGTCCCATAGCAATTTGGGTATTGATTGGAATTGTCCGAATAGCGCTATTATCGAATCGATGCTCGAACTTATGGCCGATCGAGCATCGATGTGCGCGTCATTTTGTTGAACCCCGGCTCAACGGTCGATTCAAACTTCGATCAAGCGATATAGCGACGTTCCTGGCGCTCATGTCGCTCTTGCGCTTCTATACAAAGCGTGGCGGTGGACCTTGCCAACAGGCGCCGAATACCAATTGGCTCTCCCGTCTCCGCGCACCAGCCATAAGTACCATTTTGAATACGCAAAAGCGCGTCTTCGATTTTTCTAATTAATTTACGTTCACGATCTCTCACCCGTAATTCAAGTGAAAAAGTTTCTTCCGTACTTGCTCGGTCATTAGAGTCGGAAGCGACAACCAGGAGCTGTATATGCTCAAGAGTACCCTTTGCATTTTTTAGCAACTGCCGGCGTTCTTCTTCCAGCCGAAGTCGGAAGAACTCAAGCTGGGCAGGTCCCATATATTCGTCTTGCGGAACTAAAGCTATAAATTTTTCTACGGATGACAATAGATCACTTTTTTTCATTGCATAGTCCTAAGTCAATGGCAATACGCTCCTTGCAGCCAGTCCTGCGATCCTAATTTCAGAGAATAAAGAGCCGATCCAATTCTGATCTATTCATAGGTATCACTGCTCAATATCAACGGGTTGATGCCCAGATTGACTCTACCGTCCAATAAAAGGCCGCTCTTTAAGAACGGCCTTTTATCTTGTGTCAATGATGCGCAGCCTGCATGAAACAGTCGGGAAGGCTTTTCTGAATAAAAATATTGGCTGGCTTGCCGCGGGCGGCTGGCTGGCTAAAAGACCGCCGGAAAAGGAGTAGGTAACCGGCGGTAACGGATAATCTGTACTTCTATCAGAGCTTAAACAAGAATAATAATGATAACGATTCTCATTATATTTAAAAGGTTCGCGGAAAGCAAGGAGAAAGATTAAAAAAGGGCGATAACAACATATGCCAAGTGCTCCCTGCATCTTTCGCTTGACGCTTGACAGTCGTCGCCAACTTTTAGATGGGTTATGAATCATGAGCATACGGGTCATGAGTATCTGAAACCGGGCCTTATGAAGGGGATTGCTAAGTAAAAAACCGCGTATTGGTTCAACACGATAAAGCCCCGAACCTCAGGTTTTTGTTTTCGAGTTGACACAAAAAAGCCTCCCGAAGGAGGCTGGATAATCCTCTTATCCTTTGAAAACCGATTTCGGAAGGTGACGGGGAAATTCAGATGTTCCTGTTATTGCCCCGTCGCCGGACCATTGCGCCCATCAGTCCCAGGCCAGCCAGCAACATCGCATAGGATTCGGGTTCCGGCACCGAACTGACTGGAGAGTGTGCCGACAGATCGAAGTTAACGTTGAGCGAGCCGTTGCCAGCACCACTGGCGAAAATACCAAATACCAGCGTTCCCGATTGTGATTGCGAAGGTGGGGTTCCATAGTAATTATGCAGCGAAAACGAAGAATTGGAATGAGTGCTGGAGCTCCCATTGTCTACGTAGCTGTTAAAGGATGCGCTCCCGCTGACCGATGCGTGGTCGTAGTTGTAGCAATAATAGCAGTAATTGGAAGTCTCGCCGTTTAAGCTGATAGTATAAGGAACGGTTACAGTCAGCACGCCCGGCCCGTCAAAAGTAAATTGCTCCGTTCGGGTGCCTGAAGAACTTGCAGAGCCAGACTGCATCGCGTTTGCGTCCCCCGAAAAATTTAGCGTAGAGGCTAACGCGTTGGCAAACGTGGTTCCGGCATCTGCATTGGCACTCTTGGGATCTGTCCAGTTATTGATTGACTTCGAATTATTTTCGTATTGTCCCGGTGACGACGCATATGAACTCAGCGACGTGTTTTGACCTGAAAACGTTACTGTAGGTACCGTATCGTTGACGCCTGTAATCGATAGCTGGAGCTTGCTCCAGTCGATAGTAGCGGTTGCTGCAACCGGGACGGTGGTGTCGGCTGCAACTGAAGATTGGCTCAATCCAACCCCGATTGAGCATGCTGTTACCAAAAGTCCATGTTTTACCAGATGGTTCATATAACCTCCTTGGCATCGAAAATAAATTCATGATTACTTCACGGTTCAGCAAAGCAAGATCGGAATGCTGAATCTCCATCATGAATTGAAGTTTTTTTATTTTCGACCGTTCAGCGAACAGACAGGAAGTTAAATCAGAACTCGTCTGGACTCCTTTCAGGCATTCCGAAGTGGGAGCTTTTTTTGCCGGGTTAATCGCGAAGTTGGCGTACTGTGCGTGATGAGAGGGAAGAGCAGGGGCATCCCCGAGCCAGATTTTGAGTTATCCGGCACTGATCGACACCAATGCAATGTTGCGGGGCAGCGATGGGTCGGTCATCTTCCGACCCATCGGTATCCTTACGCGATCCTTATCGCGTATGCGGCAGTTTCAGCTTTTGACGGCTGCTTAGCAACAACGGGTGACTTTACCGGTGCTTCCGTAGCGCGCTTCCTGGCGCTCCCGGAAGAATTCCTGGTAAGACATGATCGGCTTGTCCGGATGCGCATTTTTCATGTGGTCGACATAAGTGCTGTATTCGGGTACGCCAACCATGAGCCGCATGCTCTGTCCCAAATACCGAACCGTTCTGCTTATTTTATCTAGCATGTAGATCCCTCACGTTCTTGCCGCCTCGACCGGTAGCAATTCGAATGGTGCTTCTTTAGCGGTAGGTCTGCCTGTGGCGCGTGCGCGCAGCACCGTCCGGATACCGAAAAACAGGATGCTGATCAGTACCAGCATGAACAGTCCCGCTAGCGATGCATTGACATAGTCGTTAAAAATCACCTGCTGCATCTGCTCCAGTGACTTGGCTGGCGCAAGGAGCACGCCGTCCGCGACAGCATCCTTGTATTTACCGGCGTGCGCCAGAAAACCGATGCGTGGATTGGCATCGAATATCTTCTGCCAGGCGGCGGTCAGTGTGCAGACCAGCACCCAGGTGGCAGGCACGATCGTCACCCAGGCGAAACGGTCAAGCTTCATCTTGAACAACACACCGGTGCAGAGAATCAGCGCAATGCCGGCGAGCATCTGATTCGAAATGCCGAACAGCGGCCACAGCGTGTTGATCCCGCCCAGCGGATCAACCACACCCTGGTACAGAAAATATCCCCAGCCGGCAACGCAGATACCGGTTGCGATCAGGCTGGCAACCAATGAATCGGTGCGTTTCATCGACGGGATGAAGGTACCCAGCAAATCCTGCAACATGAAGCGTCCGGCACGGGTTCCCGCATCGACCGCAGTCAGGATGAACAGCGCCTCGAACAGGATCGCGAAGTGATACCAGAACGCCATCATCGCCTTGCCGCCGGCAAATTCCGACAGGATTTGCGCCATGCCCACCGCCAGTGTCGGCGCGCCGCCGGTACGAGAAATAATGGTGTGTTCGCCCACATCCCGTGCGGTCTGCGTGACCATCTCGGGCGTAAGATAAAAACCCCATTGCGATATGGTTTGCGCAGCCGATTCCGCTGTGGTGCCGATGATCGCGGCCGGGCTATTCATGGCGAAATACACCCCGGGCTCAAGCGTCGAGGCGGCAATCAGCGCCATGATGGCGACAAACGATTCCATCAACATCGCCCCGTAGCCGATGAAGCGGGCGTCGGTCTCGTTGCGGATCATCTTGGGGGTAGTGCCGGATGAGATGAGTGAATGAAAACCGGATACCGCGCCACAAGCGATGGTAATGAACAGGAAGGGGAACAGGCTGCCCGACCAGACCGGGCCGGAGCCATCCACAAACTGTGTGAACGCCGGCATCTTGAGCATAGGCGAAATGAAAATGACGCCGATGGCCAGGCCGACAATCGTGCCGATCTTGAGGAAGGTGGACAGGTAGTCGCGCGGTGCCAGCAGGAGCCAGACCGGCAATACGGAAGCGATGAAGCCGTAGGCGATCAGTACCCAGGTCAACTGTTCGCCGGTCAGGGTGAACATCACCGCCAGCGCGGGAACTTCCTGCACGTATTGCCCGCCGATGATCGACAGCATCAATAAGACAAAGCCGATCAATGATACTTCGCCGATCGCGCCGGGGCGGATATAACGCGCGTACACGCCCATGAACAAGGCAATGGGCATGGTAGCGGCAACCGTAAAGGTGCCCCATGGCGATTCCGCCAGTGCTTTGACCACGATCAGCGCCAGCACCGCCAGCAGGATCAGCATGATGAAAAAGGTGCCGAACAGGGCGATCATGCCGGGTATCTGCCCCAGTTCCGATTTGATCAGATCCCCCAGCGAGCGGCCGTCACGCCGCGTGGAAATGAATAGCACAACGAAATCCTGCACCGCACCGGCAAAGACGACACCCGCCAACAACCACAGCATGCCCGGCATATAACCCATCTGCGCCGCCAGAATTGGACCGACAAGGGGACCGGCGCCGGCGATCGCGGCGAAATGATGCCCGAATAATACATATTTGTTGGTCGGCACATAATCCAGGCCGTCATTGAATTTGTAAGCCGGCGTCATGCGGGTGGGGTCCAGCCTCAGCATTCGGTTGGCAATGAATTGGCTGTAGAAGCGATAGGCGATGGTATAGACGCAAACGGTGGCAATAACGATCCAGATGGCGCCTATTGATTCGCCATGGTGCAGTGCGATGAAGGCGAATGCAAACGCGCCAAGAGCGGCAAACGCCCACCAGCCGAGCTTAGTGATTAGATGATTCATTATCTGTTCCAGGGGGTGATGGGATCATTCAATTTTATCGCAGTGATGGTTTTTGAAACTGATCAGAAATACGTTCAGCACTTCAGGTTAAAGCAAGCCTGTTTCGACAAGTACGTATTCAACCTGCCATTTATAATTTTATTATGCAGGTGCATACTGAAATTATAAATAAAGTTATTTGGGAGATCAGGATGGTAACCGCAGCACGTGATTTTACATGGCATCACCTCCATGAAGAGAGAAGTGGTTCCGTGTGTTTGAACAACAACCTGAGTATTTTAAGTGGAATTTCTGCTGATTCTCACGCTGCCTGTTCAACCGTCGGCAGCATCACGGCATAAGCTTCATCGGGTGTTTTCTTACCCAAGCTCGAATGTGGCCTGGATCGGTTGTAGCAATCCATGTATTGCATAATTGATGCCCTGGCTTCTGCGATCGAATCATAGGCATGCAAATACACCCGCTCGTATTTCACCGATTTCCACAGGCGCTCGACGAACACATTGTCTCTCCAGGCGCCGCGCCCGTCCATGCTGAGATTACACCCTCGACCCTTGACGGCTTGCACGAACTCCTGCGCGGTGAACTGGCTGCCCTGATCGGTATTCACAATCTCCGGCTTGCCATGGCGGTTGAACGCCTCTTGCAGTACATCGACCGCATGGCAGGCCTCCAAATCCGTACGTGCCGATACGGTAGCCCGTCATCCAAGTACCGCTGGCCAAGCTACCTGCTACAAATGCCTTGGGAAAAGCCAATGATTTGATAATCCCACATTCTGAAATACGTGCGTTTGGAAGAACTTACGGGGAATGTCAAAGTGCGCCCCCGCAGCTATTCAAGCATCCAATTTTTGAAAAGACTATTAACGCAATCAGAGGCAACCAACAAGGCTTGGGTATTGGGAAACGACAGATTCGAGCAAAGTATCAAGAGAAATCGAAGAGGCGGGGTAGAGCCTGCGGCCAGGGTGGAGACAGGCGGTCGAAGCAATTCAAGATCGATCGAACCTGCTCCTATAGATTTTCTTTCCTAGTTGGCAACAGCCCCAGAAACATTATCAGGAATTCGGTAAATGGTTGCAGAAGCGATAGCCGATATGCAGGCCAGGGGGCGAATCCATCCCCTCAGCCGCTAGCCGAAAAACACTACAGCGGACCGTACTCATCAGGGGAAATGTGTTGCGGTTGAACACTTGCATTAATTGACGGAAAGGAGGCCTCGCACGATAAAATCATATTACTGAATAATTGAATCTGATCTGACAATTGCACCAGTCAATCGAGTAACTGTCGGATGAAGTCGCGACTACTTCAACTAACGGTTTTTTAATCGTTCATACTGCTTTATCTCTACATAAACCGCGTTTAGATTCTGCGTCCGTTCCTGCGAGTTGGGATGGCGTTTGATAGGGTTGTTAACAATGTCATGCACTGAGGCCGCAGCTCTCTCAATCTCGGTCTGAGGCCGAGGTGCATGCTTGTCCAACTCCGGGGGCGGAAAATCCTTTAGGAATGCTTTAATCGAATTTGTCAGTCCCTCTCCCTCCGGGAAAACGCGGCTGAGCAGTTTTACCGCACATGAGTCTGACTGCAACTCCTGATCAATGTGGTGGCGGGTAAAAAGGTCTTTTTCCAGCTTGACGTGCGCCAATATTACGCTGGGATTATTTCTGACGCTGGACATAATCTTCACCAGATCGCCTGTGTCTGAAATCGAATCAATCACCATGCTCTGCAATTCTTTGGTTTCGTGTCGTTGCAGAACGTGTGCCACCTCGTGTGCAAGCGCGAAATAGGCCTTTGGATGTTTCGCGGGATTGTCGATCAAACCCTGATCAAGGTATAGAAAACCGCCCGGGCGGGCCACAGCATTGCCACCGGAATTTTTCAGGATAAATAATTTGAACTGATATTCATGCGGTTCGTCAATCTCGGCAAGAATTTCCCGGAGCATTTTGTCTGCAATTGGATAATACTTCTTGCCGAGCTTGCGGTCCCTGTCGAGTATATTGGTTTCCTCCTGGTGTAACTGCTCCCCGTACAACAACTCGGCATTCATCGGCAGCCAGTTCAGTTGCTTTGCGGCGAGCTTGGCGGAAGCGGGAATCTCTCGCGTTGCATTGTCCAGCCTGACAGACCCTATACCTTGCCCCATCATCAAGCCCTGGAACCCTCTACCCAGCGCCTGGATCCCCGACTGTACCTCTTGCTTTACCAGATAAGCGGTCACTGAAGCAAAGTTGTCTGTCAGCTTGTATGGTTGCACGATCTCGGGACAATTCTTATCCAGCACGACAGAGGCCTTCGGTGCCAGCCTGGTAATTTCCTTGATATGTATGTCACCTTCAACATCGTAAGCCTGCCCTTGCTCCCCCTCCTTGGTCTCCGGTTCAGTAAGCCATTTCAAAATGGATGGCGTCTGCTCGGCGGCATTAGCTCCCGGTATAGAAACGAGCGGTATAACAGCTAGAAACGCGGTTAGAAGCACTGATTTTGTAAATGAAGGGATACTCATGAGTCTTTCCTTATTCTTATGGCAAGGGTAGCGGATCAATTCAATTTTTGCCGTAACCGCTGAATGATCAACTCGCGCGCGTCGTAATAGCCCTCATCGTCATAGATAGCGGCCTCATAGACGAGGCGCACGTTCTCGTCTTCTATTTCCCTACGGATATGTTCTATTCGGCTTCTAATCTCGGGGTCTTGTAAGGCTAGATCCATATTGGCTTGCGCTTCCGCCGGATCGAACAGCTTGTCCTTTTCGAGCCTTCGACCGCCGTCCACCGAACGATGAGGCAACTTGTGCAGTACCGCGGCTAGCGAACCGCAAGGAGCCTCATGTGATTGGGCACGGCTGACTGCTTCATAAAGAGCCGTAAGAGCCTTAAACCGGCTTGTTGAATTGCCGCTAGGCTTGAGGGAACATATTTCGGCTTGAGCCAAGCCAGTGCATGAGAGAAAAAGTATAAAGTGCAAACCAACAGTTATCCTAATCTTCATGAAGAGCCCTCCTTCAGGAGTGGTGATAGGAGCCGTGATACATGGCATAAAATGCAAACACTACAATGCCGAGCCAAATCAGGCGGCGTAAAACGAGTACGATTGCGGCACCTGGCTCCCTTTTGCCGTTCCAAACAATTCCTAGCCATGCACGGTGACTCTGGCCCAGTAGTATTAAAGCTTCCGATTCTTCCTTACCCTTCCATAGCTGCTGGCAGTCCAGGTAAGCAAAATTTTTGACACTTTTTTTTAAACTTTGCCATAAGCCTGTCGTTACATCAGGAACAGAGTGCGATTGCTGGTTATTAAGCTCCTGTTTCGCGTGGATGGCTTCCGAAACAGATCCGGAAACAAAGCTTTCGAATAGCATTCCAATTGCTATCGGAACAGGCGAGGTCCAGATGCCGAATTTGCCCAGAAGATATAAAGAAATCCACAACAATACCAAAGTCCATATTAAAACGCCTAGAAACAAACCGATCACCCAGAGGGGCGCCAATTGCTGCTTTATTGCTGACTCGGTGTCCAGACGGCGATTGAAATAACCTCCCCAGCATTTGGCAATGACGATGCCAAAAATGAGCGCGAACCCTATATCAATCAAAAACATCGGGATGTGCCCCAGGAAGGTATTGAGTTCTTTCACCTCATTAAACGCTGAGACAAATGCAGCCGCATGGATATGGACACCGTATAGCTCGTCAATAGGTGTGAGATGCTTGTCGTCTTCCCCGTAGGTGGCTCCAAAAAAGACAACTTTGTCGGACTGTATTTCTTTCTTCTTCTCGTCCCATTCCTTAAGCTCGATTTCTCGGAGTACCGCCGGGACCGCACTGAAATTAAGGATAGCGATGCTGGCTTCCGAAGGCTGAAACGAGTTTGCGGAATTTTTTCCTAAATCGCGTTTCCCATCGAGGCAATTTACCGCCCCGTGCTTTTCAGAAATACGTTCGGGGCGGCAGACCCCGGTTACGGTCTCGCCGTTCCACAGCGCTTTTGCCGTTTGGGCCATGGTATTGGGGGCGGAGTAATGACTCAGCACTACACCATACTCGACGGGCAGTCTCGCACTGCCAAATCGAACATTGGCCAGTTCCATTTGGCAAACCCATTCCTCCTGGGCTTCAGTCCATTTGTCACCAAACGGCGCGGCAATAACTATTTTGTTCCCTTTACAGGCCTGTTCCTTGATAAAGTTATCCAGTTGGTTCTGACAAATAGTCCCGTTACTCCGCTTGTACTTGTCACGCTTGGGAGGTTCTGGTCCGGGCGAAAGGTCTAAGTCGACAACCACAAGCTTTGGCTTGAGATCATATATCTTACTTAGATGATCCCTGATCACGCACCGATCCAGCGGAGATCGTTCGAGGTACACCTCGTTGTAGGTCTGGGGATCAATCCCTACAACAACTGGTGACAGTGCCTTTAGGGAACTATCTTCAGCAAGCGCAGGCGGCGAGAGGGTGCTAAGGTTTGCGATAACGATGTACGCGTAGCGATCAATGGCGTTAATCCATCCGAAGTGATGCATTATAGTTATGACTGCTGCAACTAGGACCGCCTCGGGCCATGTCTCGATGATGTGATGAAAAAACTTGCGCCAGAAGCCCTGATCGCTTTTCGCGGGTGCGTCGACCTGATTCCCAGTACCATGCATACGCTGGTCCTTATAACCGGGTGACTGTTACGCCACTCGGCTTCTTTTTTTTGGCGAAGATGGTTCATATGGAGGCGCCCAGGCAGTAACATCCTGTAATGCTGCATCCTTTTTATGTATAGTCTATTTTTCGTGGAAATGAAAGTTGGGCCTGAGTAAAAACTATCGAAAGATAGAGTTCGTCGACTCGGCGTTGTTGTTTTTCCAGCCTGGTTCTTCGAATTCCGTATCAATTTTCAATTAGACATGAGGCAGACAGCCCTGTTGTATTGTGCGCCGGGCTGTATCTAAGAACAGTATTGGGTCAGGTCTTGCGGTTTGCTATAAGCTACGTGACCAGTAGATAGCTCAGGGTCAGACTTGATTGAATCTCGGTTGTGTCCAAACGCCATGTCCAGCCACCAGATCAACAGCTTTTTTTTGTAAAGCCACCAATAATGGTCAACACATTGATGCATTTGTCATCGACAGGCGCGTCACTGACAAAATCTATCGGCCACCCTCCGTTGGTTCTGCTCGGCAATGCCAGTTGCTCACGTTCAACTGCTGCAGTACCTCTTCGCCTTTCTTTTATGCCGGCCGTGGTTGATTGCTGTCGTGCTTTTTGTGGTTTGCGCTCAGTGTCGGCAAGGTCTTCTTGATGGCTGCACCGGTTTTCTGTTCAGCCAGGCGCCATGGATCATCTACAGATTCAACCAGAATTGCAGGCTGGTGCCGAAGAAATACCCCAAGCGTAGCGCGGTGTCGCCGGTGATTGCGCGCTGACCATTTAGAATTTCGATGATGCGGTTAGTCGGCACGTTGAGCTGACGTCCGAGCGCCGCCGCGCTCATATCGAGCGCGGCCAACTGTTCGGCGAGATGTTCGCCGGGATGAATAGCACTACGACCCATGATGCACCTCCTAGTGATAATCCACGATCTCGACATTGCTTGGGCTGCGCGCCCCTTTCGGCCATTCGAAACAAATCCGCCACTGATCATTGATGCGGACACTGTATTGGCCTTTTCGATCGCCTTTCAATGCTTCAAATCAGTTTCCCGGCAAATCCAGGTCCCGCATCGAAGTCGCTGCGTCGAGCTGATCGAGGTGTAGCTCCGCCTTGCGCGCGAAGCCGGCGAAAGCCTTGACGTATCTTCCTTCGGTGAAAGTTTGGGTTCGCTTATCCCGATAGCTGACGATCATGCCGCGACACGGTAAAGAATAATATGCGATACACCAAGCGTATCGACCTTGCTTCATCGGCACCGAATCCACTGTAGAGCGTCAAGCCGAATATCGCCAGTACGATCATCAACTGAACCTTGCATGAAAGAACGAATATGTACAGCAAGGCCAACTAGAGCTATAGTATCAAAAGGTACTACCGAGTGATAAGAGGAGTCTCATGGCAATATCAATCAAGATCGATGACGAGCTAAAAAGCCGTATTCAGCATTTGGCGGGCGCGCGACAGCGATCGGCGCACTGGATCATGCGCGAGGCAATCCAGCAATACGTCGAACGGGAGGAAGCGCGCGAGAGCTTCAAACAGGAAGCCTTAGCGTCCTGGACCGCATATCGGGAAACCGGACGGCACTTAACCGGGCAGGAGGTGCGCACCTGGTTGAACACCTGGGGCACTGATGCGGAAACGGACCTGCCCGGGTGCCACGAGTAATTGTCACCGAAAGAGCAGGGCAGGGCCTAGAACATTGTCGCCAATTCCTGGCAATCAAGAACCCCCAGGCAGCCCGGCGAGCCGGCCAAACCATTGAGCGGCAATTTGCGCTCCTGGAAACCACGCCTGACACAGGCAGGCCACTCCTGGAACTGCCAGTACTGCGCGAGCTGATCATAGGGTTCGGCGATTCTGGCTATGTGGCTCTGTACCATTATGAACCGGCTGACGATGTCGTATATGTACTGGCCTTTCGGCACCAGAAGGAAGCAGGGTAAGCTGCTATCGAATTTTATAGCCAGTTTAAAATAGAATTTGTCTCAAATGAAAAAACATGCAATCCGCTGTAGCGAGGTGATAAAAAACCGTGGTCTGTCCCCAGTTACCTTATGTCCCCAATTACCTTTAACCTGGGACGGAAAATTAAACCTGCAATCTTTTGAAGGAGAGAGAGGATGACGAAGAAGCTCACCACGGCAGCCGGCTGCCCCGTCGTAGACAACCAGAACGTGATGACCGCCGGCATGCGCGGTCCGCAGTTGCTCCAGGATGTCTGGTTCCTGGAAAAGCTGGCCCACTTCGACCGGGAAGTGATTCCCGAGCGCCGGATGCACGCCAAGGGCTCAGGCGCTTATGGCAGCTTCACCGTGGTCAACGACATTACCCGGTATACCCGCGCCAAAATTTTCAGTGAAATCGGCAAGAAGACCGACCTGTTCGTACGTTTCTCCACGGTTGCTGGCGAGCGCGGTGCAGCGGACGCCGAGCGCGACATTCGCGGCTTCGCCGTCAAGTTCTACACCGAGGAAGGCAACTGGGATCTGGTGGGCAACAATACGCCCGTCTTCTTTCTGCGCGACCCGCTGAAGTTCCCCGACCTCAACCATGCGGTCAAGCGCGATCCGCAGACCAACCTGCGCAGCGCCCGCAACAATTGGGATTTCTGGACTTCGCTGCCCGAAGCCCTCCACCAGATCACCATCGTGATGAGCGATCGTGGCATTCCGGCCAGCTACCGCACCATGCACGGCTTCGGCTCCCACACCTTCAGCTTCATCAACGCCAAAAACGAGCGCCACTGGGTCAAGTTCCATCTGAAGTCGATGCAGGGCATCAAAAACCTCACCAATGCCGAAGCCGAGGCGATTATCGGCAAGAACCGGGAATCCCATCAGCGCGACCTGTTCGACGCCATCAGGAACGGTGATTTCCCCAAATGGAAGCTCTATGTCCAGGTCATGCAGGAAGCCGATGCCGCTAAAGTGCCGTATCACCCCTTCGATCTGACCAAAGTATGGCCACATAAGGATTACCCGCCGATCGAAGTCGGCGTGATGGAGCTGAACCGCAACCCGGCCAACTATTTTGCCGAAGTGGAACAGGCCGCCTTTAATCCCGCCAATGTAGTGCCGGGTATTGGTTTCTCACCGGACAAGATGCTGCAAGGGCGGCTGTTTTCCTACGGTGACGCCCAGCGTTATCGCCTGGGCGTTAACCATGGCCACATTCCGGTCAATGCGCCACATTGCCCCGTGCATAGCTATCACCGTGACGGCGCCATGCGTGTCGATGGCAACTTCGGTGGGACTTTGGGCTACGAGCCGAATAGCTACGGCGAATGGCCGGAGCAGCCGGATTTCCGCGAGCCGCCCCTGACCTTGAACGGCGCGGCCGATCGCTGGAATTTCCGTAAGGACGACGATGATTATTTTTCGCAACCTCGCGCTCTGTTCAAGTTGATGACACCGGCGCAGCAGCAGGCCCTGTTCGACAACACCGCACAGGCCATGGGCGATGCGCCGGAAGAGATCAAGCGCCGCCACATCGCCAACTGCACCCGGTGCGATCCTGACTATGGCGCAGGTGTTGCCAAGGCACTCGGATTGTCAGCAAGTATAACCAATAGTAACCAATAGGGTCAGACTAGCCCGGATATCTCACAAATAAGAGGTGCATCGGGCCTTAAAACATGAGAAAGTTGTTTTGCGATAACAAGATATCTCATGGAAGGTAAAGGCCGCGATGCATACACAATGTAACGGAAAAGCGATCCGCACAGGACGTGTTGGTTCACGCGAAGTGGTAGTGGATTTCGACGGAGGGCGGATCAGCTCGGATGCGGGTGCACTGCTTCTGCGGGGTGTTGATCAGGCGCTCAAGCTCACCGCACGGGTGGCGGCGTGTTTTCAGGACGGGTGCAGTTGGAATTAGAATCCACCCTACGTGACCAGTAGATAGCTCAGGGTCAGACTTGATTGAATCTCGGTTGCGTCCGAACGCCATGTCCAGCCACCAGATCAACAGCTTTTTTTGTAAAGCTACCAACAATAGGAGGGTGTCCTTGATTTTGTGTAATCGGGGAATTGTTTAATGCTGTGGCATACGCTCATCGAACATGATGGTAAATCGATTTAGTGCCGCTTTCCAGTTCTGAATCGGCATCGTCCATTTCTTGCTGAT